>NC_013422.1:577500-920500 GCF_000024765.1 Halothiobacillus neapolitanus c2 | reverse complement strand
GACGGCATTAACCTCAGCGTACGTCCGGGGGAAATCCTGGGGATTGCGGGCGTTTCTGGTAACGGTCAGAAAGAACTGGTCGAAGTACTGATCGGACAACGAAAGAAATCCGCAGGCAAGGTGCTGGTCGATGGTGAACCGTATTCGGGTAAGCGCGCCGAA
This sequence comes from Halothiobacillus neapolitanus c2, assembly GCF_000024765.1. Taxonomy (GTDB): domain Bacteria; phylum Pseudomonadota; class Gammaproteobacteria; order Halothiobacillales; family Halothiobacillaceae; genus Halothiobacillus; species Halothiobacillus neapolitanus. Next base: position 920,338 of record NC_013422.1, on the reverse strand, counting down.
ATCGCACGACACAAGGTCTTTTCCCTGCCCGAAGAACCCCTGCGCAACGGCTGTGTCGCCGGGCTTTCGGTGGCCGAAAACATGGCGCTGCGCAATTACGACCAACCACCGCTCGCTCGCTTCGGCTTCCTGCTCAACCGCAAGGCGCTGAAACAGCAGGCACAACGCTATGTCGAGGCCTTCGGCGTCAAGACGGACGGCATCAATGCCAAGATCAGAACCCTCTCGGGCGGCAACGTCCAGCGGGCGGTGCTGGCACGCGAACTATCGAACCCGGTGAATCTGCTCATCGTGGCCAACCCGGTATTTGGCCTAGACTTCAATGCCGTGGCCGAAACCCACGCCCGGCTTCTGGCCGCACGCGCCAATGGCACGGCCATTTTGCTTGTCAGTGAAGATCTGGACGAATTGCTGGAGCTCGCCGATCGCATCACGGTGATGAGCGAGGGCAAACTGGTCTACGAAACGTCTGCCGAAACCGCCGACCTGCGCGTCATCGGCCACCATATGGCCGGTGGACACCACGATGAACGGGAGGTCGCATGAACATGGATACGTTGCGCGTGGATGCACAACCTTTTGCCTGGCGTTTTCCTCCCGCCCGTACCGCCGTCATCATGATCGACATGCAGCGGGATTTCATTCTGCCCGGCGGTTTCGGCGACACGCTTGGCAACGATGTGGCGCGTCTAAAGCCCGCCGTCACCGCGGCTCTTGAACTGCTCGACTGGTGCCGTGCGCGAAACATGCTCGTGGTCCATACCAAGGAAGCCCATGCGGCAGACTTGTCAGATTGCCCGCTGGCGAAGCGGCTGCGTGGCGACCCGACGCTGCGGATCGGCGATCCGGGTTCGATGGGACGCATTCTGATCGACGGCGAATTCGGTGCGGATTTCGTCGAGGAACTTACTCCTCTGCCCGGCGAAGTTATTATCACCAAACCGGGCAAGGGCGCGTTCTATGCCACCGAACTGGGCGAGATTCTCAAGGCGCACGGTATCACTCACCTGCTGTTCGGCGGCGTCACGACCGAGGTCTGCGTGCAAACCACCATGCGCGAAGCCAACGACCGCGGTTATGAATGCCTGCTGGTCGAAGAAGCAACCGAAAGCTATTTCCCCGAATTCAAACAAGCCACGCTGGCGATGATTCGCGCACAGGGCGGCATCGTCGGCTGGACAGCTACGCTCGAAGCGCTCACCCACGCTACGCCGCAAACGGAATCACAGGAGGTATCCGCCGATGAATCCTGATCCTAAAACCCTCGCAATCGAATCCTATGTCGATGCGGCACTCGAACTGAATCAGATAACGCTGACACCGGAGCTTCGCCTCGATGTCGTCAAGCAGTTCACCCTGCTCCGCCAGATGAAAGCCACGCTGGACAGTCAACCGATATCGATCGACGAAGAACCGTCCAACCTCTATCGCCTATGAGTCAGCTCTCAATGAACACCAGCTTTCCATTCACGGCAACCGAATGCGTCGATGCTTTTACCCGGGGCGACTGCTCGGCCGTTGAAATCGCCGAAGCGACCCTAGCACGGATCGAAATGGTGAACTCGACGCTGAATGCCTTCACGGAAATCACGGCACCGCGGATGCGTAGGGAAGCAGAACTGGTAGACAGCGCCAGGCGGCAGAACCAGCCGCTTGGGCCGCTGGCTGCCGTGCCCTATGCCGTCAAGAATCTGTTCGATGTCGAGGGCATCACCACGCTCGCCGGCGCGAAACTGTACGAGCAGTGTCCACCAGCAAGCCGGGACGCGGATCTGGTCAACAAACTCAACCGGGCAGGTGGTCTTTTGGCAGGCACCCTGAACATGGACGCCTACGCCTACGGATTTACCACCGAAAACAGCCATTACGGCGCCACTCATAATCCGCGCAACACGACACGTTCGGCGGGTGGTTCCTCCGGTGGGACCGGGGCGGCGGTGGCGGCAGGACTGGTGCCGATCGGGCTGGCCAGCGACACCAACGGTTCCATTCGTGTTCCCTCGTCGCTTTGCGGGGTGTTCGGCCTCAAACCCACCTACGGGCGCTTGTCTCGAACCGGTACCCAGATGTTCGTTTCCAGTCTGGATCACCTCGGACCACTTGCGACCACGACGGAAGATCTCGCCCTGGCATACGATGCCCTGCAAGGCTCCGATCCGCTCGATCCTGCCTGTGCCCTGCGTCCCATCGAACCCACCCGACGCGGACTCAATCAAGACATCGACGGCCTGCGCATCGCTCGACTGACCGGCTATTTCGATGAGCATGCCGGCCCGCAAGCCCTTTGGGCAAGCCAGACCGCTGCACGGGTACTGGGCGCTTCACGCGAAATCGAATTGCCCGGTGTCGCAGCGGCTCGGTCCGCGGCGTACCTGATCACCGCATCGGAAAGCGGCGCCCTGTATCAGGATCGCCTGCGCACGCAGATCGATCTATTCGAACCGCTATCGCGGGATCGACTGATCGCCGGTTCGCTGATACCGGCTGCTTGGTATCAACAGGCATTGCGTTATCGGCGCTGGTATCTGGAGCGAGTGATGCATCTGTTCCGTGATGTTGACGTGCTGATCGCCCCCGCCACGCCCATCACCGCGCCCTTGCTTGGACAGCCCAGCTTCACACTCGGCAATCGAGAATTCGCCACTCGACCCAACATGGGCTTGCTGACCCAGCCCATTTCCTTTATCGGTTTGCCGGTTGCCATCGCGCCGCTCTGGCCCGAGGGTGGTCTGCCCATGGGTTTGCAAATTATCGCGCCGCCGTGGCGGGAGGATTTATGCCTGCACGTGGCGCGGGTGCTGGAACAGACCGGCCTAGCCAGTAGCAGAACACCGCGGGGTTGATATGTCAGAAGTCAGGACTACTCAACCCGAAACAATCCATCCAACTAATATCCAATGCGGAGACATCAACCAGTCAACGATTATTGAAGAGGTCCGCGCAGCTTTCAATCAGTACGAACAGGCGCTCATGAAAAATGATCTGGAAGCGTTGGATCGTTTCTTCTGGGCCGACTCACGCGTGATTCGTTTTGGCGCCAACGAAAACCTGTACGGTATTGAAGCCATTCGAGCGTTTCGTCAGGCTCGACCGACGCAAGGACTGGCACGGACACTGCGCGAAACGCACATCACGGCCTTCGGACAGAACTTCGCGATAGCAACCACAGAATTCCTCCGTCCCGGTCAACCCATTGGGCGCCAAACTCAGGTTTGGGTGTGTTTAGCAGAAGGCTGGCGCATCGTTTCCGCCCACGTCAGCGCTCTCCCCTCTGCAATGGCCGAAGTATGACCGCGCACAGCAGACTTAACGCTGGAAGCGAACCTCGGATGGCCGACCGGATAGCGACAGCCGACTGACATTGGGCGGCGACTCGGCGATGACCTGACCACCGCGAATCACGGCCAATCGATTGGCGCGCAGGCGGATGGCGTCAATTGGATCCTGTGCCTGCAAAACCAGCAGATCCGCCCGCGCACCGATGGCGATACCATAGTCCTCAAGGCCGAGGATGCGCGCCGCCCGGGTGGTGACCGCATCGAAGCAATCCCGCATGGCTGACTGACTTGTCATTTGTGCCACGTGTAAGCCCATGTGCGCAACCTCCAGCATGTCGCCGGAGCCCAAGCTGTACCATGGGTCCATCACGCAATCCTGACCGAAGGCGACGTTGATCCCGGCGGCCAGCAGTTCCGGCACCCGCGTCATGCCGCGCCGTTTGGGATAGGTATCGTGCCGCCCCTGCAAGGTGATATTGATCAATGGGTTGGCGATGGCCGAGACCTCGGCCTCGGCCATCAGGGGAATCAATTTGGACACGTAGTAGTTGTCCATCGAGTGCATAGAGGTAAGGTGCGAGCCTGTCACCCGACCCTGCAAGCCCAGTCGTTGCGTGTGATAGGCCAGCGTTTCGATGTGCCGCGACAGGGGATCATCGGACTCGTCGCAGTGCATATCCACCCGCAAACCCCGCTCGGCCGCCAATTCACATAGAATGCGTATCGACTCGGCACCATCCGCCATGGTGCGTTCGAAATGCGGAATGCCGCCGACGACATCGACCCCCATGTCGAGCGCCCGGATCAGGTTCTTCAGCCCGTGTGGCTGGCGCAACAAACCATCCTGGGGGAAAGCGACCAGTTGCAGGTCGATGTAGGGTTTGACGCGCTCACGCACCTCGAGCAGTGCTTCAACGGCGAGTAGTCGCGGATCACTGACATCCACATGCGTGCGGATTGCGAGCAAGCCCTTGGCGACCGCCCAGTCGCAGTAGGTCATTGCACGCTCAATCAACGCCTCCTGAGTCAGCAACGGCTTGAGCTCACCCCAAAGCGCAATGCCTTCGAGCAAGGTGCCGGACTGGTTCACCCGAGGCAGGCCATACGATAGGGTGGCATCCAGATGGAAATGCGCATCGACGAAAGGCGGGCAAACTAACTGCCCAGCTGCGTCGATAGTCTGTTCGGCCTCGGCCGGAAGCTGGGGCTGCATGGCGATGATCCTGCCTTGTGTGACCCCGATATCCATTCCGGTTCGACCATCGGGCAAGGTACTGTTTTTAACAAGTAGGTCAAACATGGCTTTGCGCTCCACAAGGTCGTTATCGGGTACCGAACATGCGGTCGCCCGCATCGCCCAGTCCGGGCACGATGTATCCGTGATCGTTGAGGTATTCGTCGAGTGCAGCAGTAGTAATTTCTACATCCGGATGCGCTTTTTGCAAAGCTTCAACCCCTTCAGGCGCGGCGAGCAGGCACACGAAGCGGATACTTGTTGCCCCGGCGGCCTTGAGCCGGCTGATCGCGGCAATAGCGGAATGCCCCGTGGCCAGCATCGGGTCGACCACCACGATCAGGCGCTCGGCAATATCTGAAGGCATCTTGAAGTAGTATTCGACCGCTTCCAGCGTGTCCGGGTCGCGATACAATCCGATATGCCCGACTCTGGCGGCGGGCATGAAATCCAGAACGCCATCGAGCATGCCATTACCCGCGCGCAAGATCGATGCGACACACAGCTTTTTGCCGCTGATCAGTGGCGAGGACATCTGCGTGAGTGGGGTCGAAATCTGTACCTTGGTCGTTGGCAGATCACGGGTGACTTCGTAGGCCAACACCTGGCTTATTTCACGTAGCAATCGCCGAAAGTTCTCAGTGGTGGTTTCGCGCATCCGCATCAAGGTCAGCTTGTGCTGCACGAGTGGGTGGTCGATCACGCGCAATGAATCATTGTTCATTGGGAGCCTCTTGGTCGTTATTCCGCCAGAAATCCCGATGCACTTGCCGCGTTTCTTCGATCAATTCCTCGACCGGCCCGATCAACACAACCGGTTTCTGGCCATGGGCATACACATAATGGGAGGACACGCTCATGGTCGGGTTCTCATGATGATTGCCCGTTTCTGCCAGCAGCTGCTCTTCGGTCATGGCAAACACGACACGGCCGATATTGGCCCAATACGCCGTACCCGCACACATGCAACAGGGCTCGACCGCGGTGTAAAGCGTGCATTGCCACAGAAATTCAGGCGAATAGTTGGTGGCGGCAACCCGAGCCAGAGTGGATTCGGCGTGATTAACGGTGTCGATATTGCACTGTTCGAGCAACACCATTTCATGATCCGGCCCGACCAGCAAGGCGCCGAAGGGATGCCGACCCAGATCGAGCGCCCTCAATGCAATCTCATTAGAACGACGAAGATGGTGCAGAATCTGTGTGCGGGTCGGCTCGGTTCTTACAGGGTGAAGAGATTCGATGTTCATAAAATCCCCGCCCGGCGCAACATGCCGTGGCTAATTAGGTTGTGTTTCTTGATGAGGTTAGGCAAATCCACGCCGATCAATTGATGGTTGTCCACCACGACGCGCCCGTTGATGACCGAGAGCCAGACCGTGCCCGGTGCACAGGTCAAAAGGGCGGCAACCCGATCACCCAAAGCCCCGGCATGGCCGAAGTCATCCACCCGGAAGGCCACCACATCGGCAGCCTTGCCCGTTTCCAAGCTGCCGATGTCATCACGCCCCAGCACGCGTGCGCCGCCGAGTGTCGCCAATTCCAGTGCTTCGCGGGCCGAAAAGCGATCGGCACTCGATTCGAATCCGGGCCAGCCGACACGTTGCAGCAACATGGCCTGACGCGCTTCGCCCAGCAGATGGTTGCCGTCGTTACTGGCAGAACCATCCACGCCCAACCCAACACGCACGCCGCGATCCACCATTTTGCGGACCGGCGCGATGCCCGAGGCGAGGATCATATTGCTGCTGGCGCAATGGCACACGCCGCTGCACTGATGCGCCATGCGGTCGATGTCTGCATCGCTGGGATGGACCATGTGGGCAAACCAAACATCCGGCCCGACCCACTCGACCGATTCGGCATAATCCAGTGGGCGCTTGCCGAATTTTTCAAGGCAAAACCGCTCCTCATCCAGCGTTTCCGCCAGATGGGTATGCAGGCCGACCTTCTCATAGGTACGGGCCAAACGGGCACTTTCACGCATCAGATCGCCCGTCACGCTGAAGGGCGAGCATGGCGCCAGACCAATACGCAACATTGAACGCGGGGCGGGGTCATGGAAGGTCTCGATCACGCGCTGGCTGTCTTCCAGAATATCCTTCTCGCACTGCACCACCCGATCCGGTGGCAAGCCACCCTGACTCTGTCCGAGGCTCATGCTGCCGCGTGTGGGATGAAAACGCACCCCCATTGCCTGCGCGGCGACGATCTCGTCGTCCAAACGTGAGCCGTTAGGGAACAAATACAGGTGGTCGGCTACCGTCGTGGCGCCAGAGAGAATCAACTCAGCCAGACCGACCTGTGTGCTGACATGAATCGCCTCTGGGTTCATTTCTGCCCAGACGGGATAGAGCATCTTCAACCAGTCGAACAACGCGTAACCCCGACCAGTGCCAATGGCGCGCGTGAGCGTCTGATACAGATGGTGGTGGCAATTGACCAATCCCGGCAGAACCACGCAACCACTGGCGTTGATGGTGCGATGGGGTTGACGTATCAGCGGGTCTTCGGTGATCCAGAGATCAATCGCCGCAGCCGTGCCCACCTTCAGAATCGCATCACCTTCGATCAGCACGCTGCCCTGTAAGATTTCCTCACGCTCGGCATTCATGGTGACCACCACGTCGGCGTCACGTATTAATAACCGCTCTGCCATGTCATCCTCTTTTTTGGTTAATCCGTGCGCGCACCGAAGTTATGCACGCGGATAAAAGCTCACACCCAGCGACATCGGCTGGTTGAGCAAAATAGTTTTCGGATTACGGCTAATCAGGACCAGCACCACGATGGTCACGATATACGGCAGCATGGCAAGAATCTGCGACGGCACATGGATGCCCATGCCCTGACCGTAAAATTGCATCACCGTCACGGCTCCGAACAGGTAAGCGCCCACCATCACCCGCATCGGTTTCCAGGTGGCAAAAACCACCAGTGCTAGCGCGATCCAGCCCCGCCCTGCCGTCATGCCTTCCACCCACATCGGGGTCACGGCAAGCGAAAGATACGCCCCGGCAATACCGCTCATCGCGCCGCCGAACAGAATCGCGAAATAACGAATACGGATCACGGGATAACCGATGGCATGAGCGGAAACCGGTGATTCACCGACGGCACGGACGATCAATCCCCATCGCGACGACTTGAAGAACCAGATCAAGGCGAACAACAAGACGAACGAGCCATAAACCGCAAGGTCATAGTGGAACAGTAGAGGGCCCAGCACGGGGATCTCACTTAGATAGGGAATCGTGACCGGCGTCAAGCCAGTGATCGACATGCCCACATACGCTTTGCCAATGAAGGCACTTAAGCCCGCACCAAACAGAGTCAACGCTAGGCCCGTCGCTACCTGATTAGTTTGTAGATGCTGAGTGAGCACGGCGAAGATCAAGGCCATCGCCATACCGCCCAGCATGCCGCAGAAAAATCCGAACGCCAAGCTACCGGAATCCTTTGCTACCGCGAATCCGATCACCGCACCGAGGAGCATCATGCCCTCGACTCCAAGATTCAACACGCCCGCACGCTCGGTGACCAGCTCACCAAATGCCGCAAAAGCCAACGGCGTTGCCGCTGTCACGACACTGACAAGAATGAGGATGATTTGCTCGGTACTCATGTGATATCTCCTTCGGGTTCCGGTGGGGGCGCCATAGGTTTACGTGCGTCACTCGGATCAGGCTTTAACCGGTAGTGAATAAAAATATCGGCGGCCAACAGGTAGAACAGCAATAATCCCTGGAACAATCCGGTAATGGCCGAAGGCAGGTTCAAATCCATCTGCGCCGTATCGCCACCAAGGTAAAGCAGGGACAGCAGCAAGCTCGCCAAAAGGACGCCCAATGGATGTAGGCGACCTACATAAGCAACGATGATTGCGGCGAATCCATAACCGGGCGAAATGGTGGGTTGTAACTGGCCGATCGGCCCTGCGACCTCGGCCATGCCAGCAAAACCAGCCAGACCGCCACTGATCAGAAGCGCAAACCAAACATTACGCTTCTCGCTGAACCCGGCGTAACGCGCCGCATCGGGTGCTTGCCCGCTGACTTCCATTCGGAATCCGGCAAACATCTTGAAGGAGAAGAACCAGGAAACGGCCACCAGCACCAAAGCAACAATAAAGGACCAATTCACCCGGAAACCCTCGATCAACGCCGGTACGGTTTCAGCATCAGTGAACATCTTCGATTGCGGGAAGTTAAAGCCCTCTGGATCACGCCATGGACCCTGAACCAGATAACCAAGGAATAACTGCGCCACATACACCAGCATCAAGGTGACCAAAATTTCGTTGGTGTTAAAACGGGTGCGCAGAAAGGCGGGAATCGCGGCCCAGGCCATACCCCCCAGAACACCGGCCAGCATCATCAACGGCAACACCCAGATGGCTTCCGTGTTGTAGAAATACAGTGCGACGCCGCCAGCGGCGATGGCCCCCATCGTGAACTGACCTTCGGCACCAATATTGAACACCCGTGCACGAAAACCGATGGCTAGCCCAACCCCGCAGAGAATCAACGGTGTTGATTTCAGCAACCACTCACTGACACCGTAGGACGTGGTCAGTGGCTTAATGAAAAATACCCAGAAGGCCTGCAGAGGATCTTTGCCCATGATGCTGAACAGAATGTAGCCTGTCACCAGCATCAAGAGCGCCGCAATCAAGGGCGAAGCGAACATCATCGCCCGCGAGGGCAGGGGCCTGCGTTCCAATCTAGGCATGCTGCACCTCCTCGACCTTGGCCTCTTCAAACGCGCCACTCATCCAGAGGCCGATTTTCTCCACGGAGGTATCGGCGGCGGGAATGGCAGGCGACAACCGACCATCAGCAATCACGGCGATGCGGTCGCAAATCATGAACAGTTCTTCAAGTTCCTCGGAGACTACGAGCACGGCCACGCCCTCGTTGCGCAGATCAATCAACGCCTGCCGGATGATCTGTGCTGCCCCCACGTCCACCCCCCAGGTCGGCTGCGCCACGATCATCACCTTCGGCCGCTGGGCTATTTCCCGCCCGACAATGAATTTTTGCAAATTCCCACCCGAAAGGCTGTTGGCCAGAGCCTCAGCACCACCGCACTTCACATTGAACCGGGCGATGACATCCTGCGCGAAGGCCTGAACTTTAGGGTAAGAAATCAGGCCGTTGTTGACCAGGCCATCGCCAGTACCCGATGTCAGCAGGGCATTGAGCCGCAAACTCATCGACGGCACGGCGCCCCGGCCCAGCCGTTCTTCGGGCACGAACCGCAAACCTAAATCGCGCCGCTGTCCGGCTGAAAGTCGATCGGCTGCCACACCACAAATCGTCGTCATAGCGCCCTTAAGCATGGGTTGCTCACCCGATAGCGCCGCCATCAATTCTTTCTGACCATTACCTGAAATGCCGGCAATCCCCACGATCTCGCCACTGCGCACGTCGAGGTTGATGTTTTTCAATGGGGTGCCGAACGGGTCGATTGTAGACAGGTTGAGTTGTTTCACGCTCAATCGGGTTTCTGCAGGGACCTGTGGCGCCATCTGGCATTCCGGTAGACTGCGACCGATCATCATCTGCGCCAGCGATTCGCGGGTTTCCTCACTCGGAATCGCAGTTCCGGTCACTCGGCCACCCCGTAGAATGGTCGCCTTGTCGCAAAGCGTTTGGATTTCGTCGAGCTTATGGCTGATATACAGGATGCTGCAGCCCTCAGAAGCGAGGCGGCGGAGTGTTTCGAACAGTTTCAAAACCGCTTGGGGCGTCAACACCGAAGTTGGCTCATCCATGATCAGCAGGCGGGGATTATTCAGAAGACAGCGTACAATCTCGACACGCTGACGTTCACCCACTGACATGCTGTGGATCAGTCGGTGCGGATCAATCGGCAAGCCGTACTGCTCGGACACCTCCGTGATGCGCTGCGCCAGCTCATAGGGCGCAATGGCCGAATCCAACGCTAGGGAGATGTTTTCGGCAACAGTAAGCGTTTCGAACAGCGAGAAATGTTGGAACACCATTCCGATTCCGATTTTCCGAGCCTCGGCTGGCGACTCGATGGACACTTCCCGGTTATCCCAGAGCACGGAACCGGAATCAGGCTTAGTCACACCATAGATGATTTTCATCAGGGTGCTTTTGCCCGCGCCGTTCTCACCCAGTACGGCATGAATCTCGCCGGGCCGAACGAGCAGGTTTACGTCCTGATTGGCAACTACAGAAGGATAAGCCTTGGTAATGCCAACTAACTCTAGGCGTGAAAGTCTTGTTGGGGTATCTATGTTCACTCAACTCTCCTTCTCAAGGACATACTTAAGGGCTTATCGAAAACCATCCCTGGCGGCAGGGCCCGTCAGTCAGGAACCAATTTGGCTACACGTATACAGGCGATCTTGATCAGTTCATCAATCGCAATAACAAACTCGACCGATGGATCGTTCTTCATGCGCAATTCAAGTAACTGCATGATTTCCTGCTTATCAAGACCGGTCACGGCCACCACGAATGGGAAGCCCATCTTCTGCTCGTAATCCACATTGTCCTTTTCGAATTGCGCGAACTCGTCTGCAGTCAGTGCATGCAGCCCGGCCTGACTTTGCTCGGACGATGAAAAGCCCTGAATCCGAACCCCGGAACCGAGTTTCGGGTGATGGATCAGGGCGGAACGCTTTTCTGCCGCATCAGCCGAACGGACGATTTCGGCGATCTTCTGGTTCAGATCATCGTGATTGGCAAAAGGACGGGACGCTGCCAACCGATCGATTGCCCACTCGGCGTGTTCCAGAAGCGGCTTGAAGTCAGCGACGAACGCTTCGGCCGAAAGTCCGTTAATCTTTACAATGGTCATCGACATGGGTGGTTTTCCGTCCAATGCCGGGCGATTTCATCACGACGGCACACCCAGACATCCGGCTGCGCCAACACATACTGGATGAATCGCTTCAGGGCCATCAACCGTCCGGGACGCCCGGAAATACGGCAGTGCAGACCGATGGACATCATCTTCGGCGTGTCCAGGCCTTCGGCATAGAGCACATCGAAACTATCTTTCAGATAAGTAAAAAACTGATCGCCCGAGTTGAAACCCTGCGCTGTAAGAAAACGCATGTCATTGGAATCAAGCGTATAGGGCACGATCAGATGCGGTTTGCCCGCGCCCGGCACCCAATACGGCAGATCGTCCGCGTAAGAATCCGAATCATAAAGGGGCTTGGCTTCTTCTAGCAGGATCGAGCGCGTCCAAGCCGTATCGCGCCCGATATACCAACCAGCGGGTTCGCACCCGATCATGCTTTTATGAATCTCGATTGCCCGGCGAATATGCGCCCGCTCGACATCGGGTGTGACTGATTGATAGTCGATCCAGCGATAACCGTGGCTGGCGATTTCCCAGTTTGACTCGAGCATTGCCTCGAGCGCATCAGGGTTTTGCTCAATCGCTCGGCCCACCGCAAAAACTGTCGCCGGTATGCCGAACTCGCCGAACAAGCGATGTAACCGCCAGAGTCCTGCACGCGAACCATATTCATATAAAGATTCGAGGCTCATGTGACGCAACCCAACACGAGGGGTGGCATTGATGACATCGGATAAAAACGCTTCCGAGGCTGGATCGCCCTCAAGAATGCAGTTTTCACCACCTTCTTCGTAATTGATGACAAATTGCACAGCGATTCGCGCCCCATGCGGCCAAGCCACCTGTGGCGGTATCTGACCGTAACCGATCAGATCACGCGGATAGCCGTCACTCACGACCGAGTTGATGATCTGACTTCGGGCTTGGCTCATGGCTTGGCTCCTGGCTTGTATTGCTTGATCCATGCACCGATAAGGGCCCGTTCAGCTTCGGTCATGTGCGTCACGTTGCCGAGCGGCATGGCGTGTGACGCCACCGCTTGCGCGTATATTGCATCACGGTATTTCTCTATGTCTGCTTTCGACGCCAGTGAAACCCCGTTGGGCGGGGCGTTGAATCCGGGGAAGGTTGGTTTCTGGGCATGACAGACAATGCAATGCGTCTGCATAACCTGATAAACCGCATCGAAGCTGACTTGCTCCGTGTTTGCCTGCGCCACAGTCGGTTTGGGTGCTGTAAACCAGACGGCAAAGGCAATCAAGAAAAGAGGAATCACCAGGAACAGGAAGTTCTTGCGCCCCCGGTTTTTAAGGTTGAAGAAATGCCGGATCAAAATACCCGCTAGCGAAATCATGATAAGCAGCAACCAGACATGCTCGTTCGCGAAGGCGATCGGGTAGTGCGCGGCGATCATGATGAACAGGACCGGCAAGGTGAAGTAGTTATTGTGCAGAGAACGGATGAACCCTCGATGCCCAAAATCGCCATCCGGCGGCACACCCGCTTGCATGGCCTTAACCATCTTTTTTTGCGAGGGGATGATCACGAAAAAGACATTAGCCACCATGATGGTGCCAATCACCGCGCCGACATGGATAAAGGCCGCTTTCGCGCTCAGGACATGGAATGCACCCAAAGCGTAAAGCGCGATAAGACCGAAGATCAGGGCGAAAAATGCCAGACCGTTCTCAACCAGTTTCGTTTTGCACAAGGCATCGTAGATCAGCCACATGCCAACAATCGAACCAACAGCAGAAATCAGCGCGATCTGGGGCGAGATATCTGCGACAGTTGAATCGACAAGATAGAGCGACGGAGCGCGGTAAAAAACGAGAACCAGCAAGGCAACACCGGTGATCAGAGTGAAATACGCCTCCCACTTGAACCAGTGCAGCAATTCCGGCAGTTTGGCGGGCGCGACTTCAAATTTTTCCACATGGTAGAAGCCGCCACCGTGAACCGCCCACAAATCACCTGCAACACCGGGGGTCAGATCGCCTTTACCACGCTCCAAATGCCCTTCCAGCCAGTTGAAATAGAACGAGGCACCGATCCATGCAATACCGACGATGAGGTGCGCCCATTTGGTCATCAGAACCAGCCATTCGAGCATGTAGGAATCCATAATTCACCCTCATGGCCGATTGATTTTCAGGAAATCACGACCTGTCTACTTCAAGTATTCTGTACAAATCCGTCTCTATATTCTGTTTGCCAAAATACAGGTTGTCCTCGATATGCTGCAGATGCTCATGCATCATGCTTTCTGCAATGTCACCCGGCCCGTTCACCATCACATCGACCAAGGCCGAGTGATCGACGCAGGCGCAACCGCCGGAACCCGACAGGTTGTACTGCGCCACAATCAGCGAAGTTCGGGCAATCATCTTTTTACCCATCTCGGCCAACGGTTTGTTGTTGGCAATATCGGCTATGTAAAAGTGGAAATCGATGGACTTTCTAAGTCCTCTGGCCCGGTTCCCACCCATGAAATAGCGGTTCTCTTCGCGCACCATCGCATTCAGCGTTTCTTCCTGAAACGTGGTTAGCTTGCCTGCCACCTTCCGAATCAGGGCACCTTCCACAATCCGTCTCGCCTCAAAATATTGAGGAACATCTTCAGGCTCAGTCGTTGTAACGATCGCACCGATGTTGGGCTTGATATCCACCACGCCCTCGTAAGAAAGCCGCAGTAGCGCCCGCCGAACAACTGTGCGACTGACCGAGAAAATATCGGCTAGCGATATTTCGGTAAGCCTCGCCCCAGGTTGCAGCTTTTGCTCGATGATGACGTCGAACAAACGCTCATAAACGATGCCTTCCTGACTTTTCGACCCTTTGGATTTTTCCACATAACCCCCTTGCGACAGAGTGTACTCAATCCAAAAATCATTGAAATTCAATATTCATCTGGATTGTATACAATTTGAATCTTAGTGTGCAATTTATTTTAGTTTTTTCCGTTCGAAACTGTGAACAAGATTTTCTACCCCCTTAAGAGCATGCTGAAGAGCATTGGCTTACATTTATTTCTGGTCGGATCATTTCGGCGGTAAATCAGTAACTAATAGAATTTCCACCGAAAACGACCATTGGCCAATCATTCGATATTTTGTAAACAATTTTACAGGGGAACGGCTGACAAAGTGTAAAAAATCAAGATTGAAGGAACAACGGCGAGGACACATGGAGCACGTCTTACCCATTCTCATACCCTCAACCATCAAGGCTGGATTCAGCCACCGCGAATCGCCCGAAAAAGCCAGCGCCCTACAATCGCAGCCCGCCACGGCGATGCTTGATTCTTTTCAGCAGGGTCAAACTCTCAACGCTCAATATGTCTTCTCGACTGAACACCTGCTCTCGCACAAATTCATGCAACCGTTCGTAAGTATCGGTCAGTGCATGTACATGCAGGCTCTTCATATCGCTCATGATATACAGGCTCGCAATCTCTGGCTGGTCCGCCAACTCTTGAGCCACTCGTTCAATACCCTGTGGTGCCACCTTGATATCAAGGAAGGTTGAAACGGTTTTCCCCAACTTCTCCGGGTTGATCACGGCGGCGAACTGCTCGATTACCCCCTCTTCCTGCAATGCATTAACACGATCTCGGACATGAGCACGCGTCACCCCCAACCGTCGCGCTATTTCAGCAAAAGACATCCGCCCGTTCTTGATAAGCAAACTCACAATTTCGGTATCCAGACGATTCATAAGCCCTCCAAACGGCCAGTCATGGCCCCAATGCACAACAACGGGGCAATGCCATACAAAAACAATGCAAATCTATTAAAAGTGCTGTATTAGCACGGATAAGCAATCTTCTTACCATACAATTGAACGAAATTGAAAATTACAGTTTACAAACGATCAAATATCGCAAATTTTAATTGGGGTTTTGTTTGGTATTACGCACCGAAAAAAACGTATTACCAACAAAAAACCAATTCCAAACAATATGATTCAATAACTTATGTTGAAGCAGCCTATTGGCACGTCCTTTGCTTGAACAGACAGTGTTCACTACATTTGTAAACCCCAAGGTGTTTACATCGCCAACGTGCTATCTGGAGCCACATCATGAGTATGAAACGTCGAGACTTCCTGAAAACCACCGGTGTACTAGCTGGCGGAGCATTAATAGCCCCCGCGATTGCGAAAGCGGATTCCAAAAAAACCTTCAAACTAAAGATGACCTGTGCCTATCCTGCGGGTTCGCCTTTCTATAGCAGCGGCCCCGGCAGTGCGACAGACTTCTGCGATCGCGTAGAAGCCATGTCTGGTGGCCGCCTGAAAATCAAGTTCTATGCCGCGGGTGAATTAATCCCGGCGCTGGCCGGTTTCGATGCGGTCCGCGAAGGTACCGTGGACATGAACTGGGGTAACTCGTTCTTCTGGGCTGGCAAATCATTTGCTGCGCAGTACTTTACCGCCGTTCCATTCGGGATGGACGTCATGGCCGTCAATGCTTGGCTTTATGAGGGTGGTGGACAGCAACTGTGGGACGAAGTGTATGAGCCGTTTGGTCTCAAGGCACTGCCTGTCGGCAACACAGGGATGCAGATGACCGGCTGGTTCCGCAAGCCCATCGAATCCATCGAAGACTTCAAGGGCCTACGCATGCGCATTCCTGGGCTGGCAGGCAAGGTATACGAGCAGCTTGGTGTCAGTGTCAAACTGCTACCCGGCGGTGAGATCTTCCCTGCTCTGGAACGTGGCGTAATTGATGCCGCCGAGTTCGTCGGCCCGTACTTGGATCGCAAAATGGGCCTTATGAACGGCGCCAAGTACTACTACACCCCGGGTTGGCACGAGCCTTCAAACGTCTCTGAACTCCTGATGAACAAGAAGATGTTCGAGTCATTGCCTAAGGATCTCCAATCTGTCATCGAAAATGCCGCCGCTGCCTGCAATCAGGTCAGCTTTGCGTGGTGCAACGCGAACAATACCGCCGCTCTCAAGGACCTCGTAGACAACCACGGAGTCAAAGTCATGAAGCTGAAACCTGAAATTATCCAGAAGCTTCGTGAAGTGACCTTCGATACCTTGGCGACACTAACCAGCAAAGATCCATTGGCCAAGAAAGTCAACGACCACTACTTTGCCTACAAGAAGCAGGTGGATGTCTGGCTGAACCTCAGCGAAGCTGTCGTTCTGAATCAGAATCTTTGATTGGTTTCACCCAGAGGATAAGAAACCATGACGGAGCACGATTCATCATCAGTCTACACAACAGTGCCTTTGGAATCAGTCCTGACGAACCCTATCGCCTCAGGACTATACCGCTGGAGTCGGCGGCTGGATTGGTTTATTGAAAAAATCAGCCAGTCCGTCGCATGGCTCACTCTGGTTCTTGTACTGCTGGTGGCCTTTGACGTCGGAGCCCGTTATCTGTTTCACCGCAGCTGGGTGGCTGAACAAGAACTGGAATGGCACATACTGGCTGTCATCGCCATGATGGCAGCTGCCTATACCCTGCAACAGGGAGAGCACGTCCGTGTAGATGTTTTCTACCAGTACTACAGCGACCGGGTGAAAATGTGGATGGACGCCCTGTTTCCACTTCTAATCGTAATTCCCGTCGGTTTAACCATAGCGTTCATGTCCGTTCATTTTTTTCAGATGGCTTATGCCATTGGTGAAGGCTCGCCCGACCCGGGCGGGTTGCCGTATCGATGGGTCATTAAAGCGTTTATTCCGTTGGGATTCCTTCTCGTCTCACTTCAAGGGGTCGTCATGACCATTCAGGCCTTTGTTCACCTATATCAGCACGATAAGTCAGAGAAATAATCATGGAGATGGAAGTTCTTGCGATCGTCATGGTTTTTTCGTTGTTCGCGCTTATCCTGGGCGGCATTCCTGTACCGTTTGCTCTGGCGGTTAGTGGCTTAGTTTTTGGCCTGATCGGTTTCGGGTCGGATTTGTTCAACCTGTTACCTCTTCGCATTTTTGGCATCGTCAGTAACTACACGCTGCTGGCGATACCCCTGTTTGTCTTCATGGGCGTACTGCTGGAAAAATCCCAGCTGGCCGAACGAATGCTGGACATCATTGGCCATGTTTCCGGGAAGAAATCCGGCGGCATGGCCATCGCCATCATCCTGATCGGTGTGCTCATGGGCGCCTCAACCGGCATCGTGGCCGCCACGGTGGTCACGGTCGGCCTGATCACCCTACCCACCCTGCTCCGGCGCGGTTACGACAAACGTATCGCTTGCGGCACAATCTGCGCAGCGGGCACGCTGGGGCAGATCATCCCACCCAGTCTGGTGCTCATCATCCTGTCGGACATTTCCGGCACATCGGTTGGCTCCCTGTTCGCGGCAGCACTGATTCCGGGCCTGATGCTCGCAGGCATGTATCTGCTGTACATCGTGATCATGAGTAAGCTCAAGCCGAACTCCATGCCACCCATCCCACAGGATGAGCGTGATGCCATGCCTACGGGGCAGCTGATCATGGACCTCCTCAAGGTTGTCCTCCCGCCGTTCGCGCTGATCTTTGCAGTCTTGGGCTCGATTATCGGCGGTATCGCGGCACCCACTGAAGCGGCATCAATGGGTGCGCTGGGAGCCCTGCTGGTCGTGATTCTGTCTGGCCGGTTCAGTTATCACGTGATACGCGAAACCGTGTACTCCACCTTCAAAATCAGCGGCATGACCTTCTTCGTCCTGATTATGGCTCAGATCTTCAGCTTGAGCTTCCGTGGACTCGGCGGCGACGACCTGATCGATTCCTTGTTTGAGTTTCTCCCAGGTGGCGTCTGGGGCGCGTTGATTTTCATGATGGTTCTGCTGTTCCTGCTGGGATTCTTCCTGGACTGGATCGAGATCTCGTACATCGTACTCCCACTGATGTTGCCGTTCTTCCATCATGCGGGCATCGACCTCGTCTGGCTCAGCATCCTGATCGCCATGAACCTGCAGACATCCTTCCTTACCCCACCCTTTGGCTGGTCACTGTTCTATCTCAAGGGCGTCGCACCCAAGGAAGTTCTCACCCAGGATATTTATCGAGGCGTCATGCCCTACATCGGCATCCAGGCATTTGCGCTGACACTCGTCATGATTTTCCCGGGGATCGCCACCTGGCTGCCAGGCGTGGTGGGCTGGTAATGTTCATGCCATCCTCAACCAAAAAAGGTAATCAATTATGTTGAAATCGACTTTGGCAAAGCACGGCATGGTGGTTGCACCGCACAACCTTGCTGCCCAGGCCGGACTTGCCGTATTGCGAGACGGCGGCAACGCTATCGAAGCGGCAGTGGCCACAGCCGCCGCGCTGGCTGTAGTCTACCCCCACATGACCGGGATCGGCGGTGACGCCTTCTGGCTGATAAAGATACCAGGCAGCGACCCCGTTAGTATCGACGGATCGGGCCGATTGGCCGGCGACCTCACCTCCAGCTTTTATCTCGAACAGGGTTACGATGTCATTCCAACTCGGGGAGTGCTGGCCGCCAACAGTGTGGCAGGCGCCGTGTCGGCGTGGGACAAGGCGCTCGAATACAGCACGCAAAAATGCCAGGGGCACTTGCCGTTAAGCCGCATTCTGGCTGACGCCATCGACTACGCGGAAAACGGCCACCCCGTCACCGAGTCACAAGCCAGAACTACACACGAGCGCACGATCGAACTTGGCAATCTGCCCGGGTTCGCTGCCACATTCCTCGACCAAGGCGCCGCTCGCTCCATGGGCAGCACCGAACGCAATCCTGCACTGGCCAATACGCTCAAGCACCTGGCTGCAACATCATCCGACGCGTTCTATCGCGGTGAAATCGGCACCGCCATTGCCGATGAGTTATTGCGTCTTGGCAGCCCGGTACGTCAGTGTGATCTTCACCAGCATAAAGCCGACTACGTCACGCCATTGTCCACCACCTTTGCCGGTGGCCGTTTATACAACACCGCTCCACCGACGCAAGGTCTTGCTTCGCTGATGATTCTGTCGCTATTCGAACGGGCTGGCGGCCTGGATACCCAACCGGACAGCCCCGAGTACATCCACCTTCTAGTCGAATCCACGAAACTGGCTTTCCAGATTAGAGATCGCTACGTCCGCGACCCACAAGACATGACCATAGCGGCCAGCGCGTTTCTCTCCGAGGAACGGCTCAACACCCTCGCCGCCAAGATCAGCCCGAGCAGTGCGCTCCCCTGGCGTGGTCCCGGTGATATGGGCGACACTACGTGGTTCGGCGCTATCGATAGCGAAGGGCGCGCGGTTTCCGTCATTCAAAGCCTGTACCACGAGTACGGCAGCGGTATCGTGCTTCAGGACACCGGCATCGTGTGGCAGAACCGTGGCATCAGCTTCTCGCTTCAGCCGGACAACCCCCGCAGCATCACTCCGGGCAGCAAACCCTTTCACACGCTGAACCCAGCCCTGGCCGAACTCAGCGACGGACGAGTTATGGTTTACGGCAGCATGGGCGGAGACGGGCAACCGCAAACTCAATCCGCCCTCCTCAGCCGGATTGCCGGTTGGGGAGTAGGTCTTCAAGATGCCATCACACGCCCGCGCTGGCTGCTGGGGCGTACTTGGGGTAATCCTTCCACCTCGCTGAAGCTGGAAAGCCGTTTTCCGCCGGAAGTCTTCGAGACACTGCGCCGCTTGGGGCATGATGTTGAAATCGTGGGCTCATTCGAAGAAATGATGGGGCACGCCGGTGCCATCAGCAGAAATTCGTCCGGGCTGCTTGAAGGCGGATCAGATCCTCGAAGTGACGGCTGCGTAGCAGCGTACTGAATCGGTAGTGTTCAGAGTTCTGTGTCATTTCTTTTGACTGAACCAAAAAAAGATGACTTGTGACCAAGCCTACATTCGATATAGATGCAGCCAAATTGGAGCGCCCCAAAGAGCTCGTCATCTGGATCATGCTGTCAACATTGTGCCGAGTTGGAGAAATCATCCAAGCCCGCTGGGAGCATGTGGATCTTGTTAACCGTGAATGGCTCATTCCAGCCGAAAATGCGAAAAACAAAAAGAACCACACGGTCTTTTTGTCAGATTTCGCGTTGAAACAGTTTCAAGAATCACGCGCAATATCCAACTGGAGTAAATGGGTATTGCCCTCTGTGCTCACCGATAATCGGCATATTTGGCTTAAAAAGGGAAACTCGAAAAACCCGTCATCCCCGCGTAGGCGGGAATCCAGCGCCTTGATTTTTCTGGGTTCCCGCCTACGCGGGAACGACGAATCACGGGTATTTCAAGGTGTCCAAAAGTATTGCGCGGCAGGTGCGAGATCGGCAGCGGAATAATTCGCTCTCGATACGAACAAATGCGATAGGAACGTTGATTTTTTTCGTTGGCACTTGGACACCCCATGATTTACGACGAACAGGAGCATCTCTCACGGCCGAGTTAGGCATTCTTCCTGACATTATCGAGCGATGACTTAATCATGTGGAGCAAGATCGCATGAAGCGAATTTACCAACGCCACGACTACAAATCAGAGCGCAGCGAGGGTTCCAGTCAATTGGGTAGACGTTCAGATGAACTGGTCACCGCTGTGACAGCATGAGTGATATATGGTTACTGGATTATGGAGGAATATTACTGATGACCATGCACAACCCACCGCATCCCGGTGCGTTTATCCGGCAGATTTATCTTGAACCCCAACAGTTGAGTGTTCGAGCATTGGCCGAGAGTCTGGGTGTTGCGCCCTCAACCATCACCGGGATCATCAATGGCCACAGCGCCATCAGCCAAACCATCTCTGACTTGGCAAGTTCACCAAAATCTTGAGTATCGTAATTGAGTTTTCAAGAAAAATTTCTTCGATTCTTAATCGTGCATCAAACTGCACTGTAAACTGGGTGAAGGCAGTCAGGAATGGAAAAAATTCAACATATTGCGCACGCCAAGCAAGATCTAGACGGTAACTGGAACGCCCCGCATGACCTTGTCGATCACCTGAATTGTGTGGCAATGCGAGCAGCCGATCACGCGCGGCCTTTCGGTGGGCAAGAATGGGCTCATCTGGCGGGTTTATGGCACGATCTGGGCAAGTTTCGACCAAGGTTCCAGCAGTACATTCGCAAAGCAAGCGGCTTTGATTTCAATGCCGATGCCTCTATCAAAGGCGAGGCTGGTAAAGCCCCTCACTCAACTGCGGGCGCGCTGCTGGCCTGTGATCGTTTCAAGGAATCGGGACGAGTGCTGGCCTACCTCATCGCGGGACATCACGCCGGTCTCTACGACTGGCATTCTGAGTCTTCCAGCCTCGAATACCGATTACAGCAAGTGGACTCCCGCGAAGAGCTTGATCAGGCTTTAGCTGAGAACCCACCCGCCGAGATTATCAAACATAGAACGTTCACTCCCGACATGCGCACCATTCCCGGCGGCAAGGACGGCTTTGCCTTATGGGTGCGAATGTTGTTCTCATGTCTGGTGGATGCTGACTTTCTCGACACCGAGTCTTACATGGACATGGACAAATCCGCACAGCGGGGTGATTGGCAGGGCATGCAAAAACTGCTCGAACAATTCGATAAGTTCATGGCTCGCAAAACATTCGCGGCGGAGCCAACGCCAGTCAACCAGCTACGCACCGACATCTTGCGGCAGTGTCGTGAGAAGTCACACGAACCCCCTGGCCTGTTCTCACTTACTGTGCCGACCGGCGGCGGCAAAACGCTTTCCAGCATGGCTTTTGCACTGGAACATGCAAAGCGGAACAACAAGCGCCGCATCATTTACGTCATCCCGTACACCAGTATCATCGAGCAAACCGCCGACATTTTTCGGGACATATTTGGCGAGGCTGTGATTGAACATCACAGCAATGCTGAAGTTGATGCCAATAAAGAAAATAGCAGGAGTCGTCTCGCTTGCGAAAACTGGGACGCGTCGATTGTCGTCACCACCAACGTGCAATTTTTCGAATCGCTGTTTGCGGCGAAGACATCGCGCTGTCGCAAGCTGCACAACATCGTCGATAGCGTCGTGGTGATGGATGAGGCGCAGTTAATACCCGCAGAATTCCTGCAACCCATTCTTGACGTGCTGAATCTTTTGACGCTGCACTACGGCGTTACCGTCGTGCTCTCCACCGCTACCCAACCAGCTTTGGCTACGCGTGAATATTTCGATGCCAAAAACAACATGCGCGGCCTAGAGAATGTTCGTGAAATCATGGACGACCCGGATGCGCTCTACGCCCAACTGGAACGGGTCAATGTACGTCTGCCTACCGACTGGAACACGCCGACCAGTTGGGACACGCTGGCCAACGAGATCAAACAGCACAATTCCGTACTCACCATCGTCAACCGCCGCAATGATGCACACGAATTGTGGGATTTGATGCCGGAAGGCACGCTACATCTATCGGCGCTGATGTGCGGTGAACACCGCTCGCAAGTTATCAAGCAAATCAGGGCTCGGCTTAAAGAGCGTGTTCCCACGCGCGTTATCAGCACGCAACTGGTCGAAGCCGGTGTCGATGTGGATTTTCCGGTGGTTTATCGCGCATTGGCCGGATTGGATTCGATCGCCCAGGCAGCCGGGCGTTGCAACCGGGAAGGCAAACTGGAGAGGGGCGAAGTCGTGGTGTTCGTGCCACCCAAACCCGCGCCGCCCGGCCTGTTGCGCAAAGGTGAGGATGCTTGCCGCAGCGTGCTTCATAACCGCACTGGCAAGCCACTTGAACGCGACTTGTTTGCCAGATATTTCGAGAAGCTTTATCACGCTTGCGATCTGGATGCGCAAAACATCACGAAATTGCTTGAGGTCGATGGACAAACGCTGGCCGTCAACTTCCGCACCGCCGCCGACAAATTCAAACTCATCAAAGATGAAGACAGCGCACCTGTCATCGTTCGTTATCGTGGCGTGGATGGCAACGATGACAAGGTGGACGAACTGCTGAACACCTTGAGAAAGCATGGCTCTGAGCGCTGGCTCATGCGTAAACTCCAACGTTACACGGTGACGATCCATCGCCGTGAAATCATTAAACTGTTGTCGCAAGGCGATGTTGAGGAAATTCTACCGGGCTTGTACATCCAAATTAGTGATTGGCTCTATCATCCAATTCTTGGGCTTAACCCAAATGGCGCGCCCGCGAAGTTAACCAATTTCATTGTATAAAGGAAAACATGAAAACCTACTGCCTTGAACTCACTGGCGACTTCGCCTGTTTCACCCGCCCAGAGATGAAAGTCGAACGCGTGAGCTACGACGTGATAACGCCTTCTGCCGCACGCGCCTGCTTCGAAGCCATACTGTGGAAGCCCGCAATCCGTTGGCATATCC
The DNA here is from genome assembly GCF_000024765.1 of Halothiobacillus neapolitanus c2. Lineage (GTDB taxonomy): Bacteria > Pseudomonadota > Gammaproteobacteria > Halothiobacillales > Halothiobacillaceae > Halothiobacillus > Halothiobacillus neapolitanus. Next base: position 896,708 of record NC_013422.1, on the reverse strand, counting down.
GCAAGATCGAAGTTTTGAAGCCGATCCGCTGGATCAACCTGCGGCGCAACGAAGTCGCCAGCGTGGTATCCACGCGTAATGTCGAAACCGCGATGAAAAATGGCATCGGTATTCTCGGCCTCAACATCGAAGACGATCGCCAGCAGCGCGCCGGACTTTTTCTGCGCGATGTGGCGTATCGCGTCCATGCCGATCTTGAGGTACTACCCAACGCCGCGCCGGACAACACCCCAATGAAGTTTCAGGAAATGTTCGAGCGCCGCGCCAAACGTGGGCAATGCGTCAACCAGCCCTATCTCGGCTGTCGTGAATTTGCTGCAAATTTTCGTCTGGTGGCCGACCTCGCCGCCGAACCTGCCACGATAGATGAAACCCGCGAGCTGGGCTTCATGCTGCACGACCTGGATTTCACCCACCCTGCCGACCCCGCGCCACGCTTCTTTCGCGCCCGACTGGAAAACGGTGTGGTGAATGTGCCTGCGTGGGATAGCGAGGAGGTACGGGGATGATTCTGCAAGCGCTCAACGATTACTATCAGCGTCGTCAGCGCTCTTCGAACCCTCAAGACCGGCTGCCCGCTTTCGGTCTGGAAGAAAAGGAAATTTCATTCGTCATCGAGATAGACGCTAAGGGGCGACTGGTCAATCTGGCAGACACCCGAACAATTGAAGGCAAGAAAAAAATTGGTCAACGCTTTCTCGTCCCGCAGGGCATCAAGAAAACCTCGGGCGTTGCAGCAAACCTGCTATGGGATACCGCTGAGTACGTGCTCGGCGTGGACACCAAGGGCAAACCCGAGCGCGTCGTCGAACAACATGCCGCCTTTCGCGCCCGACTAGAGGCCTTGCCAGAGGATGCACTCCGCGATGCAGGCATCCAGGCCATCCTGGCTTTTCTCAAAAACATTGACCTCAAGCAACTTGAAACCTTGCCCGCTTGGCCGGATATTCTGACTACTAATCCAGTGATGACCTTTCGCCTGCATGGCGATGTGGAACTGGTTTGCCAACGTCCCGCCATTGTTGACACAACCGCTCAAACCATCGAGGAAAAACCTGACGGCATTTGCCTTGTCAGCGGCATTCCAATGGCGATTGAACGGTTGCACCCCTCCATTAAAGGCGTATGGGGCGCTCAAACATCCGGCGCCAATATCGTTTCTTTCAACTTGGATGCGTTCAACTCATACGGCAAATCGCGTGGCGCGAACGCACCTTTGGGCAAACCCGCCACCTTCGCCTACACCACTGCGCTCAACCACCTGCTCGCACGGGACTCGCGCCAGCGTATCCAAGTCGGCGATGCTTCTACCGTATTCTGGGCGGAACAAGCCAACGATCTTGAAACCGCGCTTCCCGATCTGTTTGGTGAACCACCCAAAGACGACCCCAACCGGGGCACGGACGCATTGAAGGTGCTGTATCGTGCAGTGCAAACTGGCAAATTCACGAATGGCTCAGCCACCGACCGCTTTCATGTTTTAGGACTTTCGCCTAACGCTGCCCGCATTGCTATCCGTTTCTGGGAAACGGCATCGGCACTGAATTTGGCCAAGCGTATCGCTTGCCATTTCGACGACATTAATATCGCCCGCGCGCCGCACGACCCAGAGCATTTATCCTTATTTCGATTGCTCACTTCATTGGCGGTGCAAGGCAAGGCCGACAACATCCCGCCCAATCTTGGCGGCGAAGTCATGCGTGCCATTCTCGAAGATCTGCCTTATCCAGCGACATTGCTCAATCAAGCAGTACAGCGTAACAGGGCAGAGCAGAAGCCTAATTATGCCCGCGCCGCCATCATTAAGGCCTCGCTCAACCGTCTAATTCGCCGCACTCACAACGAAAAGGAGTTTATGGTTATGCTCGACCCAACCAACACGCACCCGGCTTATTTGCTGGGTCGCCTATTTGCCACCCTGGAAAAAATCCAAGAGGAGGCCAGCCCTGGTCTTAACGCTACAATCCGGGACCGTTACTACGGCGCGGCGTCCAGCACACCTGTTGCAGTGTTCACCACGCTGTTGCGCTTACATAACCATCATCTCGGTAAGTTATCCAAAGGCCGCGGGGTGCAAATGGAGCGGCTCGTCGGTGAAATCATGGGCGGGCTGGATGACTTCCCGCGTATTCTCGCCCTGCCAGACCAAGGCCGCTTCGCCTTGGGTTACTACCATCAACGCCAAGCCTTCTTCACCAAATCCGACACACCAACCACCAACAATCCAGAGGAATCCAAATGAGCCTGACCAACCGCTATGACTTCGTGCTGCTGTTCGACGTTAAAGATGGCAACCCCAATGGTGACCCGGATGCCGGAAACCTGCCGCGTATGGATGCGGAAACCGGTCATGGGCTAATGACTGATGTGTCCTTGAAGCGCAAAGTGCGTAACTTTGTTGGCATAGCAAAGGGTGAACAGCCACCCTATGAAATCTATGTGAAGGAAAAAGCCATCCTCAATAATCAGCACAAGCGCGCCTACGTGGGCATTGGGCGTGAAGAGTTGCTAGCGGGCGATGACAAAAAACGCAAAGGTGGTGACGCAGTGGACGATGCCCGACAGTGGATGTGCCGCAACTTCTTCGACGTGCGCACCTTCGGCGCGGTGATGTCAACCGGTATCAACTGTGGTCAAGTGCGCGGGCCGGTACAGCTTACCTTTGCCCGTTCCATCGACCCCATCATTGCACAAGAACATTCAATAACAGTCTGCGCGGCCAGAAAGGAAGACAAACCCATTGAAGAACAGATTGGCATTCAAGGTCGCAAACATACCGTGCCTTACGGGCTTTACATGGCGCACGGTTTTATTTCAAGTTTTCTCGCCAAGCAAACCGGCTTTTCAGAAGACGATCTGGAATTGCTCTGGCAGGCACTGACGCAAATGTTTGAACACGACCGCTCCGCCGCACGCGGCGAAATGACAACGCGCGGATTATATGTATTCAAGCACGATTCAGAACTCGGCAATGCACCTGCCCATGCCCTATTCGAGCGCATCCAGCCTAAACTGAAACCAGGGATCAGCGTGCCTCGTAACTTTACCGACTATGAAGTGTGGGTAGATGAGGCGGATTTTCCGGCTGGCGTGACCTTGCTGAAAAAATTCTGAACCAATACGGCCTGATCATTTTACGATCATGAATGAACCGGACTCTGTCCCACTATCTGCTCTGCAACACTGGGTGTATTGTCCACGCCAGTGTGGGCTGATTCATCTGGAACAGGCATTTGAGGACAACATCCACACCGCGCGCGGGCAGGCAGTGCATCACTTGGTCGATACGCCGGGTTATGAAATCAAATCCGGTGTGCGTGTCGAGCGCGCGTTGCCGTTGTGGAGTGACCAGTACAACCTGATCGGTAAAGCCGATCTGGTCGAATTTCACCCGGATGGCAGCATCTATCCCGTTGAATTTAAGCACGGTGCTAAGCGGCAAAAATTGCACGACGACATCCAGCTCGCCGCGCAAGCGATTTGCCTGGAAGACATGCTGGGCCGCCCGGTGCCCAAAGCGGCGATTTTCCATGCCAGCAGTCATCGGCGGCGGGAGGTAGCAATCACACAAGCACTTCGCGATCTGGTTCTTGCAACGGCGGAAGACATCCGCGCCATGCTCGCCTCAAGCAAACTGCCGCCACCAGTGAATGACGCACGCTGCAAAGAGTGTTCGCTGAAAGAAATATGCCAGCCCGAGGCACTGGCCGAGCAGATGCGGCTGCATCGTTTGCGTGAGGAGCTGTTTAATGTGGCGCAATAACCATACCGAACATCGCCATCAGTTGTCTGTCCAGGATTTGCATTTCATCTGCCGACAACTCGGCCAGCCGAGTATCACCAAACCGGCTGCGGTCGAGCGCCCGCGTTTGTTCCAACGCCACGAAACTGTCCTTGAGCAGGCGGCCACGCTGAGGAACCGCAATGCGCAATGCGGTCATGCCTGGCCAGAATTGTGTAGTCAATGGCGCGATCATAACCACCGGCGAACCCGCGTCCAAATAGCGCTGCGCCAGCAAAATCACCACCGGGCGAACTTTGCCGATTTCTGCGCCGGTATTCGGGTTCAACCGCGCCAGCCAGATGTCACCGCGTCGCATTATTTCCACCACGCCTCTGACTCAGCATCGCCCGGTTCTCGCCCTTCGACAAAATCGAGCGCTTCGTTTTCTAGCGGCATAAATTCCTCAGCAATCCCGATGCTCTCGGCGCGCGCTTCGGGGCTGGTCGCCAAAACCCGAAAGGCGGCCTCCATCTCGGCCATCAGCCGCTCGCGTTCTTGGTCACGTAAATACTGCTCCAGTGCGGCGCGCGCCAAATCAGAACGGTTTTGCTGGGTTTGTGCAGCCAAGGCGCTTAATTGCCGATCCAAGCTATCCGGCAGGCGTAAGTTTAAAGTCGCCATGTCATTCTCCATGAAGCACAAAATGTAACGTACATTGTAATACAAATATGCACACAGTCCAAAACACACTCTACATTATGACCCCCAATGCTTATGTGCATCTGGAGAATGCCACAGTGCGCATTGATGTTGAGCGCGAAAAAAAGCTTCAGGTGCCACTGCACCATCTAAATGGGCTCGTTTGCTTTGGCAATATCATGATCTCGCCTGCACTGATGCATCGCTTGGCAGATGATGGCAAATCATTGGTATTAATGGATAGTTCAGGGCGATTCAAGGCGCGTCTTGAAGGCCCGGTTTCAGGGAATATCTTGCTGCGGCAAGCGCATCACCGCCAAGCATCCGATGCTGCCTTTGCGCTGGAAATAGCGCGCACCATCGTGTCAGGCAAACTCAAAAACAGTCGCAGCGTCGTGCAGCGTGGCGCACGCGAAACCAGTGATACCATCGAAACAACCCAGCTCACGCGCAGCGCCGATAATCTTGCTGCTTCATTGCGTGCTGCTGCGGCAGCCACCTCAATGGACGAACTCCGAGGCATTGAAGGCGAAGCGGCTCGCGGCTACTTCTCCGCCATTAATCTGATCGTCAAGACGGCCATGCGCGCCAATTTTCAGCTCAATGGTCGCACTCGCCGCCCGCCACTGGATCGTTTTAACGCCCTAATTTCCTTTCTCTACGCCATGCTTATGAATGATTGCCGTTCCGCAATCGAAGCGACCGGACTCGATGCCCAGTTAGGCTTTCTGCACGCCGTTCGTCCAGGGCGTGCCGCACTGGCACTTGATCTGATGGAAGAATTTCGCGCTATTGCCGCTGACCGTCTTGCTCTCACGCTCATCAACCGGGGCCAGATCAATGCCAGCGATTTTGACGAACGAGAAGGGGGCGCCGTGATGCTTAATGACAGGGGCCGTCGTGCCGTTGTCACCGCTTGGCAAGAACGCAAGCAAGAAATAGTCACCCACCCGCTCACAGAAACAAAGATCCCCATTGGCCTGCTCCCTTTCATTCAGGCGCGGTTCTTGGCGCGCACCATCCGTGGTGAAATGGATGGCTATCTACCCTATCAGTCAAAGTGAGATAATCCATGCTCATCATCGTTGCCTACGATGTCTCCACCGAAACTGCCGCCGGACGCAAACGATTGCGTCGTGTTGCAAAAGTTTGTGAGCGCATGGGACAACGCGTTCAAAAATCTCTGTTTGAATGTACCATCAATGAAATGCAATATGAACAACTGGAGCGAGACCTGCTTAATGAAATCGAAGAGACAGAAGACAACTTACGCTTCTATCGCATCATCGAACCGGTAGAAATGCGCGTCAAACAATATGGCTGCTTCCGATCAGTAGATTTTGAAGGCACGCTCATTGTATAAGCGCGAATGGTTATCAAAGGCGCAACCCCCGCACCTTCGCGAAAGAATCAACATCATGATTCATATATCAAATTTTCGAAATAAAAAACTAACAACGCTGAATTACTGGCTTCCCGAGTGCATTTCGCGGGAAAATGCCAAAATCCGCTTGTGTAACGTACCGTTACAAGAGTGGAGAATCGCCCGGCCTAACCGCCGGGCGCGGATTGAAACAGCGCCTCGCGTAGCAGCGCAACATGCTCAGGCGGAATCGCCCGGCCTAACCGCCGGGCGCGGATTGAAACAGCGACTTGCCGCTTAAAAACGCAACCCAGGGGCTGAATCGCCCGGCCTAACCGCCGGGCGCGGATTGAAACGATCAGCTCGGTGGCGGCATCGGCGGCATCAGACGAATCGCCCGGCCTAACCGCCGGGCGCGGATTGAAACCAGCTATCGATCGACAAGGCCCAGGCCAGCCAAGGAATCGCCCGGCCTAACCGCCGGGCGCGGATTGAAACGATATAAGCATCATAGTCGGGCAGGATTTGCTGGAGAATCGCCCGGCCTAACCGCCGGGCGCGGATTGAAACAGCAGTCGGTAGATGCAACCACTGTGCAGCAAGCGGAATCGCCCGGCCTAACCGCCGGGCGCGGATTGAAACCGGATTCACACAGTGCCACTTCTTTGCCGGAATGAATCGCCCGGCCTAACCGCCGGGCGCGGATTGAAACAAAGAGCTTGGCGATGCCTATGCGGATGCAGCCGAAGAATCGCCCGGCCTAACCGCCGGGCGCGGATTGAAACTGCGTACTTGTTATCATCTTTGCAAATTGATTCAGAATCGCCCGGCCTAACCGCCGGGCGCGGATTGAAACAGTTCATGCCCAGCAACCGCAAGGAAGCTGGCGGGAATCGCCCGGCCTAACCGCCGGGCGCGGATTGAAACTTGTATTGGTTGGGGTCATGCCTCCACCCCCGCAAGAATCGCCCGGCCTAACCGCCGGGCGCGGATTGAAACCAGATCCAGCCAACCGTCCACGGTCAGGCCTTCTGGAATCGCCCGGCCTAACCGCCGGGCGCGGATTGAAACCGCCCAGTCCGTCATCGATGCGCTGAATGCTATCGAATCGCCCGGCCTAACCGCCGGGCGCGGATTGAAACCGGTGATGGCTGCCAGCGCAAAATCAGTGCTGTTCGAATCGCCCGGCCTAACCGCCGGGCGCGGATTGAAACTGGTAGTACTTGACCGATCCGCCGACATCAGCAAAGAATCGCCCGGCCTAACCGCCGGGCGCGGATTGAAACTTTTTCGGCCATTGGCCTTGATTGCACAGCATGGAATCGCCCGGCCTAACCGCCGGGCGCGGATTGAAACCCGTTGCGCCTGATCGGATGTTCGATGAGACAAACGAATCGCCCGGCCTAACCGCCGGGCGCGGATTGAAACAGTCGCAGAATGACAAGCGTTTGAGTTTGCTTGAGAATCGCCCGGCCTAACCGCCGGGCGCGGATTGAAACTGACGTGATTGGGAACGCGCTGGTCTGGATTGGCGAATCGCCCGGCCTAACCGCCGGGCGCGGATTGAAACGGCCCCCGCGCGAGGTAACTTTCCATCCGCGAAAGAATCGCCCGGCCTAACCGCCGGGCGCGGATTGAAACAACATGCAATCATGGGAAGCGTGCTCGGACACCACGAATCGCCCGGCCTAACCGCCGGGCGCGGATTGAAACGATTACAGCCTGCACCGGGTGACATTGGACGATGGAATCGCCCGGCCTAACCGCCGGGCGCGGATTGAAACTATATCCGGCATAGTTTAAGTCACCATTCCAATCGAATCGCCCGGCCTAACCGCCGGGCGCGGATTGAAACTGTTCTGGGGCTTTATACCAATTCACAACTTGCCGAATCGCCCGGCCTAACCGCCGGGCGCGGATTGAAACAATTTTTGCATCAAATGCAGTAATGGTGATGGATGAATCGCCCGGCCTAACCGCCGGGCGCGGATTGAAACATCGATGGGTTACCTCATGACCAGCCCAATTCTCGAATCGCCCGGCCTAACCGCCGGGCGCGGATTGAAACAAAGCCGTGGGCATCGGTTGCCACCACCGGCAGCGAATCGCCCGGCCTAACCGCCGGGCGCGGATTGAAACCTTATTAAAACGATGTGGGCAGGTGGTATGGCAGGCGAATCGCCCGGCCTAACCGCCGGGCGCGGATTGAAACTGTGGCTCTGGAATGGCCAGCTGCTCATGCACCCGAATCGCCCGGCCTAACCGCCGGGCGCGGATTGAAACCCCAAGATCAGCCGACTGGATGCGGTATATGGGAGAATCGCCCGGCCTAACCGCCGGGCGCGGATTGAAACAACTTGTGTGGATCGTATCGTAAATAAGTTCGAGAATCGCCCGGCCTAACCGCCAGGCGCGCCGGTGCTGTCACCACTTTTTTCGAAGGGCTTCCTTCGTCACTTCGCTCTCCAGCAGCGCCTCGCCAAGCAGCTTCATCAGTCAAGCGTTTTCCGACTCCAGCGCCTTAAGCCGCTTCGCGTCAAACACGACCATGCCGCCAAACTTGCTGCACCAGAGGTAGTAGCTGGCCTCTGATAAACCGTGCCGTCGGCACAACTCCTTGATCGGGACACCGGCGCCCGTTATTTGTCGCAGAACAATCATCCTGTACCTGAGTGGAGACAATCAAAGAGGAGATATTTTAGAGCCAGCACTCAACAATTGGAGGGTAGCGGCCAGAAAAGCATGATTAGCAGTGCCCGTTGGTCGTCACGAGGCGAAATCCAATGAGGATATGGAAAATTCGACAATCAATAACGCTAAGCAGAGTGAACACAACCGCAATTTTCTGCCTGTACCACTCATGGAAAAGTGGCAACAAATTGGCAACGGAAGTGGGTTTTCGAGAAGCGAAGCTGAGATATAAAACCCCAACTTGTTGATTTTATTGGTCGGGATGAGAGGATTTGAACCTCCGACCACCTACACCCCATGCAGGTGCGCTACCAGGCTGCGCTACATCCCGAATCGATTTCACAGCAAGACCGTGTGAAAATCAGGCGCGCATCTTAACCGAGCAGCGCCGAATAATAAAGCCGTTTGATGCAATTGATCGGCATTATCACACCGGCTTTTCCACCACGGGCCTTTTCACGCGGAACCATAATGCGTACATCGCGGGCAGGAACAGCAGGGTGAGGAAAGTGCCACCAAAAATCCCGCCGATGAGGGTGTAGGCCAATGGCCCCCAGAAGGTGCTTTCGGTTAGCGGGATAAAGGCGAGCACGGCGGCCAGCGCGGTGAGGATGACGGGCCGTGCGCGGCGGATGGTCGCTTCAATGACGGCGGTGTAGCGGTCTTGCCCTTGGCGTTCGTTCTCGTGGATTTGCCCAACCAGAATCAGAGTGTTGCGCATGAGAATACCGGCCAGGCCGATCAAGCCCAGCAAGGCGACAAAACCGAAGGGCTGATTGAACAACGCCAACGAGGCCACGGCACCGATCAAGCCTAACGGGGCGGTGAGCAGCACCATGAACATGCCGGGAAAAGACCGCATGATGAGCATGATCAAAGTCAGCATCAGCAAGACCATAATGGGCATGACTTTGGCGATGGATGCCTGGGCCTTGCCGGATTCTTCCACCGAACCGCCAATCTGTATTTGATAACCCAAGGGCAGATCCGTCCGAATCGATTCGAGCTTTTTCCAGATGGCGGCGGTCACGTCGGGCGGTTGCGCGCCCTGCACTTCGGCATTGACGTTAATGTACGGATCGCGGTTGCGCCGCTTCAATATGGGGTATTGATAGGCCGTGGTGATGTGCCCAAGCTGGCCGAGCGGCACGGTTTTGCCGTTATCCAAGCGAATGGGCAGCGCTTCGAGCTGGGTTAATTGACGCGATTGGGCCGGCGAACCCCGTACGCTCAAATCCACGCTGCGAATATCGACGCGCAGTTGAGTTGCCGTTGTGCCGGATAACCACGTTTGGGTTTGCTCGGCGATGGCTTGCGGTGTGATGTTCAGCGCGGCCAAGCGGGCCTGATCGAGCTTAAAGTCAAGCACCGGCACTTTCTCGCCCCATTCAAGATGCGGGTCGATGGTATGCGCGTTAGCCGCCATGACGCTGCGCACCTGTTCGCCAATACGCTGTAGCTCGCGGATATCTGGCCCCATCACGCGGAACTGAACCGGCCAAATAACCGGTGGGCCGTAGAGCAAAGGGTGTGGCCGAATGCGCGCTTCTGGAAAATCACCGTCATCGATTTTCTTTTGTAGCATGGCTTGCAGCTCATCGCGTTCGGTGGCGTTGTGTGCCACGGCGATGATCTTGGCAAAGGCGGGATTGGGCAGTTCTGGATTCAAGGCCAAAAAGAATCGCGGCGCACCTTGGCCGATGTAGGTAGAAAGCGATTCGAGTTGGGGCGCGCCATGCAAGGCGGCCTCGACCCGATGCGCCACTTTTTTGGTCGCTTCAATGGACGAGCCTTCGGGCATATTGATGTCGATCAGCAGTTCTGGGCGGTCAGAACTTGGGAAAAACTGCTTGGCAACGCCCTTGCCCATCACGGCAATCGATGCCACGAACAGCAGCAAGGTCACGCCTGCAACAAGCCAGCGATAATTCACGCAGAATGTGACCACCCGACGCAGACCACGATAAATTCGCCCTTGATACATGCCCGCGCTGCCCTCGGCATGGGGCGTTACCTTGGGCAGAAAATGCACCCCGAGATAAGGCGTGAACACCACGGCAACCAACCAGGATGCAATCAGGGATATGCCCAAAATCCAGAAAATATTACCGGCATACTCGCCAACATTTGACTGGGCAAACCCAATCGGCACGAAGCCGACAACGGTAATGAGCGTACCAATCAACATGGGGGCTGCGGTGATGCGCCAGGCCGCAGCCGCCGCCTCAACACGATCCACGCCTTCCTCGAGTTTCACCAGCATCATTTCGATGGCGATGATGGCATCATCAACCAGCAGGCCAAGCGAGAGAATCAGCGCGCCTAGGGTGATGCGATCGAGGTTTTTGCCCGTCATCAGCATGATGCCGAAGGTGATACTGAGCGTGAGCGGCACGGCGAGCGCGACGACCAAACCCGCGCGTAATCCCAAGGAAATAAATCCGACGAGCATGACCACGCCCAAGGCGATGAAAAACTTGAGCTGGAAGGTATTAACAGCCAGCGCAATCGCATGTGCCTGATCGGTGATTTTGGTGAGCTGGACCCCCAAGGGTAAGGCTTGCGACTCGGCTTTTTCGAAGGCGCCCAGGCGTTCACCCAAAGCGAGGCCGTTGACATTTTTCGCCATGATCACGCCAACGATAATCGCGTTCTGACCATTGCTCTGGATGATATAACTGGGTGGGTCGGCATAGCCCAGACGCACGTTGGCCACATCGCCGATACGCACGACTTTGCCCTGAATATTGACCGACGTGTTCTCGATACGTTGCACCAAGCCCGGCGCACTGGCGCGCAGGCCCGAATCCAGCCGGAAATACAAACGCGGCCCGGTCGTTTCGATCAAACCAGCCGGCACGATGGTGTTTTCGGCGGCCAATGCCTGCCCGATTTGCGCCGGGGTGATGCCCAAGGTGGTTAATCTGTGCGGATCAAAATCCACGTAGACCTGCTCGGGTTGCTCGCCCAAAATATGTGCCTTCGCCACGCCCGGCACGTTTAATACGGCAGATCGTAACCGTTCGGCCTCACGCGCCAGATCACGTTCGGGCAGTCCCGGGGCAGTCAGCGCATAGAGCGTGAAATACACATCCGAGAAATCATCGTTGAAAAAAGGCCCCTGCACGCCCTTTGGCAGCGTGGGTGCCACATCGCCCAAATGTTTGCGCACTTGGTAGAAAGCCTGCTGCACCTGATCGGGCGGGGTATCTTCGCGGAAGTTAATCTGCATTGCGATGCTGCCGGGGCGAGACGTGGTATCCACCCGATCGAAATACGGCACATCCTGCAAGGCTTTTTCGAGCGGATCGGCGACTTGATCCTGCATTTGTCGCGCGGTCGCGCCCGGCCATTGAGCGGAGACCAACATAACCTTAAGCGTGAATGCCGGATCTTCCGCGCGCCCCAGCGAGATGAACGAATATACGCCCACCAAGGCCACCATAATGATGAAATACAAGGTAACGGCACGTTCGCGCACCGCCAGCGCCGATAAGTTAAACCCTGAGAATGAACGGCGCGGCTGCTCGCTCACGGTGTATCCTCGGTGTTTGGTGCCGTATCCGTGCCCAAACCGGGCTGGATGCGCACGCGCTGGCCATCATGCAAACGGTTCACGCCCAATGCAACGATGCGCGTGCCGGAAGCCAGATCGGTTGAAATCACCGCCGACTCGTGTTCGAGCCGAGTCACGGTCACCGGCTGCATCTTCACCGTGCCATTTTGCCGCACCTCGAATACGGCCGCCTGACTGCCCTGCCCCAATATCGCCGTAATCGGCACACTCTTCGGTACAGTTTGCTTGGGGAAAGAGAGAGTGATGCTCTGACCCAAACCGGTTTTCACCGAAGGATTAGCTGCCAGATTAAACCGAACCGACCAGGTGCGGCTGGCCGGATCAACTTCGCCTTCGTTTGAGGCAAACGTCGCCTCGATGGCGGTCGATTGGCCATGAACCCGCGCCTGGGCCGTATTCGGCAGGCGCATTAAACGCTGTTCAGGCACAGCCACCAGCGCTTGCCGGGCATCCCCTGCCGCCAGCGTCACCACCGGTTGCCCGGCATTAACCACCGCACCTTGATCGGCATCAATAGCAGCAACCACACTGGCAAACGGGGCTTTAAGTGCCGTATATCCCAATGCCAGCCGCGCTTGTTCGAGTTGCGCTTGGCTGGCCTGTTCGTTTGCTTTGGCGGCTTGAAGATTGGATTTGGCTTGATCGTATTCCTGCTGGCTGGCGAGTTTTTTGGCAAGCAGGGATTGAACACGCGTGAAGTTTTGCTGCGCAAACCGAGCCTCGGCCTGGGCCTGCTGTGCTTGCGCCAAAGCGGCTGCCTGCTTTGCCTTGAAATCGGCATCATCGAGCGTTGCCAGCACCTCGCCCGCTTTGACCCCTGCACCGCGTTTAACCACGCGTTCGGCAATTCGCCCACTCACTTGAAAGCCCACGGCAGATTGGGTTTTCGCCACGATCACGCCCGTTAAATCGGGTTGTGCCAACGTACCTGGCGCAATGGTGGCCACGCGCACCACAGGTGGCGGCAACTCGACCTCGGCACTTTGTTTTTGACAACCCGTGATGGCCATAGCCAAAACCAAGACCAAGCCGGATGTCATAACAGAACCGGGCGACGTTAAACCGTTGCGCAAGGGCAACCCACCGGCTGGCTGTGTGTGTTTTAGCTCGATCATGTCGTTCCCTTATTTTGGGTATGGCGATCAACAATGCGTTGTTGCATCGGTGCTGCCATAATTAACACCCATTTACTTTTATTTATCTACTTATGACCACGATTGTCTGGTTTCGTCAGGATTTGCGATTGGGCGATCATCCCGCCTTGGATGCGGCAATACAGACAGGCGCAGACCAAGGCCACATCATACCGGTTTATATTCATCCTGGTTACGCTCCCTCCGATCAAACCGCCGATGCAACAAAACCACTTTATGAAGGCGCGGCCGCGCGTTGGTGGCGACACCACAGCTTGCGTTCACTGGCAGAACGGCTCGCCTCATGCGGCAGCCGGCTCATTATCCGGCAGGGTGAGCCGCTCGCTGAATTGCAACGGTTGATTCATGAAACCAAGGCAAATCGCGTTGTGTGGAACAGGCGCATGGAACCGGCAGCCCGAGCAGAAGACACCCGCATCAAGGCCGCCTTGCGCGCCGAAGGCATAAACGTTGACTCATTCAACGGCAACTACCTGCATGAACCGTGGACGATTCAAAACAAACAAGGCAAGCCGTTTAAGGTGTTCACGCCTTATTGGAAAGCGGTGGTGGCCGCCGGACTAGACCTACCGACGTATCCTGAACCCGACAACCTACCAACCGTGCCTCGAGCGTTGAACAGCCTCGCAATCGATGAGCTTGAGCTTTTGCCCGCTATCGCTTGGGACAAGGATTTTTATAACCACTGGCAGCCAGGTGAACCGGGCGCTTGGTCGCGTTTTGAAGATTTTCTTCCCCTGATCGATGAGTACGCCGAGGCCCGCAATCATTTAATTGGCACTGGGGTATCGAAACTCTCCGCCCATCTTCATTTTGGTGAAATCAGCCCGCGTCAGATCGTACGTTACCTGCTGGACACGCGCGGCTCTGTGCTCGAACCGCGTGGCATCGAGCATTTCGTGCGGGAACTCGGATGGCGGGAGTTTGGCGCATATCTGGCCTACCACTATCCGCAAACGGTGGATGCACCATTGGACGCACGGTTTTTGAATTTCAAATGGCGTGATGCGCCGGATGATTTACGGGCGTGGCAACGCGGGCAAACCGGCATTCCCGTGGTGGATGCGGCCATGCGCTGCTTATGGCAGACCGGCTGGATGCATAACCGTGCCCGGATGATCGTGGCCTCGTTTCTGACCAAAAACCTGTTAATCGACTGGCGCTGCGGCGCGGCGTGGTTTATGGATACGCTGGTCGATGCCGACGAGCCCAGCAATACCGCCGGTTGGCAGTGGACAGCGGGCACGGGCGCGGATGCCGCACCCTACTTCCGGATTTTCAACCCGGTATTGCAGGCCGAGAAATTCGACCCGGATGGCACGTTCATTCGCCGCTGGGTGCCTGAACTGGCAAGGCTTGAGAACAAGTATCTTTTTGCCCCCTGGACAGCCAGCGAAACCGCCTTGGCGCAGGCAGGCATTGTGCTCGGTAAAACCTACCCTGAACCGATCAGCGATCTCAAAGTAAGCCGCCAACGGGCGCTGGTGCATTTTGACCAGATCAAACAAAACACCACAGCCCCATGACAAGCCCAAGCACAGGCCGAATAAGGATGAAACGTAATTCGCCATCCATTCACTTACACCCGGGAAGCTCGAAAAACCCGTCACTACCGCGTAGGCGGGAATCCAGCGCCTTGATTTATCTGGGTTTCCGCTTTCGCGGGAACGACGAATCACGGGTATTTCGTGGTGTCCGCCCGATGTTTCACTTCATTTTCGTCGTCAATATCGCCTTATCGCAATAAAAGCCGATAATGAAGCCCATGAACCAGCGATTAAAGCACCCGCTCAGAATCTTTCATGCGTTTTGGCACCGCGTTTACCACGCTTTACGCATGGACTTCTGGTTCCCGCATGTGCCCATTGCCTTGGCCGTCGGGTTGTCCGGGCTCATGCAGATCACTCAAACCCTGTCGGTGATCGAAGAATTTCTTGCCCTGCCGCAGCAATCCATCGAGCAGCTCAGCGGCGGATTTAGTTCTCTGGCAATCCGAGGAATACCGCATGATGTGATCGGCGTTTTGCTGGTCATCATGTCGCTTGGTTTGTTGATTCGTTCTCGGTTGGCCTGGATGGTCACCGTGTTGATGAGTATCGCCAGCCTGCTACTAGAACTCACGCCGCTGGCTTCTCAGCCTGCCGGCTTGATCCTGTTTCATGCCGTGGTACTGCTGCTTTTATTTTTCAATCGCCAGCATTTCCAGCGCACCAGTCTCACCACCGGCACTCTGTTCTCGATTACCGGCGTATTACTGACATTGGGATTCGGTGTCATCGGTTCTTATGTATTGGGTGCCCAGTTCAAACCGGCCATCACCGATTTCCCGACAGCGCTCTACTTCACCATCGTTTCCATGTCTACCGTTGGCTACGGCGACATCATCGCCCAAACCACCGAAGCGCGGATGTTCACCATCAGCCTGATTATTCTGGGATTATTGGTTTTCGCCACCTCGCTGACCGCGATCTTGGGCCCCATGATGAATCAGCAGATCATGAAGCTCGTTCAACCGAGAGGAAAAAAATGCAACGCAAGGATCATATTATCGTGGTCGGTAACGGCCCCTTCGCTCGAAATGCGACCGAATCGCTGGAAAAGCGCGGCCTTGAAGTGACCCGCATCCTCCCGACCGCACCCGCGCAGGGTTCGGATATTCCGAAGGATTTCATTATCGGTGATGGTGCTGACAGCGAAACCCTGTTGAAGGTCCAGGCCGATGCGGCCCGCGCCATTATTGCGTTGACCGAAGACGATTCCGAAAATGCGTTCATCATCTTGGCGGCACGCGAAGTGAATGAAAAAATCAAGACCGTGGTCGCGGTCAGTGATGCGCATCACCTTAATAAAATCAAACGGGTGCATCCCGATGTGGTACTGGCTTTGCCGGTCATCGGCGCCGAACTACTGGCCATGGCGCTAAGTGGCGAAGAGATCAAAACCGACGCACTGTTGGAGCAACTGCTGAAACTTGATTAGCACAAGGCTCCGATGGTGACGCATCCTCACTCATGCTGCCGCTGCTTAGTCGGTTGCCGACAGTTTAGCTGGCATTTTCTAGCCCCGTTCTAACCCAACTGTTGAGTCATTCGTTATGTCGATATATAGTGAACGTGATCTTGGTGAGTTCGTCCTGCCCTTGGCACTTAAATTTGGCGAGCATGAAATTTCAAACCGCCGAATGAAGCTGCTGGAAGCCGTGCACCAAACCGGATCGATCAGCGGGGCGGCCAAGGCCATCGGCATGACGTACAAAGCGGCATGGGATGCCATCGACGCCATCAACAACCGCGCGGCCAAACCGGTGGTTGTCTCGCAGCACGGCGGTGCAGGCGGCGGCGGCGCAGTCTTGTCGGAATACGGCGAGGAACTGATCGCCGCCTTCGGCAAACTCGAAGCGATGCAACAGGAACTGACCAAGCTGTTTGAACGCCACCAAATCGAACATTTAACCCATGATTTACGGAGTGTTTTGATGAAAACCAGTGCGCGCAATACCTTTTCCGGCACCATCAAATCGCTGACTAAAGGCGCTGTTAATTCAGAAGTGGTGCTTGGCCTGCAAGGTGATGACGAGATCACCGCCATCATCACCAACGCCAGTGTCGAGAACATGGAGCTTGCCGTCGGCAAACCGGCCTTCGCAATGATCAAAGCAAGCTTCATTATCGTCTCGCCCGAACGCATGAGCTCATCGGCACGCAACCAACTGTGCGGCGTGGTGGAGCGCGTGACCGATGGCTCGGTGAATGCCGAGGTGGTCATCAAACTCGCTGGCGGTAATTTAGTTACCGCCATTATTACCGAAGGCAGCACTCAGTCACTGGGCCTCAAAGCGGGCGATAAAGCCTGCGCGATCATAAAGGCCAGCCATGTGATTATCGGCGTGGACAACTGATACAAACCAACCCCTTGCGCGATGAGGCCACAAACCCCATCGCCTTTTTTTAACTATCGATATGTACTTAGATAACCATCGGAGCACATGCATGAACAGAATGCTAACCACTACCTTCGCCACTACCCTGCTGCTGAGCGCCAGCATCGCCAGCGCGCAGGCCGATACCATCACGGTCGCTGTGGCCGCCAACTTCACCAAGGCTGCCGAGCAAATCGGTGAGCAATGGAGCAAGGAAACCGGTAACAAAGTGCGCTTCTCGTTCGGCCCGACCGGTGGCTTGTATGCCCAAATCAACAATGGCGCGCCGTTTGATGCGTTCTTCTCTGCTGATACCAAAACGCCAGAGCGTCTCGTAAAAGCAGGCAAAGCCACCGATTTTCGTGTGTATGCCCAAGGCAAACTCGCGTTATATAGCACTCAACTGCCCGTCGCCAAAGAGCATAACCAGATCATCAAAGCGGCCAAATTCAATCATATCGCCGTCGCCAATTCCAAAGCGGCGCCCTATGGTGCGGCGGGTGTCGCAGTGCTGAAAAACATGGGCATGTACGACAAACTGAAAAGCGAAAACAAAATCGCCACGGGTGAAAGCATCACCGCCACCTTCCAGTTTGTTATGACCGGCAATGCCCAACTCGGCTTTGTCGCCTTTTCTCAGCTCATGGACCCACAAAGCCCCGCGCATAACAAAGGCGAATATTGGCTGGTACCGCAAAAAGATTACGCACCCATCAATCAAGGCGCCGTGCTCATCAAAACCAGTAAACACGCCAAAACGGCCAAAGAATTCATGGATTACATGAACAGCCCAGCGGCCAAGAAAATCATCGAGAGTTATGGCTACGCCATGCCGCAATAATCCCTTAAATCCCCCTCATTCCCCCTTTGCAAAGGGGGAGGTTCACCTTTTCAAAACAACGGGGCTGATGCTCCCCCCTTTGAAAAAGGGGGGTTGGGGGGGATTTGACGAGAAGCACCCACTGCGCGAAGGTACGCCACATTCGTTCAGAGATTCCATAAACGATAGCAGCAGGATTTAACTGCGCGCTGTACCGGACGAGCAAAATAATAAAAACGAAATGGGATGGATTTCAAACCCTTTGCTCTTAACATGCTTAACAGCTCAAATACGTTTACCCCCGCTTACCCGAGTGCCTGAGCATTCGGGTGTTTTTTGATTAGGTCAATGCCACAATTGGAGATTGAGAGCTCATGCAAATTTTGGGTTATCCACTGGATGTAGGCCCCATCCTCTTGACACTGGAAGTGGCGACGATCACCTCCATCGTCCTGCTTTTAATCGGCACACCCATTGCGTGGTGGCTGGCCAATATGCGCTCGCGCGCCCGAATTTTCTTCGAGGCACTGGTTGCGCTGCCGCTGGTGCTACCGCCGACCGTGCTTGGTTTTTATCTGATCATAGCGCTCAATCCCGACGGAACGCTTGCTCAATTTCTTAAATATTTTGGCATCACAGGCCAACTCACATTCAATAAAACCGGGTTAATCATCGGCTCGGTGGTTTATTCACTGCCCTTTACCGTTCAGCCCATCATGGCGGCCTTTGAAGCGCTGCCGACGCAGATTGTCGATGCCGCCCGCACCATGCGCGCTTCGTTCTTCGATCGGTTTTTCACCGTGATCGTCCCCTTGGCTCGGCAGGGTTTTCTGGTGGGCGTGGTGCTGACCTTTGCGCACACGGTCGGGGAATTTGGCGTAGTACTTATGGTGGGCGGCAATATCGAAGGCATGACACGCACCGTCTCGATTGCGATTTTCGATCACGTCGAATCACTCGAATACACCGAAGCGCACATCCTCTCCATCCTGATGCTGATTTTCTCGATGTTGGTGCTGATTTTTGTGTACGGCTTGAATCGCCGCTTACAAATCAAAACGGGTTAAGCCATGTTTCAAGGCAATTTACAACTCAAATTAGGCAACTTTGCGCTCGATTCGGGCGAATTTGCCTTCGAATCGTCCGGCGTTACGGTGCTGTTTGGCCGTTCCGGTTCGGGCAAATCCACGCTATTACGCGCGATGTCGGGGCTGGATAAACAATCACACGGTGAACTCAGGTTCAATGATGAAGTCTGGCAATCCGGCAAAAAGGCATTGCCGGTCGAACAACGCGATATTGGCTTTGTGTTTCAAACGGCGGCCCTGCTGCCCAATAAAAATGTTCAGGGCAACTTAGACTTTGCCATCAAACGCATCCCCAAACATCGGCAGCACGGCCCCTCGACACAAGAGATCATTGAGCGTGTCGGCATCAGCCATCTGCTCAATCGACCGGTTGATAATCTTTCCGGCGGGGAGCGTCAACGCGTCGCCATCGCCCGCGCCCTGCTCACCCGGCCTCGGCTTTTGATGATGGATGAACCCTTATCAGCGCTGGACTGGCGGGCCAAAAGCGAGCTGTTGCTGCTGATCGAATCGGTGATCGCCGATTATCAAATCCCGACGCTGTACATTACCCACGCGCCCATCGAAGTTGAGCGTTTGGCGAACCGCGTTGTCTTTATGGCCGATGGCAAAATCACCTCGATCGAATCGCTGGGTGATGCGACCAGCCGCATCGACTCACCCTTGTTCACCGAAGAGGGGCCCGTGTCCGTCTTGCATGGTCAATTGGGTGACATCGACCCCGATGGCCTGATTGCCTTTCAATCACGCCAACAGCCTGGAAGCGATTCGGCTTTTACCTTCTGGCTCAATCGAACGGAACACAGCAATCCTCATGCATCCGGGGCCCAGGCGCGCCTGCGGGTACTCGCACGTGATGTGGCCATTGCACTGCATCGCCCCGAAGGCATCAGCATGTTAAACCAGATACCTGCGACAATCAGCCAAATCGAAGCAGAGCCCCCAACCCAAAGGCAGGTTGTGTTTCTGGCCCTCGCAGATGGGCAAACACTGCTTGCAGAACTGAGCCGTCGCTCGGTTCAAAGGCTTGGGTTAGCTATCGGGCAAACGGTGTTCGCTCTGGTAAAAACAGCTGCCTTGCTCGATCGATAACTAAATGAACAAAAAACCCGACAACAGCCGGGTTTTTGCGTACGCCCCGACCCATGCCGGAACATTAAAGCCAATCAGTTGAGTGCTGCCGTCACCGAGAACGCGCCGCGAATATCGCCCAGCTTGTAACCGGTCGCCTCATCGTTCGGGTAAAGCGATTTGATCTTGCTCAATACGGCAGGTGCAACGTTGGTGCCGTGACAGGTCAGGCACACCTCGCCGGTTGGAATCGCTTTCATCAGACGCAGTTCTTTTTGTCCATCGACTTCAACCGTTTTATGCCAGACGATTTTACCGATGGGTTTGCCCGCGTCCTTTTCAACCTCAAATTGTTCCAACACGGTTTTTTCCCAAGGCTGAGGCGCTATGGCGCGCGGCTTGAGCGAGGTACGGTGAATTTCAAGATCGTACTTCTTGCCCACCTGCGCTGCAATTTGTGGGGCTTGGGTGTGGCAAACGGGAATGGCAGCCATTGGCCCACCCGCCTTCATTGCCGTTTGCAAGGCAGCTTTGAGGGTGGTTGCGTATTCCTTGATGGCTGCTTGCGATTTCTGCATTGCTGTTTGTTCGGACATTTGGGCCTGAGCAGACTCTGCTAGTGTTCCCAGGGGGAATGTCACGCTAATGGCGATCACGGCAGCCAGCGAGTAACGTAAATATATGTTTGGACTAAGCATTATGAACCCTCATGGAGCAATTTAAATTTTAGCGTGCACTTTCATGAAAGCACGCAGAACATGGATTTTTTTATGTTTTTGGGCAAGCAGCACACTAACTCACTCAGCTGCGAAATTACATTAGCTAGAACGGATTTGCAAACGTTTGACCTTGATTAAAATCTCGCGGAGCGATTAAAAAAATTAGAAAATTATTCATCTTCTTGGATAAGGTGAGTTGTGTTGTTTTTATTTGTTAAATCCCTATTTATTACTTTTAAATTTAATTTACGCTTAAAAAATATTCAGCAATTAGTAATTTAAAATCTTCTTAAATTGTTTATTAAAATTTTAAACCATGCAATCCAAAAAAAAGATTTGTTTAATAATTAATTTTTATTAAAAATATATGCTCAGATACACAACGAGGATTTCATCATGAACCGTCGCCGTTTTTTAAATACCTTACTCGGAGTCAGCACGTTAGCTGGTTTTCCAACTGTACAAGCATGGGCTGGCGAACACAGAAAATTGAAGCACGTTGTTTACGAGCTTGACGAAAAGGATCCAAGCCACGAATTGGCTGTTTTGCGAAACGTAAAAAACAATTTAAACGCAAGTGGCCCAACGGCAATGCATATTGAGATAGTTATCCATGGCGGAGGAATTAATCTTTTAAAGAATGCTGTTCTGGATGATGCATTGCAGGAAAAAATAAATGGCTTGAAAAAAGATGGTGTCAAGTTCCGTGTATGCAACAACACTATTCATGCCAACAAATTGGACTACAAAAATGACTTGTATGGTGTAAGTTCAGAAGACATTGTTCCATCGGGCGTTGCCTATCTTGTGGATCGACAGCTCGAGGGATGGGCATACATGCACCCCTAGTCATTTCGACTTCACAAAAGACTAAACCCTCTGAACCGATTCTACCGCGGGCAAAGCCTGCAAGCGCTTGATTAGCCCAGAGACATCACCGGCGGCGGGCAACTCGAAGGTTACGGCCATGTCCGTCAGCCCGCTGTTGCGTTCCAACCGGCTGCGGCTCTCGACCACGCGGGCCTTAAACGGCGCCAACACCGGCCCGAGATCCGCCCAGAATCGAGCCACATCTTCCAACAGGAAATCGAGTTTTAGCAGCTGCGCCCAATGGGTTGGTTGGCTGGGCCACTCGACAGCCAGAATCCGCGCCGGAAACTCGGCTTGCAAATGCCGGATATTCGCGCAGTCTTGTTTGTGCAGTTTAAGCCCTTGCCCTCGGGTAATGAATGCCAGCACCGGATCGCCGGGACGCGGCTGGCAACAGCCCGCTGGCTGCGCCTTCATGCCATCCAGCGACAGCACGGCATCTTCCGGCGACTTGGCTGCGCCCGAGCGGCTGGTGTTTTTTAACTGCTGCGCCGGCTCTTGTTCTTGCTCGGGCGCCTTGATGACGGCTCGAGCCGCATTGAGCAAACTATTGGTATCGAGTTTGTGATCACCCACTGCCTCATATAAAGCATCCAAGCTTTTGAACTTGAGCGTGGACATCAGTTTGGATTGCGCCTGCCGGTTCAAACCCAGGCGGCGGAACAAACGATCGCAGTAAACCGCGCCCGCATCCCGAGCTGCCGTCTGATCCAGCCGGTGGAACCAGTTACGCACCTTCGCGCGCGCACTGGCCGAATGCAGAAAACCCGCCTGCGCACTGCCCCATTCACGGCTGGGCGCTGGCGTGGGTTGGGTGAGAATTTCTACCTGATCGGCCTGATTGAGCAGCGTTTTAATCGGCACAATCTGGCCATTGATTTTCGCGCCACGACAACGATGCCCAACCAGCGTATGCACACGATAAGCATAATCGAGCACGGTCGAACCGAGCGGCAGGGCAATGATGTCGCCTTGCGGGGTGAACACATATACATCCTCCACACGCGGCTGCGCCGTACCACCCGCCGCCAAGGCTTGCCGCAGTCGGTTCAATTCGGCGGCGAATGGGTCTTCCTGATGCCCGCCACCTTCCTTGTAGCGCCAGTGCGCGGCCACGCCCAGCTCGGCCTGTTCGTGCATGGCCCGGGTACGAATCTGGATTTCGACCACCTTGTCATCCAAAGCGTGAACCGCCGTATGCAAGGATTGATAACCGTTTTCCTTCGGGCGGGCGATGTAATCGTCGTATTCCGCCTCGATGGGCGAAAACAGGCTGTGTGCCACGCTCAGGGCCGCATAGCAATCCTGCAAGGTATCCACTTCGACCCGCAGGGCGCGCACGTCGAACAGGCCATCGAAGCTGAGTTTCTTGCGCTGCATCTTGCCCCAGATGCTGTAGATGTGTTTTGGGCGGCCATATACCCGCGCCTTGATGCCCGCCGCCGCCAAAGCCGATTCCAGCGTGGTGCGCACGCGCAGTAAATAAGCTTCCCGCTCGGTGCGCCGCTCATCGAGCAGGTGCGCGATGCGCTTGTATATCTCCGGTTCCAGATGGCGGAAGGCGAGGTCTTCGAGCTCCCACTTGATCTGCCCCAAACCTAAACGATGCGCGATGGGCGCGTACACATCCAGCGTTTCCGCCGCGATAGCGCGCCGTTTGGTCAGGTCCGGCTCGAATGCGAGCCCGCGCAACCGTTCCAGCCGATGCACGAGCTGAATCAGCATCACGCGCACATCACTGATGGCGCTCAGCAAAAGCCGACGCAGATTTTCGTACCAGTCGGCCTGCTGATCACGCCGATATTGCTCGCCCAACTGCAACAGGCGCTGCATTTGCTCCACCTGCCCGGCAACTACCTCGCCATAGTCCCGCCGCAATTCGGCCAGATCCATCTTGCCCTGCAAACGCGGATCAGCCAGCACGCAGGCCTGAACGGTTTCAATATCCGCCCCGATTTCCAATAAATCCAACGCTGCACGCGGCCCACGAGCGCGCGTGACGACGCCATCCCACACGGAACCGGCCAAGCGACAGGCGGCAAGAACCTGCGTGTTGCCCGCCGTGCGTTCGGCAAGCTCGCTGCATAAAGACTCATTTGGCGCATCGAGGGCATAGCGCATAAGTTCACTCTCTCAAACCTGCGGCTTGGAATAAAAATAACTACTCAGTATAAACGTTGAGCCAAGACCAACGCAGTCACTGGCCCTTATGTTCGCCCAATTGAGAACAATCGTTAACGACAGCAAACATCTGAGCAGCTTGAAATCCTTTAGATTGGCGCGAACGACATCGAAAATTCCCAAGGATGGGATTTTATGAACTTCCCACAAAATGTTCGGCTTATTGCCCTCGTGCATGCTTTTCCATGCTTTAATCTCAACTATCTGATGAACTGAAAAACTGACCAAAAAGGCCTGTGTAATGCTTTCAAAAGACAAGTTTGACCTCCACGCCGAACACCACCGCATCAACCGTAATTCCTGGCTACGTGCCTCGGTCATGGGCGCGAACGACGGTATCGTCTCGGTATCGAGCTTGATGCTTGGTTTTATCGCTTCGAATGCCGACAACCACACCATTGTCCTGGCGGGATTGGCCGGATTGGTGGCGGGTGCCATGTCGATGGCGGCGGGTGAGTATGTATCCGTACAATCACAAAAAGATACGGAGCAAGCCGATCTGGCGCAGGAAGCTAATGAACTTAAAAACAATTTTGACTACGAGCGTCAGGAATTGGCAGCTATCTACCGTGAACGTGGGCTGTCAGAAAAACTGGCCGATCAAGTCGCCACCGAGCTGATGGAACATGACGCCTTGGGTGCCCACGCCCGCGATGAGCTAGGCTTGCATGAAATCTCCCGTGCGCGCCCCATGCAGGCAGCCTACTCCTCCGCCGCCGCTTTCTCGGTGGGCGCTGGTTTGCCACTGGTAACCGCGCTCTTGCTGCCGCAGGCCTGGCTTTTTACCGGCGTAATTGCCATGACTCTGCTCGCACTCGTCATTCTCGGCAGCCTTGCCGCCTGGACCGGTGGTGCGTCCATTGTTCGCGGTGCCTCCCGCGTGTTGATTTGGGGCGCATTGGCCATGGCCGCCACCTCATTGATCGGCCATTTCTTTGGCATCAGTGTCTGACCCGAAGGGTTCAGCGCTTGAATGGGCTTGAAGAGGGCTTGCCATTAACGGCCTCAAGCGCGGATAATGCCATCCCGTTGCGGGTGTAGTTCAATGGTAGAACTTCTGCTTCCCAAGCAGATAGCGAGGGTTCGATTCCCTTCACCCGCTCCAAAATTTCAGGGCCCGCATGGGCCTTTTGTCTTTTGATTCGAAGGACGACCACAAAGTCATGCACCGAGTCGCTCAGGGCGACCGCTTCGGTCTATCATTCTCCTTATCAACCTAATAACAGAGTCACGTTTTGTCTCAGACTGATTGCATTATTGTCGGAAGTGGGGTCGCCGGGTTATCCAGCGCGTTGCGTTTAGCCAAGGCCGGTTGGCGCGTCACCGTGCTTGAGCGGGAAGAAATCGGCCGCGAGGCCTCTTGGGCGGGTGGCGGCATTTTATGTCCGTTGTACGGTTGGCGTTATCCCGAATCGGTCATGCGTTTGGCGGCGGCGGGGATGGCGCAGTACCGTGGTTTCACGCAGGAGCTGAGCGCCAACGGCCACACCGATCCTGAACTGTTCACCAGCGGCATGTTGATCCTTGATGCGGGATCAACTCCTGCCGAGCAATCCAACGCTTCGAATTGGGCAACGCATTACGGCATCCCGCACCAGTGGCAGGATGCGAATCAACACTTCCCGCATCTGCCGAAGGAACCCGCGCTCTGGCTGCCAGAGATCGAAACCGTGCGCAACCCGCGCCTGATGCGGGCGCTGGTGGAATCCGTTCGTGAGGCAGGGGTGGATATCCGCGCACACACGCCGGTACACGGTTTAGTTCAGGATGCCCATCGCGTCACCGGCGTGCACACCGAACAGGGTGAACTGCTCGCTGAACATGTCTTGATAACAGCGGGTGCTTGGTCCGGGCAGTTGGTGCCCGACCCGCTGATCCCCGGTTTGAATCCGGCGGACATCTTCCCCGTTCGTGGTCAGATGATCCGCTTTGATGCCGCGATGCACACGGGGCTTTCTACTATTTTGATGGATGAAGGGGTTTACCTGATTCCACGCAAGGATGGTTCGGTGGTTGTCGGTTCTACCGTCGAACATGTCGGTTTCGACAAGCACACAACCGATGACGCCATGAACCGCCTTCATCGCAAAGCGGTTGAGCTCTGGCCCAATCTGGCTCATGCGCCCGTGGCGCAGCAATGGTCTGGACTGCGCCCCGGCACGCGCGACGAAATCCCCTACATTGGCGCGCACCCCGACATAGCGGGTTTATTCGTGAGCACGGGGTTCTACCGCAATGGGCTGGCCATGGCACCCGCCGCGGCTGAACTCATTACCGATGTGATGCTGGGCCGACCGACGCCAAGCAATCTGAGCGATTATCGGATCGATCGCCCGTAAGCGTCAGGCCATAAAGACCAAACACAGAAAAGCCTGAGCACATCCTCGTCGGACGGATCAGGCTTTTTATATTCAAAACCAGGATTTAGTTCACGCCCACCAAACAGCAGGTGCTCTGCCCGAGATAGCCTGTTGAACAAGCGGCTAAATCACAGCGCGTCTTCGTTCTCTTCACCCGTACGAATCCGCACGGCGCGTTCGACTGGGAACACAAAAATCTTACCGTCGCCGATTTTGCCGGAATGCGCCGCCTTGATGATGGCATCCAGAACCGCATCGACCAAGCCATCGGAAACCACGATTTCCAGTTTGATTTTCGGCAAAAAATCAACCACATACTCGGCACCACGATAGAGCTCGGTATGACCTTTCTGCCGGCCGAAGCCTTTGACTTCCGTTGCTGTCATGCCATTGATACCCAGCTCCATCAGTGCAGTGCGCACGTCATCGAGACGGAAGGGTTTAATGATGGCTTCGATCTTTTTCATGCAATTGTCCTTCGTTGTTGTGATTGCCATGATGACATGGAAAGGTTAGTACAGGATATTAAGCCATATCGACCGGATCAACATCAATCGACCAGCGAATCCCTTTTGTGCGACGGGTGCCCTGCCAGGATTCGAGTTGGCTCAACGCTGCGTGTAGCCTTGGGCGATCATCCGCCAGAATCAGTAATTGATAGCGGTACCGTCCGGCACGTCGGGCCAACGGGGCCGGCACCGGGCCCCAAACATCCAGTGGGCTATCGGCAGGATCAGCAAGGTGTTCATGCAACCAGTCGGCCATGTGCGTCAGCAGCTCTCTTGGTGCATCCGCATCGCGGGCATCCGCTCGGATCATTGCCGCCGCACGCACCGGCGGCAATCCGGCTTCGGCTCGCTCCGCGAGCAGGGTTTGCGCAAAGCTGGCGTAACCGGCATGGATCAGTCGATTCAAGCCGACGTGCTCGGGCTGATGCGTCTGCACGAGAACCGTTCCGGCGCGACTGGCCCGCCCTGCCCGCCCGGCCACCTGAATCAGTTGCTGCGCAAAACGCTCGGCACCCCGAAAATCATTGGCGAACAAGGCTTGATCCGCATCGACGACGGCTACCAGCGAGACATGCGGAAAATCGTGGCCTTTGACCAAAATTTGCGTACCGACGATCAAGCGCGCCTCGCTGGACTGGATACGCGCCAGCCGACGGTCCAATTCTCCCACCCGGCTCAGGGCATCCCGATCAAGCCGTTCGATGCCAAATCCGGGAAAGAGCCCCGTCAACACATCTTCGAGCTGCTCCGTCCCCAATCCGCGCGGCGAGAGTGTCGCGGAACAATTCGGGCAAACCGATGGCGGTTGGCGCTCGAATCCGCAATGATGACAACGCAGCCGGTTAACTCCCCGGTGCCAGGTCATGAACGAATCGCAATGCGCGCACTCGGCCACCCAACCGCAGGCATGACACAACAGATTCGAAGCGTAGCCACGCCGGTTGAGGTAAAGCATCACCTGCCCGCCCGCGAGCAAATGCGTTTCGATAGCAGCAACCAGATCATCCGACAAACCGCCGCGCATCCGTTGCTGACGCACATCCAGCAAACGGATATCCGGCATGGCCGCCCCACCTGCTCGCTCCGGCAGGGTAAGCAGGTGATAGCGACTCAAAGAAACATTGCGCAAAGATTCGAGCGATGGCGTGGCCGAGCCGAGCATAATAGGAACGCCCAAACGCCGCGCGCGCCAGATAGCGACATCGCGAGCGTGATAACCAAAGCCTTCGGACTGCTTGAACGAACCGTCGTGCTCTTCGTCCACCACGATCAGCCCTAGGTCGGCAAACGGCTGGAATACGGCCGATCGGGTGCCGATCACGACTGTCGCATCGCCCGATCGCGCCGCCAGCCAGGCGTTCAACCGATCACCGTCATTCAATCCTGAATGCAGCACGGCAGGCACCAAACCCAATCGATCCGTAAAACGGGTCACCAATTGGGGCGTCAGGGCGATTTCGGGCACCAGAATCAATACCTGTCGGCCCTGTGCCAACACCCGGCTGATCAGGTTCAAATACACTTCCGTCTTGCCGCTACCGGTCACGCCTTCAAGCAACCAGACGCCAAAATTTTCCAAACAGGCCGCCACAGCCGAAACCGCAGCCGATTGCGCTTCATTCAGATCCGGAGCAGGCAGCTTGTTGCCGGACATCTCGGCTAAAACCGGCCACGTTGAAGGCATCATTTGCTCGAACGGCTCGATCAAACCCAAATCAGCCAGTCGCAGACGCACCGCTTTGGGAAAGTCCCGCAACTGGGATTCGGACACACCCTGCGGCGTTTGCGCGATCCGTTCCAGCAACGCGCGCTGCCGTGCGCCGCGCAACGTGCCATCGGCCAATGCCTGTTCACCGCTGGGCAAAATGCGCCACGCCAGTTCGTGCAGTGACCGTCCTTGACGCAAGCTCGGCGCGAGTGCCGCCAGCACGGTTTCACCCAAAGGGAAGTGGTAATAATCGGCAGCCCATCCCAGACAGGCAAGCAGCTCTTCGTCCAGTAGCGGTTCGTCATCCAGAACCGACAGCACGGGTTTGATCACCCATTCCGTTTCCTTCTCCGCCGGGGACCACAACACCCCCATGCGTTGCCCCTTACCCAGCGGCACCCAAACTCTCATTCCGGCTCGTGCGCTCACATCAGCAGGCACCCCGTAAGTAAACAGCATCTGCAACGGGCCAGGCAAAGCGACCTGCCAATACACCATGCCCTCGCCCGAAGAAGCTTCGTGCGTGCCGATGGATGGATCGCGGTGGGATTCGGACATGACGTGTTCAACAGGTGCGGATGAGATCGCCGTGATCTCAAAATAGCCCCCATCATAACGCCTGCTACGTGGCATGTTGATCGTTCGGGTAGAACATGGGCCATGACCGCATGAAACGCCACGGAAAAGCCCAACCGGCACTTGCGTTTGTCATGCAAACGAGATAAATTGCGCACCCTTGCCTGGGTGGCGGAATTGGTAGACGCAGTGGATTCAAAATCCACCGATAGCGATATCGTGTCGGTTCGAGTCCGACCCTAGGCACCAAACATTAAGCCCGCGTAATTCCAACGAGTTACGCGGGCTTTTTCTATTCCCGATGGGGGTTTCCCGGCGAATGAGCGTGCGCCGAGTATGTGCACGCTTTAATGCGGTTTGATGATCAGCAGCGTTTGCCCTGCGGTGACCGCCGTTCCCTGTTCACAGAGAATTTCGACCACCGTGCCGGTTTCTTCACAGGGAATCGCGATTTCCATTTTCATGGCTTCCACAATCAGCAGTTCCTGTTCGATCTCGATGGTGTCGCCGGGCTTTACGTGCAGTTGCCAGATGTTTCCGGTGACCGGCGAGGTGAGCGCAATGCAACCGGGTGGAATGGCGGCCACATCGGTTTCGACGACATCGACTTCTGCAAAGTCCGGGGTTTCGTTAGCCTGACCAGCTTGCGCCCAGCGTTCGCGCTCCTCGTCGAAAGCCGCTTGTTGCTTGGATTTGAACGCATCGATCGATTCCCGCTCGGCGGCCAGAAACGCGCGGTAATCGCCCAGCTTGAGTTCGGTTTCCTCAATCTTGATCTTGAACTTACCTTGAATAAAATCCTCGCGCAGTTGCATGATTTCGTCCGCGCCCACAGGGTAGAACCGAAGCTGGTCGAAGAACCGCAACAGCCATTGTTTGCCGCCGGTGAAATCCTGGGTTTGGCGGTAGCGGTTCCACATTTGAACCGTACGACCGACGAACTGGTAGCCGCCCGGCCCTTCCATGCCGTAGACGCACAGGTACGCGCCGCCGATGCCCACGGCGTTCTCCGGCGTCCAGGTACGAGCCGGATTGTATTTCGTGGTCACCAGACGATGCCGGGGGTCGAGCGGCGTGGCGACCGGCGCGCCGAGGTACACGTCGCCCAGACCCATGACCAGATAGCGGGCGTTGAACAGGATGTCCTTCACGTCCTCGATGGAATCCAGTCCGTTGATTCGGCGGATGAATTCGATATTGCTGGGGCACCACGGCGCGTCGGGGCGCACGGACTGCATGTATTTCTCGATTGCTAACCGCGTGGCCGGATCGCCCCAGGAAAGCGGCAGATGGACGATCCGGCTTGGCACCGTCATGTCATCAATCGCGGGGAGGCTGGCCTCGGCCTGCTGCAACACGCGGATAAGCTCGGACTGCGACAGCACGCGACCATCATACTGAACCTGCAAGGAACGAATACCCGGCGTGAGGTCCAGCACGCCCGGAATGGCCGCGTTCTGCATCCAGGTCATCAACGCGTGCACCCGGAACCGCAGATCGAGATCGAGCACCAGCGGGCCGTATTCGATCAACAAAGAACGGTCGCCCGCCTGGCGATAACAGACCGCGATCTTGTCTTCGGAACCGGCAGTCCGATACAGAATCGGAGAGACGGTATCACCCGCCGTTTGCGGCGTAATTTCAATCGTCTTCGGTGCGGACAAGTGCGCGATGGCTTCATCCTGCGCCAAGGCCAGCGCCTGGGCCTGAGGGTAATCAACGCAGTAGAAACGGATCGTGTCACCCGGGGTCAACTGCCCCATTTTCCAGAGCTCGGCCTGGATGATGGTCACCGGGCAGACAAACCCGCCGAGACTCGGGCCATCGGGGCCGAGAATCACCGGCATGTCCCCGGTGAAATCTACCGCACCGATGGCGTAGGCGTTGTCGTGAATATTCGAGGGATGCAGACCCGCCTCGCCGCCATCGGTCCGAGCCCATGTCGGTTTGGGGCCGATCAGACGCACGCCGGTCCGGCTGGAGTTGTAATGCACCTGCCAGTGGGTATCGAAGAACATCGAAATGTCGTCGTCGGTGAAGAAATCCGGCGCGCCGTGCGGGCCATACATCACCGCAATATCCCAATGTTTTGTGCACTCGGGAACCAGGGCTTGGGGTGCAGTGACAACCAAATCGGGCGTGGTGCCCAACTGATCCAGACGGAGCACTTCGCCTGCCCGCAGGCATCGCCCGGCGTGACCGCCGAACTGACCCAGCGTGAAGGTCGCCTTGCTGCCCATGTAGTCCGCCGCATCCAGACCGCCTTGCAGCGCCAGATAGGTTCGGCTGCCGCCGCCCTGAATGCTCTTGAGCTTGAGTACGGAACCCGCGGCCACGGCGACCGCTTGACCATACGGCACCGATACGCCATCGAGTTCCGCCTTCATGCGCGCGCCGGTCAAAGCGATGGTGGTCGCCACATTGAAACGAAGATTCGGCCCCGTGATGGTCATTTCCAGACCGGCGGCGTCTTCGGGATTGCCCACCAGACGGTTGGCCACGCGGAAGGCCAGACTGTCCATCGGGCCGGAGGGCGGCACGCCGATGGACCAATAACCGACCCGACCGGGGTAATCCTGAATCATGGTTTGCGTGCCGGGCGACAACACATCGATGGTGCGCGGAGCAAAGCTGAACTGATCGAGGTAACGGGTGGTCTGCTGGCCCGCTACGAATACGGCATCCGTGAGCACCTGCCGAAGGTACGCCAGATTGGTTTCAATGCCGTAAATATGGGTTTGCTCCAAGGCTTGGCTCAATTGCGCCAGCGCGGTCGTGCGATCGGCGCCATGTGCGATGATCTTGGCCAACATCGGATCGTAGTAGGCAGAAACCTCCGAGCCGGTCTCGATCCATGAATCGATCCGGATGCCATCGGGGCTGGAATGATCGGGAAAGACGACGGAATTGAGCAAGCCGGAGCTGGGCTGAAACAGCTTGCCCGGGTCTTCCGCGTACAGGCGTACCTGGACCGAATGCCCCTGCGGCGCGAACACGAACGACGCCAACGCAGGCGGTTCGCCCGCCGCCACGCGCACCATCCACTCCACGAGGTCGACACCGGTCACCCGCTCGGTCACGCCGTGTTCGACTTGCAGGCGCGTATTCACTTCAAGGAAGTAGAACGCCGCATTTTTCACGTCGTACACGAATTCGACCGTACCGGCAGATTGGTAATTGACGGCTTGCCCCAAACGGGTCGCCGCGCCCCACAACTCGGTGCGAAGAGACTCGTCCAGACCGGGTGCCGGTGTTTCCTCGATGACTTTCTGGTTGCGACGCTGCACGGAGCAGTCCCGCTCGCCCAGAGACACGACCTGGCCCTTTCCGTCGCCGAAAATCTGCACTTCGATGTGCCGGGCCTGCTCGACATATTTCTCCAGAAACAGACCGCCTTGGCTGAAGTTACTGCGCGACAGGCGCTCTACCGAATCGTAGGCTTCGTGGAGCTGATCGGCCGTCCAGCACAGTTTCATGCCGATGCCGCCACCGCCCGCCGTGCTTTTGAGCATCACGGGATAACCGATGCGCTCCGCTTCCCGCAGGGCGTGGGCGACATCGTCCAGCAAGCCCGAACCCGGCAACAAAGGCACCGAGTTTTTTTCGGCCAACTCGCGCGCGGTGTGTTTAAGGCCGAAATCGCGCATCTGCTGCGGTGTCGGGCCGATGAATGCGATGCCCGCAGCCGCGCAGGCTTCGGCAAAGCCAGCGTTTTCACTGAGGAAACCATAGCCGGGGTGGATGGCTTCGGCGCCCGTAGCGCGTGCGGCCTCCAAAATTTTCGCCTGGTCCAGATAGCTCTCTGATGCCGGAGCCGCACCGATGAAGACGGCCTCGTCGGCTTCTGCCACATGGCGTGCATGGCGATCGGCCTCGGAGTAAACCGCCACGGACGTGATCCCCATTTTCTTCAGGGTTCGAATAATGCGACACGCAATGGCGCCGCGGTTGGCAATGAGTACTTTATGAAACATCGGTGGTCACTTACATGATCGCGTGATCATGAACTCCGTAGGATTCGGGTCGTCCCGAATGATTCTGGCACCACACATGGGGCGTCCCATGGGGTCGGGTTTGTCCAGTCGATACTGACGGGTTTCAGTTCCAGATCAAGACCTCAATGGGCGTTGGATTGTACGCGTTGCAGGGATTGTTGAGTTGCGGGCAGTTTGAAATGAGCACGATCACGTCCATTTTCGCCGTCAACTCAACGTATTTGCCTGCATCCGAAATGCCGTCCTCGAAGGTCAGCCCGCCTTCCGACGTGACGGGTACATTCATGAAAAAATTGATGTTGTGCGTGATGTCCCGTTTGCTCAGGCCGTATTCTTCATGCTCGGCCACCGCAAGCATCCAGCTATCGCGGCAAGCGTGCATACACTTGGTTTGAAGGCCATAACGCACGGTGTTCGATTCGGTAGCGCAGGCGCCGCCCAGCGTATCGTGCCGCCCGCAAGTGTCCGCCACGATTTCGAGCATCGGATTACCCTCTGTGCTGAGCAGCAGGGTGCCCGCGCTCAGATACACATTACCCTGCTCACGAATGGTGTCGATGGCGCTGTAGCGTTCGGTGGGATTATCAGCCCGGTAGAACAGGGTATCGGCAGCCTGATTGCCTTCCAGATCCAGAATTCGTACGGTCTGTCCCGACTGTACGATCTTGATGAAATAGTCACCGGCTTCAACCACCTGGCGAAAGGTGGCGACTTCGGGTGTGAGCGTACTGTGCTTGATCATAGGGCCTCCTTAAGCGCAGCTGTGTGCAGAACAGCACGTGGGTTGATAGAGCTCGGTGTTCTTGAATCCGCGCTGGTTTTCCACCCGTGAATTCATGCACAGGTCGTCGTCTGTCACCGGATCGGCCGTCCAGATCTGGTACCGAACCGGTTTTTTGGGATAGCTCGCCGCCGGGTTCATCGGATGGGGACAGGTATGGAAAATCACCAGCGTATTCATTTCAAACCGCAGCGCGATCTTGTCGCCCGCAGTGCTGTGCTGCTCGACGAACACCAGCGTGCCATCGTCCTCTACCGCCAGCTTGCTGAACAGATTCAGGTTGGCGGCCATGTCCTTCTTGCCGAGACCGTACTTGGCCATCTCGACCAGAAAGCTGTCCACGCCGCTTAAAGTCCAATCGTTGTGCGCCTGCTGATACCGGCGTTCGGTCCATTTTTCCCGCAACTTTTGCTTGCTCAGGTTGCCACCCACGGTGTCGTGCCAGCCCACTGTGTCTTCGACGATGGAGCAGAAGATTCGCCCCATATCCGAATACAGGCAATGACCCTGGGTCAGCTTGAAGGTGTGCTGGCACTTGAGCGTGTCCGGCGCGTTGTAGCGTTCGAGCGGGTTGCGTGGGTTGAAAAACAGCATCCCGACATTCGCTCCGCCCGTTTCATCGATCAGGACGAGCTGGGTGCCCTTGGCCATTTCGAGCGACCAGTGGGCACCGCCAGGGATAACATCTTCGTACATCATTTCGGTCATGATTTTCTCCTGTATTGGCATGTTGTTCTTACCGCGTATGTTCTCGTTATCTTTCAGGACCATTCCTTAAGGAACCTCTGATTGAATCCTTCGTGGCCGAGACGGGCTTTTGAGGGATGAGTCGCAAGGCGCGGCGCGAAACGAATGGTTATTCCATTCGTGAGCGGCGCAACACAGCGAATCGCACTCAAAAGCCCGTCCCATGCGGGTTGCCGCCCAAAAGCCGCAACACTTCGTTATCGGCCTTGGCATCGTAGCGCAACTACGACCTTCGGCCTCTGCCTCGTTTTGCGGCTTTTGGATCAGCAACTCGGCTCACGAGGGATTCAATCAGAGGTTCCTTAGGTCAATGGGTGTAACGGCGGCATTTGCGTGGTCGTCAGCTGTAAGCGCCCCGTAATCACCCCACTGCAACTGATCATCTGGTCGGCGATCATTTGCAGTTTCGTTGCCGGCCCCTGAACCAGGATGACTTCCATCGTCTGGTTGTCCATCAGGTGCACGTGCAAGGAACTGATCACCTCGTCGATGTACTTATGCTGAAGATCGGCCAGTTCCTTTTGCAGATTCGTGGTCGAATGGTCGTAGACGAGGTTGATCGTGCCAGCCATGACATCAAACCCCAGGTCGGACTTATGCTCGACCAACTGCTGGTTGATCATCTCGACAATGGCTTGCGAACGGCTATCAAAACCGCGTTTGAGCACCATTTTGTCCAGTTCCGCCAGCAAGCGGGAAGGCAGCGAGATGCTGATCCGGCTCAATGCTCCTCGATTCAGATCATTCATACGGCATTCCCTCCTTTCTCCGTTGCTTGTCCTCAGAACAAATGGCTGTAACGTTTGACTTCCCAAGCGGTCACACTCAGATGGTATTCGGTCCACTCGCGGCGCTTGTAGCGCACAAACTCGTCACGCAGTTCCTGACCGAGCACTTCAGTCACGAACGGATCGGCCTCGAACACATCAATCGCTTCGGCCAGATTCTGCGGCAGGAACTCAATCCCACGGGCGGCACGCTCGGACTCGGTCAGTTCATACAGGTTGTCCTCCTGCGGCAAACCGGGGTCAAGCCCTTCACGGATGCCTTCCAGGCCGGCTGCCAGCAACAAGGTCGCCGCCAGATAAGGATTCACCGAGCCATCGGCATTACGCGACTCGAACCGCCCGCCGCCCATCGGCACGCGAATGGAATTGGTGCGGTTGTTGGAGCCGAAGGAATTGAACACCGGCGCCCAGGTGAAGTACGGCATATCGCCCTGACGCACCAACCGCTTATAGCTATTGACGGTGGGCGCAAGCACCGCGCACAAGGCCTTGCCGTGCTTGATGACGCCCGCGATGAACTGATAACCCAGCTTGGTCAGACCCAGGCCGTGCGGATCATCGGCCGGATCGCAGGCAAACAGGTTCGATCCGGTCTCCAGGTCGTACAGCGACATATTGAAATGCGCGCCGGTACCGGTCTTGTTGGCAAACGGTTTGGGCATGAAGGTCGCGAGCAGGCCTTCCTGTTTGGCGAACTCTTTGGCCATCAGGCGCAAGAACGTGAAACGGTCGCAGGTAGTCAAAGCATCGGCGTATTTGAAATCAAACTCATACTGGCCGTTGGCGTCTTCGTGGTCGAACGAATACAGATCCCAGCCGAGGTCGTTGATTGCCGTGGCCATCCTGTCGAGCCAGGTGAACTGATC
Source organism: Halothiobacillus neapolitanus c2 (assembly GCF_000024765.1). Lineage (GTDB taxonomy): Bacteria > Pseudomonadota > Gammaproteobacteria > Halothiobacillales > Halothiobacillaceae > Halothiobacillus > Halothiobacillus neapolitanus. Next base: position 860,502 of record NC_013422.1, on the reverse strand, counting down.
CAGGAAGCAACGCGCGTCGTAGCAAGGCTTGGTCAAACGGTCATCCGGGTTCGGCACCGAGAGGCTGCCGTCTTCGTTCTGCTTGAGCACGAACAGCTCGGCCTCGATACCCAGATTCATGCCGAATCCCATCTCGGCCGCCTTCTCCAATTGCAGTTTGAGCGCGACGCGGGTGTTCAGCGGATAGGGTTCGCCGTGGAAGGTGTTGTCGGCGGGCATCCAGGCCATCTCAGGCTGCCAGGGCAACTGGATGATGTGGTCCAGATCCGGAACGGACGCGATTTCGTCGTCATTGGGACGCTGCCCCAAACCATCCAGCGCGTAACCGGTGTACAGCTCGGAACCCTGCGCCATGTGATCCAGATGCGCCAGAGGCACAACCTTGCCCTTGGGGACGCCGTGGATATCCACGTAGGCGCCCAGGCAGTACTTCACACCCTTCTCGGCAAGCGAGGCCTGGATTTTCTTGACACTGGACTTGGATTTCTTCTTAAAGCTCGCGTTCGATTTCATCATTAGACCTTTTGGCTCTGGGCATTTTTATTGAATTGCACGGCATCGTTGTAGCCGTGGGTTAAGGGCGGTTTTTCAACCAGACCCATACGAATCTTTTCCGACAGATCGGTCACCATCCACTCAAAGAGCTGGCGACCATCCTCAGCCGTTGCTTTTGAAGGGGAGCCGGTAACCCCATTGAGGCTCGTTCGATTGACGGGATGAGAGAACACACAATCGGCCGTGCGATCCGGATCATCGGCGTCGATCAACTTGTCCTCGCGCACCAATTCCGGCGCCAGGTACTGCATCAATGCGGTTTCGGCCGCATTGGCATGCCAGTCGTCGCCATCGGCATGATGGGCATCCCTGACCCGTGGACTGATCTGCGCGCTGTTGATCAGCGCCACCATCAGTCCATCATGCTCTGCCCGTAACATCTCAAGTGCGCAACGCAACGGGGCCGCATTCGTTACGTGGCTGTTGATGATAAACAGGCGATTGATCCCCGCTGAATGCACCCAATCTCCGATTTCCTTCACGAGATCGATCAGTGTCTTCGGCTGCACCGCTAGCGTGCCGGGCCAGCGGCGGGAATGCCCGACCGAACAGCCATAAGGCAAGGTGGGCAACAAAAACACACCCGTCTGCGCGGCAGCATCTCTGCATAACTGCCCCGCCAACTCGCTATCCATGCCACATCCCATGTGGGGTCCATGCTGCTCGGTGGCGCCAACAGGAAGAATCGCCGCATCCATGCCATCAGCAACGATCTGGCCGATCTCTTCCCAGGTGAGTTGGTGCCATGTTCTTTTCATCACGCGCGCTCCATCAGAAAATGTCTCCAACCGCGTCATCCACGCGCACCATCCGCATCATGTTGAGGTGCTCGCCCTCTTCCTCATCCATGCTCTTCGGATGAATCAGCGACTCGATGTGCTTCTTGGTGGCAATGAATTCAGGCGAATCGAGGTGACCAGACGTGCGCGGCTGGGGCACGGGCACCTCGATCAGCTCCTGAACTTCACCCGGATGCGCCTTCAGCACCAGAATCCGGTCGGCGAGGTACACCGCCTCGTCCAGATCGTGGGTAATGAACACGATCGTGATGTCGATGTTTTTCCAGATTTCCATCAGATGCGACTGCATCCGAGCGCGTGTCTGGGCATCCAGCGCGCCGAAGGGTTCGTCCATCAGCAGGATGCGTGGCTGATTGGCCAGTGCCCGTGCGATGGCAACGCGTTGTTTCATGCCGCCGGACAACTGATGCGGATAATGATTGGCAAACTTGCTCAACCCGACGAGATCGATCCATTGCAGCGCTTCCTGTTCGGGTAGCCCGCCCCGCCCGGAAACCTGCAAACCGAACATCACGTTCTTCTTCACGGTCAACCAGGGGAACAGGGTATAGCCCTGGAAAACCATGCCCCGCTCCGGCCCCGGGCCTTCGACCGGCTTGCCATCGAGCAGAACCGCCCCGCCGCTGGCCTGTTCAAGACCGGCCAGAATGCGGATCAGGGTCGATTTGCCGCAGCCGGACGGACCGATCACACACACAAACTCGCGTTTGTGGACCTTGAAGTTAATGTCCTTCAGCGCCGTGACCGGCCCTTGCGATGAGTCAAAGTTCTTGCCGAGCCCTTTGACTTCCAGAACGACCGGCCGCTGTTTCAACCGTTCGAACCGCGCTCTGACCGCCTCGGACTGATCGAGGTAGCTAAGGTCATGGTTGGCGCTGTTTGTATCGTTCACACTCATCTGATGTTCCTTCTAAGCTTTCTACTTAAATATCTATTCAGGAAGCTTCTATTTAGGCCTTGCTGCCGCGCTGCCACGGAAAGATCCGGCGGGACAACCAGGCAAGCAGCAGATCCGTCGTAATACCAATGAACCCGATCATCATGATGGCGGCATACACGTTCTCGAAGTTCTTGTACCGAGCCTGCTGGGTAATGAACCAGGTGATGCCAGAACTCGCACCGATCATCTCGGCCACGATCAGATACGTCCATGCCCAGCCCAGCAGGACACGTACGTCTCTGAACAGATCCGGCAGCATCCCCGGGATCACCACACGGAATAACAGATGCAGCCGGTTGGCCCCCAGCGTCATGGCGGCCTCAAGCAACGAGGTGTCGATTTTCCGAGTCGTGTTGGCGACCACCAGCACTTGCTGAAAGAACGTGCCGATTACGATGATGGCGATTTTCGGAGCTTCATTAATCCCGAGAATCGCGACCGCCAAGGCACCGAACGCAGGCGCCGGCAAGTAGCGGAAAAACTCGACAAAGGGTTCCGTCAATCGTGAAAACAGATCGAAGGTACCCGCCAGAATGCCCAACGGAATAGCGATGAGCGAAGAAATGAGGAACCCGAGGAAGATCACCGAGATGCTGTCCCCCAGGCTTTGGTAAAGCCATTTTTCATCCCGACGTTGCGGCGGCGTGGTGAAGGCGGTGTAGAACGCCGTGGCCACAGCCCCGGGTGTCGGCAAATAGACCGGATTGGCTGGAATGCCTTGCGGCGGGGCTTTACCTTCTTTTTCCAGCCGATCCTGTTCCTTGTAGAACAGATCCTTATTCAGCAACATCCCGTCGCTGAAGTACGACACCGAGCCCGGATCGGTGATTTTGATCATCGGGTGCCAAACCGCGGGCACGTAACTCACCAGGCACCAGATAAGCAGCGGGATACCGAAGCTCATCAGCGACAACACGAAGCGTCGGCGCGGGGCCAGTGGCTGGCGAACGGAGAACCACGAGGAATGGGCCATTGAACTCATCTCCAATCAGACTCGTTTCATTTAGTAACGCGATTACTTCAGCGCATCGGTCAACGCAGGATCAATGTAGGAATTGATGTCCTGCGGCACTGTGTACACCTTGTTATCGACATTGAACTTGTCCACGATTTCAGATGAGCCGTAAATCGAATCCAGGCCGGGACCTTTCTTGAAGTGCGACTTCGCTTCGGCCAGAGTCAGGATCTTGGTACCCTTCAGGAAGGCTTGATATTCCTCTGGTGGAACACCGACGCGGGAAGCCATGATGCGCACCGCCTCATCGTGTGTCTTCGGATCGTTGATGTAATCAACTACTCGATACCAGACCTTAATCACCTTTTCCCACTCGGCGCGGTGCATCGCCAAACTCTGCGGAGAAACGGCCAGCACGTCGTAGATCAGGCCGGGTGCGTCAGCACTGGTGTAGATCGGCTTGGAACCCGGCACCAACTTCAACGCCGCGCCGGAGTTGGGTTGCCAGGCCCCGATCGCGGATACCTGTCCGGAAGCCAGAACCTGCGGTGTTTCATTGGTCGGCACATTCACGAGCTGAACATCATTTTCAGTCATGCCGTTCTTGTGCAGGCCATTGAGCAGCAGCAGATGATCGACAAAGCCGATCTCCACACCCACCTTCTTGCCTTTGAGATCCTTAAGAGAATCGATACCCGGCGCACCGACGATCATGTCATTACCATTGCTGTAATCATTGATCAGAATCATTACACTCTTGGCACCGGTCGCCCCCGTAACCAGCGCATCGCCGTTGGTCATGGTCACGGCATCCAGTTTGCCCGCCGCAAAGGCTTCCATTGAAGGCGCATAATCAAACCAGTCGAACTTGACATCGACACCGGCATCCTTGAACCAGTTCTTTTCAATGGCCACCTGCCAGGCAACCCAGCCCGGCCAATCGCTGTAACCAATCGTCAATGGCGCCGCGCTAGCCAGTGCACTGCCACCCAAAAAAACCGCACCCAAAACAACTCGAGATACCGCACGCAGAACAGACTTCATATCACACCTCTCTCTCTTGGTATTACCATCTTCAAAAACAGTAATACTGAAATTGCATGAATCAGGCCAAGAGATGTGTTTACATATTTTTCATATAGTTATGCAATAAATAATGCATAACGAGGTCCTTTCTTTGCACCATATCTGTGCGCAAAGACAGCTTGGCACAGCGAAATTAGTGCAGAAACAAGCGCGCTCATTTAAATCAAATGGGATCAGGTAATTCTGCGGAAACATATCTGGTAAGCCCAGGAGGCCTCTGATAACCCCCTTAAACCGACACGGCGCCATCAAGACCGAACAATTTTCCGAACAACACGACAACGGGTCACCCTGCCGGACGTTGGTACGCCCAAATAACGGCTAAAATCATCAAACTTGCAAAGAAAAAGCCCCATTCATTGCTACATGAATAGGGCCGATTGGCTTAAGGGCACCTCGAAATACCGTGATTCGTCGTTCTCGCGAAAGCGGGAACCCAGAAAAATCAACAGCGCTGGATTCCCGCCTACGCGGGAATGACGAGTTTTTAGAGCTTTCTTTAACGCAGTTCGACGCGATCAGTCGTCTTGTGTTTCGCCATCTTTGTGATCATCCGTTTTATCGTTGGCATCACCGTGGTCGATGTCGTTTTCGAGTACGGCACCGTTCATTGCATCGATGCCCACTTCATGCACGCCTTGTTGGGTTTGAATATCGAACGAATAACGCAGACCGGAACCGCCCTGTTCATGCTCCAGTTCGGCATCTTTGATCGTGCCGGGTTGCAATTGCAACGCTTGCGCCTTGGCTTGCTCCATGGTGATTTTGGCATCCGCCTTGGCTGGGCTGTTGTTCGCGTAAACAACGGCAGTGCTGGCGCCGAGGGCAAGAACAACGGCTGCGGTCAAAGCACGTGACAAACGGAGGTTGGTTTTCATGGATTTATCTCCTGTTGGGTTAAATCTGACTCCATCGAATCAGTGGAATCAGATTAACGACTCGACCCTACGCGGAGATTTCGGGGAAATGAACGGTTGTTCATGATCCACTTGTCTGCTGTGCCAAATATTTTTTCCGCAGGAACAGCCGATACAACGTTGGCATCACCAGCAAGGCCAAGGGAATTTGCACGATCATGCCGCTGATGATGGCGATGGCTAAGGGTTGCTGCATGGCCGAGCCTTGCCCAATGCCGAGCGCCAAGGGCAGCAGGGTTAAAATCGCCGCTAAGCTGGTCATGATGGTGGGGCGCAGGCGGCGCACACCGGCTTCGATTAAACGATCGCCCCACGGCCCGCTGCGGATACGCCCGACTTCAAAGAAGTAAAACACGGCCACTTCGGTGACGATGCCGATAATCATCGTCAGCCCCATCAGTGAGGTGATATTGAGCGTTTGACCGGTCACCCACAGCCCGAACAACACCCCGGCCACGGCCATCAGCGGCGCGCTGATGATCGATAGGCTGATGGCGAAGCGTTCGTATAAAAACAGCAAAGCCAGAAACACCAGCGCAGTGGCGGTGGCAAACACCAGCATCAGGCCATGAAAGGCGATTTGCTGTTGCTGATACAAACCCGAGAGTTGGTAATAAACGCCCTGCGGCAAAAGGCCAGGTTGAGCCAGGGCTTTTTTGACATCGGCAATGGTGCCGCCGAAGCCGCGTCCACCAATCCGCGCCGAGACGGCCACCATCGGCTTTTGGTTATAGCGGGTGATTTGCGGCGTGCCGGTGATGGACACAAAATGCCCCACATCGCCCACCCGAACGGGCTGCCCCGCCGCATTGGTCAAATCCATATTCTCCAGGCTTTGCGGCGTGGCGCGCAGGTATTTGGGCGTAATGACGCGCACACCGACAACTTGCTCGCCTTCGGCAAGGCGGGTGGCGACGGTACCGCCGAACAAGGTGCCCATTTGCTGCACGATGGCGCCCGGCGTGATGTCGGCCACCGCGGCCTTGTTGCGATCAATATGAAATTCGAGCGTATCGCCGGCAATCACGAGGCCGTTTTGCACTTCCTTGATGCCGTTGATGCCACTGATGGCTCGGGCGACTTTCGGCGCAAGGGCTTGCAGTTCGTGTTGGCTTTGTCCGAACAGGCGAATCACGACCGGTCGGGGTGAACCGGCCAGATCGCCAATCAAATCGCCCATCGGTTGATTCATGTCCTGCACGGTGACGTCTGGTACTTTTTGCGCAATTTCTGTGGCGATGCGATCCATTACCTCGGTTTGATGATCCGGTGATTTGAGCTGAATGAACATATCGCCCTGATTGGCTTCGGTGAGCCCGCCGCCGAGTTGCGCGCCGGTGCGGCGGGTCAGCGTATCGACTTCGGGCATGGCCTGAATCAAGGCTTCGACCTGCATCAGCTCGCGATTGGTTTCCGTGAGGGATTGGCCGGGCCGGGTTTGGTAATCCAGCACGAAGCCGCCCTCGTTCATTTCCGGCATAAAGCCGGTGGGGATGTGCGTGAGACTCACCCAACCTATAGCACCCAAACCGACGATTACGGGCAACAACAGAATCGGTGCACGCAGCAAGCGAGATAACACGATTCGGTAGCCACGCGTCATCACGCCTTCCTGCGGCACGGTCGAGTCTTTGGGTGGTTTGGGCTTGATATTCAAGCGATTGAGCACAATCGGCACCACGAGCCAGGTAAACAAGAACGACAGGATCAGGCTGGCTGCCATGGTCAACGACAGGGCTTTGAAAAACGCGCCGGTCACGCCATCGAGAAAGGCCAGCGGGGCAAAAATGATAATGGTGGCCGTCGATGAGCCGACCAGAGGGCGGGTAAATTCCGATAAGGGATGCAATAAATGCGGGCGCCGCCGGGTGTGTTTGGGGTGCAGCAGGTACTCGATCATCACGATGATGTCGTCGATGACCAGCCCCACCGCCGCGGCCATGCCGCCCAAGGTCATGATATTGAAATCCAGCCCGAACAATTTTAGCAAAATCAAGGTGCTGGCCAACACGGCGGGCACCACGAGCAGGGCCACCAGCGTGACGCGGCCATTTTTCAGAAATAAAAACAGAATCAAAATCGCAAACAGTACGCCGAGCACAATGGCATCGCGCACAGATTTTGCTGAATCGACAATCAAGGTGCTTTGGTCATACCATTTTTTCAGCACCACACCAGCGGGAATCAAAGGCGCATTGTCATGCAAGCTGGCGCGCACCGCATGGGCGATGGCCACGGTGTTTCCGCCCAATTGCTGTTTGATCATCAAAAGTACCGCCGGTTTGCCATCGGCGGTGATGCGTTGGTAATTGGGCACGGTTGAATGCACCACCTGCGCGACATCCGCAACCCGAACGCTGCCTGCTGCGGTATGGCGAATCACGACCTGCCCGATCTCGGCCGCATCGCGCAGACGACCATCGGTGAGCAACAATTCCAACCGATTGGGGGTTTGCAGGTGCCCAATGGCGTGTTGTCCCTGACCGCTGTTCAGCGCCGTGACAACTTCTTGTGCGGTGATGTTTAACGCCTTTAGCCGTTCGGGATTCAGCAGCACATGATATTCCGGCAGCGCGCCGCCCTGAATCTGCACTTGGCGCACGCCCGGGATGCTGGAAAGCAGTGGGGCGAGCGTGTATTGCGCCAAGGTGCGCAGTTCGGTTTGGCTTTGGCTGTTAGATGTCAAGCTGTAGGCAATCACCGGAAAGCGGGTTGGGTTTTCCCGATGCACGCGAAAGGCCGTGCCCGCAGGCAAGCTGGGCAACACCGAATTCATCGCGGCGGCGGTTTGCAGTTCGGCGCGGGCCATGTCGGTGCCCCAGGCAAAGCGCAAATCCAAATCGGCACTGCCCCGATTGGTGCTGCTGGCGACAGATTGCACGCCGGGTACCGAGCGCAGGGCTTGTTCAACCGGCTTGGTGATGCTGCGAACCATTTGCGCGGCATCGCGGTTACCGGCATCGACGGCGACCACAATCCGCGGGAAGCTCAAGCTCGGAAACAGCGCCACCGGCAGTGTCAGGGCGGTGAACACACCACCGGCCACCAAAACCAACAGTAAAAACAACAACGAGCGTTGATGGCGCAATACAAAGTGCGCCACCGCAGCATAAGACCTCATGGCTGAGCCCCGGTTGACGGTGCCGCAATCAGCGTCATGCCCGCCGCCACATTCGGCGCCCCCGTAGCGACGACCTGATCGCCCGCTGTCAAAGCGCCCGATTCGATGGGTTCGATCACACTTTGCGCTTCAACCGTATCGAGCACGTGTACCGGCACGGCCACCGCCTTGTGTGCACGATCCAGCCAGATGAAATTCTGACCGCTGGCATCGGTTTGAACGGCCGCATGCGGCAAAATCAAACCGGTTTGACCCGGCAAGGTGAATTGCGCCGAGATGGCCTCTCCCAGTACCCAATTGGGGCTTTGGGCTGATTGACTGGTTGGCAGGTGAAGATGAATGGGTTGGCGATTGCTGCCCGGCAAAACCATCGGATCGATAGCAAAAATGTGCGTTGTCAGCGGCGGCTGCGCGCCAAAAACCGATTGGACTTTAACGGCATCACCGTTGCTCAATTGTTGAGCTACGGCCACAGGTGTTGGGATTTTGATTTCCCATTGCCCGGCGGCCACCGTGGTCAATAAGGGTTGATTGGCGGTGAATACACCACCCAGTTGCACGGAGATGGTTTGTACCACGCCCGCCCGCGCTGCGGTCAAAGTATGCTGCGGTTTTGTGGCCCCGCTGGCCACCAGCGACCGCCAGTTCGCCTCGGCCAAGGCCAGGCCTTGTTCTGCCTGCGCCCAATCCGACTGAGTGGCCAATTGAGATTTGAGCATGATTTTGATTTGCGCCAGATGTTTGCGGGCAAACGCCAGATTGGCTTTGGCCTGCGCTACTTGTTGGCGTGTCTGGGCACTGGTGTGCACGGTGAGCAAAGGCGCGTTTTTGCTGACCGTCGAACCGGGTTGAACAAAAAGGCGTGTCACCCGCCCCTCGAACGCGCAGCTTGCCACGCGCACAGCCGAAGGGATGGGCACGATTTGCCCCGTGAATCGAGGCGTGGCTTGAAGCCGACCTTCAGCAAGCGGCACGAGCTGAACCTGTATTTGCACGGAGTCGGATGCGGCGGTGTCGGCCGCGAGCACGGTATGATTCAGTGCCGCCAAGCCAAGCAAGCCAATGAGTGTCCAGCGTGTAAATGAAGAAAACATAGATCAGTGTTCCGTGGGTGTCGGTGATTGGTTTGCGACTGCATTCGATACGGATAGGATGGCCGGATCAATGCCCACCAGCGCAGGCAGGGCATAGCCGGCGCGTTGGCGCGCTGCGGTGTTCTGCAACAAAGCCAAGCGTTGATTGACGACGGTTTGCCGCAAGGTATCGACGGTATTGGCATTCAACAAACCCTGTGCCATCGCTTGCTCGGCCTCATTCAGCCGTTGGCGCAGCGCCGGTAGGTTCGCTTTAATCTGCTTGCGTGCGCGTTGCAGTTCGGCTTGTTTTTGCCGCAGCGCCGCGAAGTCACTGCGAATTTGCAGTAAGCGATGTTGATATTGCTCTGCCGCCAGCTTTCGGCTGGTTTTCGCCACCGAAATGGCGTGGCGATTGCCATCGAGCGACGGCAAAACGAGATTGATGCCAACGCCCATGGTTTGCACCTTGGAGGTATCTTGCGCGCGGGTCAGCCCCAGGCTGATCGAGGGGAATTGATCGATCAGCGCTTGGCGATATTGCGCATCTTGCTCATCAATGGCCGCTTTGAGTGCCAACACATCGGGGCGTTGGGCAATTGATGATGTGTTGATTATCTGAGAAGTAAGCGCGGGTTGTGGTGGCTTGATTAGATGCAGTGCGGTATCGGCGGGCAGCCCCAACAGCTGCCGCAATTGGGCAAGGTTTTTAATCTGTTGCAGATTGGCCGCGTGCGCCATTTGCTGCCACTGCGCCGCATTGGTCAATAGCAAGGCTTGCGTGTCGGCGGTGATTAGCCCCGCTTGTTCTGCCGCCGCATTCGCTGTGATCCGCTGATCGAGCCACTGAATTTGGGCGTGCAGCAAGCGCAGCTGTTTTTGTTGATACCAGACAGTCACATACTGCTGCTGCACGGCGGCGGCTAATTGCCACGCCTGCCAGCGATGGTTCAAAATCGCTTGGCGCAAACGCGCTTGGGTAGCTTGTTTGCGCGGTGCTTGTTTCAGCCAGTAACTTAAATCCTGACTCACCGATAAGCTGAAGGCGTTGAACAGCCCTTGTTGCCAAGGATGATCCAGCGAGAACCCCAAGCTCATCGGCGGCGGCACATTCGCCAAACCGGCTTGTTGGCGCGCCAGCGTCAATTGGGTGTTGCTTTCGATCAGTTGGGGGTTGTGCTTAAACGCGTACCGTGTGGCGCTTTCGAGCGTCCAGACCTGCTTGGGCGGCGCGGGGGTTGCTGGCAAGCGCGCCGTTTCTGGCAGGGGCTGATACTGGGCACAGCCCGCCACGGCGGCAAGCATGATTAGCAAGGTGCCCGCTCGCGCGGTGGCACGCCAACGACGCGTTGTCTGATTTAACAATTGTGATTTTATAAACATAAATCCCTTATCACTTTTCGGTACGGGGGTGTGCCGTCATGGCAAGATCATAAGGGTGTATGCCTTTTGAGCGGATGAACGCAACATGACCATATTTTCATCTTCCCGGATTGCGGACTGATTTAGGATGCACGCATGAAACTACTACTGGTTGAAGATGATGTGCAGGCGGCGACCTACCTCGCCAAGGGCCTGGAGGAGAGCGGGCACTCGGTGGATCGGGCAGCCAATGGCACTGATGGCCTTCATCTGGCGATGACGGGTGAATACGATGCCTTGATCGTCGATCGCATGCTGCCGGGGCTTGATGGCTTGGGTTTGATCGCCGCTTACCGCGCGGCGGGCAGGGCAACGCCCGTGTTGATTCTGTCGGCGCGCGGGGAAGTTGATGACCGCGTGACTGGGCTCAAAGCCGGTGGCGATGATTACCTCACCAAACCCTACGCATTCTCCGAATTGCTGGCCCGCATCGAGGCACTCACCCGGCGCATGCAAACGCGCGATTCGAGCGATACGCTGGCGGTGGCCGATCTTGTTCTTGATCGGGTGCGACATAAAGTCATGCGTCGCGATCAACCGATTCTGTTGCAGCCGCGTGAATTTCGTCTGCTGGATTATTTAATGCGCCACGCCGGACAGGTCGTGACGCGCACCATGCTGCTCGAACAGGTCTGGGGCTACCATTTCGATCCACAAACCAATGTGATCGATGTGCATATTTCAAGGCTGCGCAGCAAAATTGATCGGGATTTCGATACGCCGCTGTTGCATACCGTGCGTGGCGCGGGTTATGTGCTGAGCGATGTGCCTGTTTGATGTCGCTAGTTGAGGTTATCGGCCTGCCCCTGCGCAGCTGGCAACGCCTAAAGCGCTTATGGCGCACCAGCGTGTTCAGGCTGGCGTTATTGTTCGCCTTGGCGTTTAGCTTGGTGGTGGGTGTTTCGCTGGCGGGCGTGTATTGGCTTTCCACGCAATATATCGTGGGGCAAATCGATGTGAATTTGCGCGATGAGCTGACGCAATTACGCGGTGATGTCAGTGATGGCTCGGGCGAGGGCGAGGGCTTGGTCGGGCAAATTCAAGAACAGGTCGCGCAGACGGATAAAAGCAGCCGTCTTTATCTCTTGGTTGATGCCAATCAGCACATTCTGGCGGGTAATCTTCTGAGGTGGCCCGATGATTTAAGCTGTGGCCAACCGGCCCAATTCAGCGACCAAAGCGACATCGTGCCGAAAAAACTACAGGCGGAAGATTCGGATATCCGCGTGCGCGCCCTGAGCACACGGCTCGCGGATGGGCACTGCCTGCTGGTCGGTCAGGCGATGGTCGAAGAGGAAGGATTCACCGACCACACCGGATATCTGCTGAGCTGGGCCTTGGGCATCATCACCTTGTTTTCCTTGGCGGGCGGCGGCTGGATGGGGCTTGCCGTATTGCGCCGCATCGACACCATCACCCACACGGCCACGCAGATCATGGCCGGAGAATTTTCCCGCCGTATTCCCGATGAAGGCAAGGGCGATGAGTTTTCGGATCTCTCCGCCCGACTCAATCAAATGCTCGACCGCATCGATGAACTCATGGCTGGGATGCGCAGCGTGACCGATAACATCGCCCACGATTTACGCAGCCCGCTCACCCGCCTGCGCAATCGACTGGAAATCTCCTTAACTCATGAGCGCCCCGCCGAAGAATATCGAAACGTCATGCAGCAAACTCTGGACGATGCCGATCAACTCCTTGCACTGTTCAATACCCTGATCGCCATTGCCCAAGCGGAAGCTGGTATGCGGCGAGAGGTCTTTACGACCGTGGATTTCAGCACGCTACTGATTGATTTAGTTGATTTTTACCAGTTGGCGGCAGAAGACCGCGGTGTTCATCTCAGCGCACAGATTCAACCGGGTATTACCCGGCTGGCCAGTCAAGGGCTACTGACGCAAATCGTGGTCAATTTGCTGGAAAACGCCCTCAATCACATTCCTGCGGGATCAAAAGTAGCCGTTACCCTCACCCAGCAGGAAAAAAGCATCACACTCACCATCGCCGATAACGGGCCGGGCATCCCCAATCCCGCCGATCGATTGCGCGTGCTGGAACGGTTTGTCCGGCTGGATGCGGCACGCAGCTCGCCCGGCAGCGGTTTGGGGCTTGCCTTGGTGCGCGCGGCCATGCACGAACAGGGCGGCACCGTCGAACTGCACGATAATCATCCCGGCTTGAAAGTCCTCCTGACATTTCCTCGCTTGAAGGTATCCTAACGATCACCGAAATGCTCTTGGGTTTGACGTTGTGGGCAACGCCAGCGGTCAGCTTCGGGTGATCATTCAGCTTCAAGTCTGGTGTTGAGTTATCAGATACCAAAAAATATTCGAACTAATCATTGATTCAAGGCAAACAAAAAAGCCTCAAACCGCATTTCATTGCGTGTTTGAGGCTTTTTAGCATTTATAGTCCAAATAGGATTGAACAATGACTTAAGAATATCGAACTGGTAGTCGCGAGTGGGATCGAACCACCGACCACCACCATGTCAAGGTGATGCTCTACCACTGAGCTACGCGACTAAATTGAGTGCGGCACTTTACCCGCCTGTATTTTTCTAGTCAAGAGGGAAGCCATCTTGGCGCAGGGCCTAATAGGAAAGGCCTTCACGAATTATCTTGATGTGCAGTTAAACTTCTGGACGAATGGGTGTGCATCCAGGATTCTCGGCAACGATAAAGAACCTGATGTATTAAAGCGTCATCGGTATGATTTTTGCCGCACCGCGAGCCCTGGACACGTCAATATAGAGAGTGACTGGTTTAAATTTTTTGTTCAAACAGCACACAAAAACCCCGCCGAAATACTCTAAAGGTATTATTATCAGGTTTTTTTATGCGCCCATCAGGTGATCTGCGATTGAACTTCAAAACCCTTTACCCAAGGCAAATTACCGCAGGCATATCGGCTGCCTTGATCCTTTCCGGGTGCGCGGCAGTCGGTCCGGATTACCAGAAGCCGACGGTTCCCGTACCGAAAAACTGGCAATCGCCAATAGTAAACGCATCGCCACCGAGCGTTGATGACGCCGGGCTGGCTCGTTGGTGGCGCGAATTCCATGACCCGGTTCTGGATCGGTTGATTGAGCGAGCGCTGGCCAACAACAAGAATCTGAAACAGGCAGAAGCCCGTCTGCTTGAAGCCCGTGCTCGGCGCGGGTTTGCCGAGGCGGATCGATTCCCGACACTCGGAACAAACGCTTCGGCCAACCGCATTGGCAGCAGTCAAGAGCTGGGTTCTGGGCTTATCAATAATCAGTACACCGCCGGTTTCGATGCCCGCTGGGAAATGGATATCTTTGGCGGAAAACGACGTGCTCTTGAAGCGGCCTCAGCACAAGTGGAGGCAAGTGAAGCCGATCTGTCCGCCGTTCAGACCAGTCTCACGGCCGAGGTGGGTGTCAACTACCTGAATCTGCGCGCCTTTGCGGCAAGGCTTGCTGTTGCCGAGGCCAATCTCGCCATCCAGACGCAAACCCGCGATTTGGCTCAATGGCGCTATCAGGCGGGTTTGACCAGTCGTCTCGACTTGGAACAGGCCACTTCCGCGCTGGAACAGACCCGTGCCCAGATTCCCGTGCTGGAGACCAACCTTGCCCAAACCAAGAACCAGATTGCGATACTGCTCGGCATCAACCCCGAAGACCTGCCCCCATTCGCCACCGCGCCGATTCCCCAGGCTGATGCCATGATGAATACGGGTATTCCTGCCGATCTGCTCCGTCGTCGGCCCGATATTCGCCGGGCAGAACGGCAATTGGCCGCGCAAACCGCCCAAATCGGTGTGGCAACGGCTGCCCAGTACCCTGACTTCTCTCTGGCGGGCAGTATCGGTCTGGCTTCTTTGGCCTCAGGCAACCTGTTCACGGCGGGAGCCAAAACCTTTTCGATCGGCAGTAATGCCGCCTGGACGCTTTTCGATGCCGGTCGGATTCATCAGAACATCCAGATCCAGAATGCCCTGCAGGCGCAGGCCCTGGCTCAATACGAATCTACCGTACTGACGGCGTTTGCCGAAGTGGAAAACGCTCTGATTTCATACGCGCGCGAACAAGAGCGTCGTGCCGCATTGACCAGAGCAGTCGCCGCAGCCCAGAGTGCACAAGCGCTCGCTCAAAGCCAATATGCCGCAGGCCTCATTGATTTTCAGTCCGTGCTCGATACGCAACGAAGCTTGTTGACCCTGCAGGATTTGCTCACCACCAGTGAAGCGGCCGTCAGCACAAGTTTGATTCAACTCTATAAAGCCCTGGGTGGAGGCTGGGTCGCGAACCCACCTGCCGCTGACCTCACTTCTTCTTCGGAGATCACGCCATGAGCGCGACCAAACCTCAACCCTCAGCTGGCACCGAAAACGCCCGAACGCCGATTTTCATGCAAAAATCCGGCGGCAACCGATGGAAACGCTGGCTGCTCATCGTGCTGGCCGTCGCCGTTCTGGTCGCCGGATATATTCAGTTTAAAGGTAAGGAAACCAACACGCCACAATACGTGACCCAGCCTGTCCAACGCGGCGATCTCACGGTTGAAGTGACCGCGACCGGCACATTGGCTCCGACCAATCAGGTCGACGTCGGGATCGAGGTTTCCGGAACCATCAAAGAAGTGCTGGTCGACTACAACGATAAGGTGAAGGTCGGTCAACCCCTCGCCCTGCTCGACCCGACCAAGCTCGAAGCCCAGTTGCGACAGTCCACCGCCGCACTCGATGCGGCGCGCGCCAAGGTGCAACAGGCCGAAGCCACGGTGCAAGAATCCAAGACCCAGCTCGCTCGACTGAAAAATGTGCAGAAGATGAGCGGCGGCAAGGTGCCCTCCAAACTCGAATTCGACAAAGCGCAGGCTACCTATAACCGGGCCAAGGCAGACCTTGCCAGCGCGTGGGCCAGCGTCGTGCAAAGCGAGGCGGTGCAGAACGCCAACCGCACCGATCTTTCCAAAACCGTTGTACGTTCGCCCATCAATGGCATCGTGCTGAATCGCAACGTGGAACCGGGCCAGACCATCGCGGCCTCATTCCAGGCACCCGTCCTGTTCACGCTGGCAGAAGACCTCACGCAGATGGAGTTGCAGGTCGATGTCGATGAGGCAGATGTCGGTCAGGTCCATGTGGGACAGCCCGCCCGTTTTACAGTTGATGCTTTTCCGGATCGAAATTTCGATGCAAAAGTCACTCAGGTGCGTTACGGCTCGCAAACCGTTTCCGGCGTGGTGACCTACAAAACCATTCTCAAGGTCGACAATCGGGATCTTCTGCTGCGTCCTGGAATGACGGCCACCGCGCATATTTTGGTCAACGAAGACAAGAACGCGCTCCTTGTACCGAATGCGGCACTGCGCTTTTCACCGCCTGTGTCGACAACCACGAAAAGCAGCGGCGGCCTGATCTCCAATCTAATGCCAAGGCCCCCGAGTTCCTCTCAGAATTCGGTGCAGGCAGCGACAGGCAAGGAGCAACGCGTTTGGGTTTTGAAGGACGGGCGTCCTGAACCGATCGATGTCATGACCCAGCAAACAAACGGCATCATGACCGCCATTACAGAAGGTGCTCTGCAACCCGGCACACCGCTGATTGTCGACATGAACGAGCAGACAAAATGAGTGATGCGCACGCACCAGCCCCCTTGCTCGAACTGGCGGGTGTAACCAAAGTGTACGGCAAGGGCAGCGCGTCCATGCAAGCCCTGCGCGGTATCAATCTGGCGATTGCCGAAGGCGAGTTTGTGGCCATCATGGGCGCCAGTGGCTCGGGCAAAAGCACCGCGATGAACATCATCGGCTGTCTGGACACACCCACCAGTGGGAACTACCGGTTCCGAGGGTTTGAAGTCGGGCAACTGAATCGTGACCAGAGAGCGCTGTTGCGACGCCACGAACTGGGATTCGTTTTCCAGGGGTTCAATCTGCTGGCCCGAACTTCCGCTCTGGAAAATGTCGAATTGCCGCTGATTTATCAGGGTTTACCGATTACAGAGCGCCACAATCGGGCACGTGCGGCACTTGCCGATGTGGGACTGGACGGCTGGGAACACCATACGCCCAGCGAACTTTCGGGCGGACAACAGCAACGGGTCGCTATTGCGCGCGCCATCGTGACGCGCCCCGCCATCCTGCTGGCCGACGAGCCGACCGGTAATCTCGATACAGCTCGAAGTCAGGAAGTCATGGAAATGATCACCCGCTTCAACCGCGACAAGGGCATTACCGTGGTGATGGTGACCCATGAACCGGACATGGCTGCCTATGCGAGGCGCGTCATCCATTTTCGCGATGGCTTGGTCGAAAGCGACACCACTCAGACAGGAGCGGCATGATGTTGTGGAATACCTTTCTGCTCGCACTACGCGAAATCAGACGCAATGTGATGCGTTCGTTCCTGACCATTCTCGGCATCGTCATCGGGGTGGCCGCGGTGATCGTGATGGTCACGCTCGGCGGCGGTGCCACGGCAAAGGTCAGCGAGCAGATCGCCAGTCTCGGCAGCAACCTGTTGATCGCCACGCCCGGAAAACGCATGGGTCCGGGACAGATCAGTGGTGCGCCCGCATTCAAAGTGGAAGATGCCGAGGCCATTGCCCGTGAGGTTCCGGGCCTTGCAGCCGTAGCTCCCGCCTCGTCGCGCGCCATGACGGTGGTGTATGGCAACCAGAACTGGTCGACAATGGTGAGCGGTTCAACGGATGACTATTTTGCCGCACGGAACTGGACCATACAGGACGGACGCCGATTCAGCAGCAGTGAACTTCGCTCCGGCGCAGCCGTTTGCATTATCGGCGCCACCGTCAAATCAAAGTTGTTCGGCAGTCAGGACCCCATCGGCGATCGGATCAGGCTGCAAAAAATGGCCTGTCAGGTCATCGGTGTTCTGGATGCCAAAGGCCAATCCACCATGGGTACGGATCAGGATGATTTAGTCCTGATTCCGCTTCGAACATTCCAACGCCGAATCGCCGGCAATCAGGATGTCAACATCATTCAGGTCTCTGCCGACAAGGGTGTATCGACAGACCGAGTCAAGCAGGATATCGAGCAGATTCTGCGTGAGCGCCGCCATATACCACCGGCCGGGGAAAGTGACTTCAACGTGATGGATATGAAAGAAATCACCAAGATGCTCACGGGAACAACCCAGATTCTGACAGCACTACTTGGGGCGGTTGCGGCGGTAAGCCTGCTGGTGGGCGGCATCGGGATCATGAACATCATGCTCGTGTCTGTCACCGAGCGGACGCGTGAAATTGGCATCCGCATGGCGATCGGCGCACTCGAGCGAGAAGTTCTGCTCCAGTTTCTGGTTGAAGCGATTGTTTTATCCTCGCTCGGCGGTTTGATCGGTATTGCCCTGGCCCTTGGCGGATCGATCGCATTGGCCAGCGCGTTGAACATTCCCTTTGTTTTCAATGCTGGAATTGTTGCCTTGGCTGCACTATTTTCAGCCGCTGTGGGGGTCGTCTTCGGGTATTTTCCGGCGCGCAAGGCTGCACGACTCGACCCCATTGAGGCGCTTCGTCATGAATAATCCGGTTGAAATATCAAGTGCTCGAACGTTTGCCTCATGATGATTCACAACTTAGTAATCATGAACGATTTGAGGGATTCGGACTTCACTATCCTGCACAGAAAATGAGCAAAAAAGTTATCAACAAAAACTGTGGATAACCTTGGGTATAAAGTTTCCACGAACACAACCCATCAAGCAGTTACCGGTCTTGGTTATTTTTACACCAACATGACTAATTGGAAATATATATTTTATAATCAGTACCTTGCGAAGATAACGTAGACTTTAAGTAAAGTCGACACAGGAACTTACATTCAAGCCACGCCCTTAGCCGCTCTGTGCATAGTTTCAATGCTGTCAAGAAAAAATTTTCGATAAATCCAATTTTTTTGCTTTACTTTTCACCCCAAAAACGATGGTCGTCTTCCACAGATTGAACGGCAAATCACCGTCGAAATAGTCGTCGTGACGTTCAAGCTGGATTTCTGATAGACATTTCTTTCTTGGCACGGCCTCTTGTCCATTATTTATCCTGGTGTCAGTTCGCGCTCTTGCCGTCATCGCCCGCTGCGGCCATGATGAGCAAAACCGATCCGGATTTAACACACATGGGCTCAATCAATTCACTTTCACCTTTACTGGTCGCGTTCCTTGAAACGTCTATTTTCGGGTTTCTCATTGGGCTTGAGTGGCACAGTTATCGCCGTGCAGCCAATAAGGATCTGGGTTTTGGCACAACACGCACGCTGACCCTGCTGTCGATTCTCGGTTATGGCCTGGCCGTCATTGACCCCAGCTTTATCGCCTACGGCGTAGGTTTGCTGGTACTGGGTGCGTTGCTGTCTTTAGCCTACTGGTATCGGCTAACCAGAGACAAGGATGATCGACTCCTGAGCACACTGATTGCGCTCGTGGTTTATTTACTCGGCCCGCTGTCGCTGCACGGCCCATTATGGCTGCCGATTGTCTTCATGATCGTGGTCTTGCTGTTATTGGGCGAAAAACCCGGCATCAGGCGGTTTTCGGATGCTTTCCGACACGACGAAGCGCTGACACTCGTCAAATTTTTCCTGATGGCGGGGGTAATTTTACCCCTGCTGCCAGATCGCCAGATTGCTGGATTTATCGACGTAACCTGGCATCAGGTCTGGTTCGCGGTGATTGTCGTCTCGGCGATTTCTTATTTGAGCTATCTGGCACAAACCTATTTTTTCCCAGAACGCGGTGTGTTACTGACCGGCATTCTCGGCGGCATGTATTCGAGCACGGCAGCCACTGTTGTGCTGGGGAGGCGCGCGCAGAAACAGCCCGAACCTCAGACTCGTCTGATCTGTGTCGCGGTATTGCTGGCCACAACAATGATGTATTTGAGACTCTGGGTTCTGATTGTCGTGCTGGGACATTCACAAACAGCCACTCATATTGCCGCTCCGTTCGCCCTGTTGATTCTCAGTACAGCGGCACTTGCCTGGTGGCAATTCAGAAGGGTGAAAGTGGCTACGGCGCCACAGACTGAAGCACCACCGAGCCACCCGCTCGAATTCTCAACGGCTTTGTTATTTGCCTTCCTGTTTGTATTTTTTGCCACCCTTACGCATTTCGTCGTCACCGACTACGGTGTGAGTGGCTTGCACGTGTGCTGTCGTTCATGGTCGGTTTTACCGACATCGATCCCTTCATCCTGTCGCTTTTGGACGGAAAATTTCACGTGAGTGAAAACGCCCTGGAAATCGCCATCCTCATTGCAAGCGGCAGCAACAATCTGTTGAAAGCAGGCTACACAGTTGCCCTGTCGCGCAATCCGGCCCTGTTTGGATCAGCAGCCTGGCTGGCCGCGACCTTTTTGCTGTCGTTGGGATATATCGCCCTGTTTCTGAGGTAGCGCGTGTAGACAACCGGCATGCGCCCAACTCGCTCAAATGAACCGCGCGACAGTGTCAGTCGGGATCGCGCTGATACTCTGTCACCAAAGCGCGGATACGTTTCGATAACTCGGCACTCATGTCGGCACGTTCAAACTGCCAGGTCCAATTGCCCGTCGGTGTACCCGGCGTATTGATTCGCCCGCTCGAATCACAACCCAGCCAATCGGCCATCGGAATAATAGCCAATTGAGCAACCGAGGCCATCGCCGCACGAAGAAGCGCCATGGGCATTGGCTCTGAACTCGACAGATTCAATTGCTGCGCGAGCACGTCGTACATATGCGCTTGTGCATCCGGGCTGAGCGACTGCCACCAACCCAGCGTCGTATCGTTATCGTGCGTTCCGGTATATACGACCGAATCAGGGTGGTGATTGGCGGGCAGATAGGGGTTATCGTCGTCGCTATCAAAGGCGAACTGCAGGATGAGCATGCCCGGCATGCCGAATGCCTTGCGCAAAGCGGTTACATCTTCGGTGATCACCCCAAGATCTTCCGCGATGATGGGCAGATCACCGCCAAACGCCTCGCTCAAAGCTGTCAACAAAGCGGCACCCGGCGCTTCGACCCAGCGGCCATCGATCGCCGTATCGCACTGAGCGGGAATGGACCAGTACGCCGCCAGCCCACGAAAATGGTCAATCCGCACCCAGTCGAACATGTCGATGTGGCGGGCCATTCGCTGTTTCCACCAAGAGAACCCATCGGCCGCCATTCGGGACCAATCAAAAAGCGGATTGCCCCAGCGCTGCCCCGTTGCAGAGAAATAGTCGGGCGGAACGCCGGCCACCTCGGTGGGCAAACCCCGTTCGTCCAGTTGGAAAAATGCCCGATTCGCCCAAACATCGGCCGAATCACCGGCCACAAAAATCGGCAGATCACCATAGATCAAAACGCCGAGTTCATGCGCCCTCGTGACAATACGCCGCCACTGGCGATCCAGCAGGAACTGTTCGAACTTCACGGCATGAACCGCTTTCGCATGATCCTGTGCAAAGGCCTCAAGAGAGGCCGGATCACGATCTCGCCAAACCGGTCGCCACTCCAGCCAAGACCGCCCCTGTTCATGGGACTTGATGACTATGAATAAGGCGTAATCATCAAGCCAGTTGGACGACGCACGACAGAACTCGTCGAATTCGGCCAACAGGGATGGCAAAGCGCCCTGCCCGGCTCTTCGTTCACGGATCGGGGCGATAGGGTCAAAATCATCGGGATTGAGCAACAGCGCATCAGAGAGGAATGCCGGATTAATCGCAAAAGAAGACGCGCACTGATAGGGGGAACCATCCATAAGTGGCGGCCCGAGCGGCAAAACCTGCCAAACAGTCAGGCGGCTTTGGTTCATGAACGTCAGAAATTGGTCCACCGAGGGGCCGAAATCACCCGATGGCAGGCTGAAAACAGGAGCCAAAACGCCCGCTCTTCGAAGGGCACAGGGCATTTCAGGCAAAATTTTTTTCTCTTTGGTCGACTCTTTACCCATTATTGGCCACGTCGCATCACACCACCTGCTTCCACGGTCGAATTTTCTCCGACGCCAAGACACAGCGGCACAGCCAGATTGGCCGGCACATCTTCGCCGATAAGCTCGTACAATCGGGTCAACTGCAAGCGGTACAAGTGGTCGAAATCTCGAACGGCATCGCCCGGGTTGTAATCGCCAAACCACCAAAACCAGTCCGAACCTTCGCAGATGGCCAGTTGCTGGATATTCCGCTCCTCGGTTTGGGCATCCCACTGCCCTGCGGACTGTGCTTTCACAAATGCCAATCGTGCATCGATCAGCATATCCCAAGCCCGGTTTTTGGCGGGGCTTCCAATCCAAGTGGTCAAATTCCCGTAAACCCAGCTACCAGAAACCAGATGCTGCAAAGTTTTACGCTGATAGGTCTTTGTTACCACCTCAGAGAAAGTGGTGAGTTCAATATCTGGATGCGTACTCAAGCCTTTGTACAAGGCATCCAGAAACCAATAACCATTGTGGGGGTAAAACTCCCAGGCGTTTTCACCATCGAGAATGATCGAAACCACAGCATCGTCATCCTGACAATCGTGACGAATCTTCATTAAATGGGCGATAAAATCGGCAACAGCATCATCTGCATGCCATTTTTGGTAGTCGAATCCGATCAGATCGGAGAGTCCGTCATCCCTGAAAAAGAGTGCGGGGGACAAAGCATCGAACTGCCACACCCGATGACGGCAACCGCTTTCAACCATCTTCTGCTTTTGTAATGAGTGACTCAGCACTTGATCGCCACTGGCCAACCAGGTGAAACCGGCTTTAGCCAATTCATGCACCGTCGGCTCGGAAACCGCACCTTCAGAGGGCCAGCAACCTGTGGGATGAACACCAAAAAAGCGCTTGAATACATCCAAGCCATGTTGCAAATGCCACTGCACACGATCTGAACCGCCAGGATAACTCACCTGCTGCGGCTGCGGATCGTGCGGGCAGGTTTGCTTGCCAGCGGTTATGTCGAGCAGCAGCGGCATGATCGGATGCGCATAAGGCGTCATGGACAGCTCAACCTGCCCTCCTTCCGATAATGCCCGGTAACGAGTAAAAATCCCAGCAATCAGGGAACCGATGAGTGCCAGCAGCTGGACGCGCTCGTCGGCATTAAAGCCCAAAGGCTTGGCCATGAGCTGTTTAACGAGTGTATTTTCAAGACGAACCGTTTCGCCCATCCAGGCCAGGTGATACCACACCGCCAGATCAGCGATGAACTGATCGCTCAGATAATCGCCGTTCTCCGTATTTACAGAGATTGAACGCGCCAAATCGACCAGATCCTTGAATGGCTCGAAACGGCGGATCAGTCGATCTTCATTGGCACGCATGCAGGCCCGAACGGCAGTCATGCGCGCTGTGGGGTCTGTGATCTTTTCAGGCTCGACCAAAGCAACCAACAACGGGTCACGCAGCATGGAAATTTCACGTGTTTCAAGGTATTGCGCAATCTGAACCGAGTAATCGTCGAGTTGCTCAAGCAGGATGGGTACGAAATTGACAACCGCACGCGCGCCGGGATGACGCTCTAGGTGCGCTGCCATATCGACATAGTCCTTGATGGCGTGCAGATAGGTCCACGGCTGCTGGTAGATTTTATCCCGAGGGTCTCTGTATTCCGGCTGATGCATGTGCCAGCACAGAACAACGGGTAACTTCTTGTGTTTCATCAGCGCACCATGTGTAGACGTTGTCCGAGCATGTCCGGGGTCACCAGCACAATCCCGTTCGGACTGACCTCAAAACGCTGTTTGTCGGCAACCGGATCGAAGCCGATCTCCATGCCCTCGGGAATGACGCATCCCTTATCGACAACGGCATTGCGAATCTTGGCTTTCTTGTTGACGATCACGTTGGGCAGGATCACGGAGTTTTCGACCGATGCATGTTCGTTGACGATGACATTGGAAAAAAGCAGGGAGTGACGCACCAGGGCGCCCGAAATGATGCAGCCGCCAGAAACCATTGTGTCCACAGCCATTCCGCGCCGATCTTCGTCGTCGAACACAAACTTGGCAGGCGGCAATTGTTCCTGATGCGTCCAGATCGGCCAGTCGGTATCGTACAAATTCAGATCGGGAGTCACGCCAATCAGTTCAAGGTTCGCCGCCCAATAGGAATCAATGGTCCCCACATCCCGCCAGTAGGCTTGGGTATTATTCTGGACATCTCGAAACGGATAAGCGAACACCTGATATCGTTTGATCACTCGGGGAATGACGTTCTTACCAAAATCGTGATCCGAATTCGGATCGTCCGCATCGTAAATCAGTTGCTCGAACAGAAATTTGGTATTGAAGACATAAATACCCATGGATGCCAGCGCTTTGCCTGGATTACCCGGCATTTCCGGGGGGACATCGGGTTTTTCCACGAACATGTTGACCCGACCCTTCCCGTCTTCGCCCATCACACCAAAAGCTTTGGCTTCTTCGAGCGGCACTTCGATACAGCCGATGGTCAGGTCGGCTCCTTTCTCGACGTGGTAGGCAATCATGGGGCCATAGTCCATCTTGTAGATGTGATCGCCGGCCAGAATAAGCGTGTATTCGGCGTCATGAGTCCGCAGGATGTCGATGTTCTGATAAACCGCATCGGCGGTACCGCTGTACCAGGATTGTTCGTTGATCCGCTGCTGGGCTGGCAGTAGCTCGACGAACTCGTCACGGGCCATTCGGTTTGTACCCCAAGCCAGCTGAACGTGCTTGATGAGTGAATGCGCCTTGTACTGTGTCAATACAGCCATGCGCCGAATGCCTGAATTGACGCAATTGGACAATGGGAAATCAATAATCCGGAACTTTCCACCGAAGGGAACGGCAGGCTTCGCACGCCAATCAGTGAGTTGCTTGAGGCGTGATCCACGACCTCCCGACAAAACCAGAGCCAAAGTATCGCGGGTAATTCGACTGACTAATCGTTTGGGGCTATCTACCAACATAAAAAAGTATCCCTATATCAATCAATTAAAGATAGTCAACTGGAAACGTTACGACCTCATGTTCACAACGAATTGATCACTGACCACTGACCATAAACTCTCTTCATTCAGGCACTCGGTCCCATAATCCTACCCTTGGAACATGACCGTCAAGCCAAAATGGAAAATAAATTCCACCTCATTTTCACTACAAAATGATGGATGATCGACGACTTGGCTCAAACCAAGATCGCAACAAGCAACTCAAGGCGTTCATATATGAAATTTACCGACGGTTTTAACTCACCGGTTTATTTGCAAATCACAAGCCTTAAAGCCGCGGGCAATACGAGAGTTGAACAGTTTCACCATAAGGGATACCTTTGTTCGATGAAGCCGACGTGAACCATTCGTGCTAAAACAAGGAACCCATTGATGCAGTTAGATTTTCAACCCATTATCGAATCGAGAATGCATGATCCGTTTTCCTTGCTAGGCCGCCATCCACTTGGCGAGGGCAAATGCCGCTTTCACACCTACCAGCCGCAGGCCGAACACATCAGGATATTGAGCACTCATGGCGAGTGGCTTGAATTGACAGCCGATGCCGACTTCCCCGGTGTATTTGCTGGGCTCTTCACCGAGGACTTGCTGCCTCTTCACCCGGTTCTGGAAATCGAAACTGCTGAACACCACAAGTACCAGATCACGGATCCCTACAGCTTCGGGCCAGTACTCGGCGAACTCGACTTGTACTTATTCGGCGAAGGCAAGCACTACGACCTGTGGAAAGTGCTGGGCGCACATGTCATCACCATTGACGGCGTGGAGGGCGTAACATTCGCCGTATGGGCTCCCAATGCCAGCCGCGTCAGCGTCGTGGGCGATTTCAACAACTGGGATGGCCGCCGCCATCCGATGCGCAATCGCATCAGTAGTGGCGTTTGGGAGTTGTTTATCCCGGGCCTTTCTGCCGGCGATTTTTATAAGTTTGAAATCAAAAACAGAGATACTCAGGCCACCAGCGTTCGCACTGATCCCTTTGGCCGCAGCTTTGAACTTCGCCCCAATACGGCCGCCAAGGTAGTCAGTGACGAAGAATTCCAGTGGACGGATCAATTCTGGCTCAAGGCGCGCGAGCAAAACGACTGGATGCACGCCCCGATGAATGTCTATGAAGTTCACTTAGGTTCTTGGAAACTGACGGGCAAACAATTCCCAACCTACGCGGAATTGGCGGAGCAACTGATTCCGTATGTTAAAGAGCGCGGTTACACTCACATTGAATTGCTGCCCATCACGGAGCACCCCTTCGATGGCTCATGGGGTTATCAAACCACAGGCTATTTCGCGCCGACCTCCCGTTTCGGCACGCCGGAACAATTCAAGCAGTTCGTCAACAAGGCACACGAAGCAGGCATAGGCATTATTCTTGACTGGGTTCCGGCTCACTTTCCCCGCGATGAGTTTGCCCTCGCCCGCTTCGATGGCACGGCACTTTATGAGCACGAGGACCCAAGGCGCGGGGAACACCGTGACTGGGGTACCCTGATCTTCAATTACGGGCGCAAGGAGGTCAGCAATTTTTTGATTGCTTCCGCCCTGTACTGGCTCGAAGAAATGCATCTCGATGGCCTGCGTGTCGATGCTGTGGCATCCATGCTGTATCTCGATTATTCACGCGAACATGGCGATTGGCTGCCGAACGCCTACGGCGGGCGCGAAAACTTGGAGGCCATTGATTTTCTTCGTGCACTGAACCATGTGACACAAAGCCGGAACCCCGGCGCCTTGATGATGGCGGAAGAATCCACCGCCTGGCCATTGGTGTCCAGGCCGCCCGAGGTCGGCGGGCTTGGATTCGCATTGAAATGGAACATGGGCTGGATGAATGACACGCTGAAATACTTTCAGGAAGACCCCATCAACCGGCAATATCACCACAACAATCTTACATTCGGCCTGCTCTACACCTTCACGGAGAACTTCGTCCTTCCCTTTTCGCACGATGAAGTCGTGCATGGTAAAGGCTCGTTGCTGAACAAAATGCCCGGTGACGAATGGCAGAAATTCGCCAATCTTCGCCTTCTTCTGGCCTACCAATGCGCCTATCCAGGAAAGAAACTCCTGTTCATGGGCTGCGAATTCGGCCAGGGCAACGAGTGGAATCATGCCAAGCAACTCGACTGGTGGATGCTTGAATACAAACTCCATCAAGGCATCAGTCAACTCAGCACGGCACTCAATCACCTCTATAAAAATGAAGTGGCACTGCATTACCATGATTTTGAAGGATGCGGGTTTTCATGGAACGACTGTAACGACCGCCAGAACTCAGTCATCAGTTTTTTCAGGCACGCCAAAGGCCAGAGCATCCTGACCATACTTAATTTCACGCCCGTCGTCAGACAGAACTACAAAATCGGCATACCGAATACCGACCGGTTGAATATAGTATTCAATTCCGACGAGTCTGTTTATGGCGGCTCAGCCACCGCATTGGAATTAACTCACCACAAAAACAGTCCTTATAATGGTCAAAGTGGCCATATAGAACTGACACTACCGCCACTTGGCGCCCTGATGATCAGAATAAATTGAGAGATCAAACAGAATAATGAACGTTCTTTTTGCCACGAGCGAAATGTTCCCATTGATCAAAACCGGTGGGCTCGCCGATGTATCCGGTGCACTCCCACTGGCTTTAAGCCAAGTGGGCGTGGATGTGCGCGTTGTCTTACCAAGATATGCCAACATCAAAACTGATTTAATTGAATCTGAAATCCAAATTGGTCAAAAAGAAATTTTGGGACAACCCGTAAAGATCAACCTTGCCAACTTGAACACTGGGCATCTGGTCTACTTGGTCGATCATCCGGTTTTTTCAGCACGTCAGGGGAACCCCTATATAGGGCCGGACGGCAACAATTGGCACGACAATCCGGATCGGTTTGGCTTGTTTTGTCGGGCTGTTGTCGCCCTGTCCACCGGACTTTTCGGTGATGCATGGAAGCCGGACATCATCCACAGCAACGATTGGCAAACAGGATTGATTCCGGCACTACTCTCTGAAAGCAGTTCGCCAAAAAATATTTTCACCATTCATAATCTGGCTTATCAAGGGGTATTCGATCGTCCGACTTTCGAACGATTGGGCCTGCCCTGGTCTCTCTGGCGCCCGGATGCGCTGGAATATTGGGGGAATATGTCCTTCATGAAAGCCGGCATCGTCTTTTCGAAATTCGTCACCACAGTTAGCAACACCTATGCGCAGGAAATCCAGTCGCCGGAGTTCGGATACGGGCTCGATGGCCTACTCCATCATAAACAGGATCGACTGAAGGGAATCCTTAACGGTATTGGTGAAGACTGGAACCCTCAAACCGACCCATTGCTTGAAAAGCCATTCAGCACATCAGATATGACCGGAAAGGCGATCATCAAGGAGAGCATTCAACACGAATTCGGCCTCACGATCGACGGGAACATACCGCTCATTACCCATGTCGGTCGGTTGGTCGAGCAAAAAGGAATCGATCTGCTCATCCAGGCAATTGAAACATTGGGAAGCGCGCAGGTACAGTTCGTTATTTTGGGCGCGGGAGAACACCGGTTTGAACACGCCTTACGTAGCCTCGCTGAGAAGAACCCAGATCGGATCGCTGTTGTCATCGGCTATGACGAGAAGTTGGCGCACCGGCTTGAAGCCGCTGGTGACGCGTTCATCATGCCTAGCCGTTTCGAACCCTGCGGCCTAAATCAAATGTACAGCCTACGATACGGCGCCCTGCCGATTGTTCACCGGGTTGGCGGCCTTGCTGATACTGTCACGCATATCACGCCAGAAAGTATTAAGGATGGTTCCGCTTCCGGTATTGTGATCGACCATCTGGATGTTTCCGCCATCCACTGGGCGATCGGGTATTTCATGGAAATTTACAAAGATCGAGACTTATACAGAAAAATCCAGCAACAAGGAATGCAAAAGGATTTCGGATGGATAACCAGTGCCAAAGAATATAAAAAAATTTATTCTGCAGCACTCAAGGAACAGACCCATGATGAATCGAGTCAACACGAACACTGAAGAACTTAGGGGTGAACTTGATCGACTCGCGAAGTCGGCATTGGATAGCGCGTTAAACAGCCTTTTTAACGAAATAGAAAAGAAGCTGTTTACTCGTGCTGATCACACCTCAAATCAGCACGACAAATCAGAGCTATTCGAAAAAATCGCCCAACTTAAAAACAGCAGGAACGATTTCGAAGAAACGCTTTACTCTGTTATTAGGGAAAGCAATCCGATTCTGAACCAGATCAATTGGGCGAGCGTCGTTCAGAACCGATCTTTAGCGCTGCAGATGGAGGACATGATTGCGCACGCTAAAGCAAAATATGGCATAGAACACGCGCAATATGAATCGAGGATCAAAAGCCTGAATCTGACTGAGAAAGAAAGCTTCCCCCAACATTTGTACACCGTTTCTTCAATCACCTATGGCTTTATAAAAGCGAGTCATCACTTCCAAAGTGATATTAGAGACAGTCTGATCCGTTCACTCGGAACCCATGTTCTATATAAATTAGAACCGCTCTATATTTTGCTCAATGACCTGCTGATTCAATCTGGCGTGCTTCCCGAGGTCAAAAGCAAACGCCCCCCACAACGGTCAGAGCTTGAGTCATTGATCGATGCCATCTCGGACAGCGAATCGCTCATTCAGGAACAACTGAACGAACACTCAAGGATTTCCTCGGAAGAACTTCAGAATTTCCTTAAGTCATCGGTTGATAACAAAGACGTATTTCTTCAATCCAAATCATCATGGTCACCGAAAAACCTCATTGAGGCGGTTATTGAGCGTTTCAGAAAATCACACCCCAGTCTGCAATCGAAAACCGAGCTGCATAGTCATGACCAGGAAATAATCACGCTCGCCGGTGCCATTCTCTCTGATCTGATTAATAACAACGATATAAACCCGATTATTAAAAATCAGGCGATATCCTTACAAGCCATAGTTCTGAATACCGCATTTACGGATACTGATTTTTTCAGCAACCTCAAAAACCCTGCCCGCGAAGTCCTCAACAAATTGGTCATGCTTGGTTCAGACCCTTACCTCAGCACAGATGACATAAAAAAAATCGCGAATTCGGTAAAATCCTTCATTCGATCAACATCGTCTAAAGAAACACCTGCATTTGAGACGTTGTCTGAGGAGCTGGATGGGATTGAAAACAATGAGCTAGGACATGTTGCGGCGCCACGCGCGGGCAATCACTCGTTAAGCTCTTCGATAACCACCAGAAGCCGAAACCGCATTACTTTCATCATCAATAGCGCTATCGGTGCTGCGTTACTTTCTGACGAGGCCAGTGCCTTTTTGGCAAAGGTGCTGAATCCATTCATGATCCACGTTCTCATGACACATGGGCGACAGTGTGATGAATGGAAAGAAGCTCTGGCAGTCCTCGACAACGTTATTCAGTTAGAAGTCAAAAGCGCCAGCGACATCCGGGATGTTTTGATTGTTGAAAGCAAGGTTAAAGAGCTGATTAAACACCCTATTCTCGGCGATGACTTCTTCAAGGTTGCGGTGCAGAAAACAGCCGCTGATCATTATTTAACCTATCTGAAAAACAAACGCACCCAATTTTCGATAATTCAGAAACGCAAGGAAGAGGAACGCGAAACCCAAGCTACCTCAAATATCGACCAACTCAACTCGGAGTCTGTTGTCGAACAAGTGGAGGCTGCTGAATTAAAAAACGCAGCAAAGGTATCCAGCATACCTTTGCCTCAAGCGCACAAGAACGGCATCGAGGCTAATGATGGTCGCTCAGCGGAAGTCGACGTGCCAAAGACAGACGCTGCTGTACCGGTCGAGGAAACGAATCAACCGGAGCCTGAACCATCACCTTACGAAAACTTGTGCTCCGATCCACGAATCAAACAGTTTCTGGATAGGCATATTCTTAACAATGAGTGGCTTCAGATTTATACCTCTGATGATGCTGCGCTAAGGCGCCTGAAAGCCAGCAAGGTCAACATGGAACTTAAAATTGTCAGTTTCGCCAATAGAAACGGGGAGATAACGCTCGTCCTTCCCATCGCCCAATTTATCAGCGATCTACTCGAAAACCGGAGTAACCCCGTCTTTGATAATCCAAATTACAACAGCGCAAAACAACAGCTTCTGGATACGATCAAATCAGAGGGCTTAATATAAATGGATGCCGGCAACCCATCACAAATCGATAACAATCAAGACAGACGGGATTTCAACCGAATCAAGGTCAGGGGCAAGGTTTTACTGAAATGCATGACGCCGCCTTTTGAGATATTCAATGCAGAAATCATTGATGTCAGTGCCAATGGACTGAACATTTCCACAAAAAACGCGCTTGAATTGAACCTGCCTGTTCAACTTTCCGTTTGCACCGTAAATGACAACAACGTGTTCTTCATGAACGGCAAGATCACTTGGTGCGAAAAGTCATCGGACGATCAGGGCGAACCTGAATACAACGCTGGGATAGAAATTCAGTTTGATCGTAGAAACAAGGATTACCACGATTGGAGAGCGTTATATATCGCTTGAAAGGTTTGTGACTACAATACTGGCGCTTATACGGAACGCCTTGATTTAAGCGCCAGACTCAATGTTTGGGCATCGAGGTATTCCAGCTCTCCCCCCATGGGCACGCCCTGTGCCAGTCGAGTTACCTTGTAGCGTGCAGGATCAACCCGATCCATGATGTAGCCTGCGGTGGCTTCACCTTCGATCGTCGCGCTTGTCGCCATGATGATTTCTTCAACCGGGCTGTTTGCCAATCGGTTCATCAATTCGGGAATACCGATGTCTTCTGGGCCGATGCCATCCAAGGGTGATAAATGGCCCGACAGGATAAAGTACAGCCCCTGGTATGCACCGGATTGTTCAATCGCCAACCAATCGGTCGGTGATTCGACAATGCAGAGCTGTGTCGCATCTCTGTGGTTATCCGCGCAAACCGGGCAAACCGGCGTTTCAGAAAATATGCGGCAGGATTCGCAGCGACCGATACCCTCAAGCGCCGCAACGATCGCCCTTGCAAGTTGGGCCGCCCCTTCCCGGTCATGTTCGAGCAACTGCAAAGCCATGCGCTGAGCTGTTTTCTGCCCGACCGAAGGCAATCCCCTCAGGGCCTGGACCAATGCGACGAACTTGGGCGAGAACATGTGGGCAGGATCAGAAAGGCAGCTTCATGCCCGCTGGCAGGTTCATGCCCGCCGTGACACTGGACATCATTTCTTGTTGATTGTGTTCGACCCGACGTACGGCATCGTTCACAGCTGCGGCAATCAGATCTTCCAGCATTTCCTTGTCATCGCCCATCAGGCTGTCGTCAATAACCAGTCGACGCACTTCATGCTTACCGGTCATGGTGACCTTGACCAGACCGGCACCGGATTCTCCCGTCACTTCGATTTTGGCAACCTCTTCCTGCATGCGCTGCATCTTTTCCTGCATCTGCTGGGCTTGTTTCATCAAATTGCCGATTCCGCCTTTCATCATGGCTTAATTCTCCTCTGTAGGGTTTGTATTCGATCAGTGTTTTATGCGGGGTCTGATTGGCCATCACGAGGAAGAATACTTTCTTCAACGAGTTGAGCCCCGGCTTGTTCTTGCAGCAGTTGCACAACGGGATGTTGCACAACGCTCTGTCTTCGTTGCTGCTGCAGATTGATCTCTTCCTGATTTCTGCGTTCGGCGGGTGTGATGGCCGCCTGGGCTGATATTTCGGATGTGGCTCGGTCAGATGCCGTATCGTTCTGCCCGATAATAATTTTTACCTTTGAAGTATCGGCCAGTTTAGAAAGCTGAGAAAGCAAACTTTCCCGCGCACGGGCATTGGCAATGACTTCATATTGAGGGGCGACCACAAGTTGAATCTGCCCGTCGACAATATTGATGTGACAGCGATCAGCCAAGTTCCGCCCCGGCTGACCGGGTATGCGCTCAACCCATTCATGCCATGGCAGGTCGGTCAATTGGGCGCGCGCATGGCCAGAATGATCAGGCACATCATGATCAGATTTGTCCTGAACCGGCATTGTTTGCGCAACCATCGGTTCTGCGACCCGATGCTCGGCACTTTTTTGCAAACGCGCCTTTGTTTCGGGCTCGGATTCGGGTTGTGTGATCGATGAAGCAACCCGTTCTGGTTTTGTCTTTGCAGCAGACACGCTGCGTGAATCAGAGGGATAAGAATGGACAGCAGCAGGTTCTGTCGCTTTAACTGCGCCGTTTGAAGCCTCGCCTCCCGGCTGAAATGCCAGCATACGAAGCAAAGTCATCTCAAGACCGATCCGTGCATTGGGCGACCAGGCCATATCGCGTCGGCCCGTCGTGGCGATTTGGTACCACAACTGCAGCAGTTGGGGATCGATGGATTTCAATTCGTCCGGGGGCGGGTTGGCCGCAGCAGACATGGATTGAATCCACTGCCCCATCGCCAACTGATGAATGGACTCGATGAACTGCGCCAGAAGAATCGCCGGCTCTACCGCGCGATCCAGTGCTTCGTCGACCAGAGCAAACAGCCGGTCCGCCGACTGCTGATAGAGCGCGTCGATCATGTCCCAGATGATTTGATGATCACTCAAACCCAAAATCTGGCTCACCTGAACCGTATCGAGCTTGCCGCCGGTGAATGCGATGGCCTGGTCGAGCAGACTCAAGGCGTCCCGCATCGAGCCATTGGCCGCTTCAGCGATCAAGTGCAGGGCAGCCGGCTCAAAAGCAATGTTTTCCTTTTGCAAAACATCGGCCAGATGCTGCTGAATCTGAGAAAGCGGCAAGGCGCGCAAATTGAACTGCAAGCACCGGGAGAGCACCGTGACAGGTAGTTTTTGCGGATCGGTGGTTGCCAACAAGAACTTGACGTGTTCGGGCGGTTCTTCAAGCGTCTTCAAAAGCGCATTGAAGCTCGATTTCGAGAACATATGCACTTCGTCGATCAGATAGATCTTGAACCGACCGCGCACCGGCGCGTAGGCCACGTTCTCAAGCAAGTCACGGGTGTCGTCGACACCGGTGCGCGAAGCGGCATCGACTTCAATCAAATCGACAAAGCGGCCCTGATCAATTTCAACGCAGGCACTGCATACACCACAGGGCGTACTGGATATGCCGTGCTCGCAATTCAACGCTTTGGCAAAAATTCGCGCGACGGTGGTCTTGCCCACGCCTCGAGTGCCGGTGAACAGGTAAGCATGGTGCAAACGGCTTTGGTCCAGCGCATTCGTCAGTGCTTGCAGGACATGGCCTTGGCCAACCATTTCGGCAAAGCTTTTGGGACGCCATTTGCGCGCCAGCACGAGGTAGCTCATAGCGCAACAGCCGAATTGAATGAAATGAATTTTGGGAAGGTGGCATCCCGCACCCGCCGATCTCCGGCACCCAAGGCAACCGTTACCGTTGCTCCCTTCCGGGCCTGGCGGGGTTCACGGCGCATTGTCGCGAAGGGACGAATACGGAACACCATAGAAACCATCTTCTGTTCGAAAAATGGAACGCGATCATAACACGCCAAGGGCGCGGAGACCATCGTCCACACAAACCGAAAACTCAATTAGTCGCGCTCATCGCAATGCCCATCACCACATCAAGTGCGGCGAGAAGACACTGGTTTTCTTCGGGCGTTCCAACCGTGATCCGCAGAAATTCGGCAATTCGGGGCTTGTTGAAGTGACGAACCATCACACCCTGCTGGCGCAATCCAAGATAAAGTTGCTCACCACCTTGCTTGGGATGGCGTGCAAAAACGAAATTGGCACCGGATGGCAGCACAGTGAAACCGCGCGATACAAGCGCCTTGGTCAGTGCTTCCCTCGCATCGATAATGCGTGTGCAGGTTTGTGCAAAGTAGGCTCCATCCTCGAAGGCTGCCTTCGCACCCGCCAAGGCCAGACGGTCCAGTGGATAGGAGTTGAAACTGTCTTTGACGCGCACCAGTGCCTCGATCAAAGCAGGCTGACCCAGCGCCAATCCGACGCGCAAACCCGCCAAAGAACGGGATTTGGACAGTGATTGCGTCACCAGAACATTGGGAAAGCGATCGATCAGGGCAACCGCCGACTCGCCACCAAAATCAATATATGCCTCGTCGATCACCACGACCACATCCGGTTGCCCCGCAACAATCCGTTCAATTTCCACCAAAGAAAGTAAGCGCCCAGTCGGTGCGTTCGGGTTGGGAAAGATAATGCCACCAATCGATGGTTGCTCAGCCTGGGCATAATCTTCCACCCGAATAGCCAGATCCTCATCAAGCGGAATCAATCGATAATCAATACCGTACAGCGCGCAGTAAACCGGATAGAAGCTGTAACTGATGTCGGGAAAGAGGATGGGCTTTTCGTGCGCGAGCAGGGCCTGAAAAACAAAGGCCAGAACCTCATCCGAACCGTTGCCGACGAACACATGATCGGGTGTTAAACGGTAGTATTCGGCGATCGTTTCGCGCAGGTCGTGCGCCGTCGGATCGGGATAAAGGCGCAAACTCTCGTTCAAAACAGATTCAATCGCCGTAATGACCTTGGGCGACGGGCCATATGGATTTTCGTTGGTGTTGAGCTTGATCAGGCGCCGGCCATCCGGTCCAGCACCTTTGGGCTGTTCACCAGGAACATAGGGGGTCAACCCGCCAACCAGTCGCGACCAGAACGGTGAACTCATATCCGACTCCTCTTCCCCACGCTGCCCGGCCCTACACCAAACTTCAATTTCGTTGGATTCATCAACGTTGTGCCTTAACGGTGATCCTTGACACGGTAACGAGCCGAGGCACCGTGGGCGTACAGCCCTTCGGATTCGGCCAGAACTTCGGCCAACGCACCGAGTACCGCACTGCCCTCTGCCGAGCACTGGATAATACTCGAACGCTTCTGGAAGTCGTACACCCCCAATGGCGAAGAGAATCGTGCGGTGCCGGAAGTCGGCAGCACGTGATTCGGGCCAGCACAGTAATCGCCCAAGGCCTCGGCGGTATATTTACCGACGAAAATCGCACCGGCGTGGCGGATCTCCGGTAGGCGTTGCTCGGCGCCTTCAAACGAAAGCTCAAGGTGCTCCGGTGCAATACGGTTCGCCAACTCAATGGCCGCGTCCATGTCCGGCACGTGAATCAACGCACCTCGGTTGGTCAACGCGGTCCGGATGATGGCTGCGCGAGGTTGATCTGCCAGCAATTTTTCAATCGAGGCGGTCACCTTGTCGAGAAATTGAGCATCGGGAGAAATCAGGATGGATTGGGCCTGCTCGTCGTGCTCCGCCTGCGAGAACAAGTCCATCGCGATCCAGTCCGGATCGGTCTTGCCATCACAGAGAATCAGAATTTCCGATGGTCCGGCGATCATGTCGATGCCCACCTTGCCAAACACAGCGCGCTTCGCGGCTGCGACATAGATATTACCTGGGCCGACAATCTTGTCGACGGCAGGTACGGTTGCGGTGCCGTAGGCCAGCGCAGCGACGGCCTGTGCCCCACCGATGCGGAAAATACGGTCGACACCGGCGACATGTGCAGCCGCAAGCACCGTGTCGTTGATGATCCCGTCCGGAGTCGGCACCACCATGATCAGTTCGCGGACACCGGCAACCTTGGCCGGAATCGCATTCATCAAGACCGATGAGGGATACGCCGCCTTGCCGCCGGGCACGTACAGGCCCGCTCGATCCAGGGGACTGACTTGCTGCCCGAGGACCGTTCCGTCTGCTTCGGTGAACTGCCATGAAGTCATCTTTTGATGTTCGGCATAGGCACGAATACGCGCCGCCGCCTGAGTCAAGGCTGCCAACAGTTCGGGCGATGTGCGAGCGACCGATGCATCGATTTCTTCACGGGTAAAGGCCAAAGCGTCTGCCGAAGACAGGTCGAGCCGATCGAACTTGGCGGTGTAACGCAACAGAGCGGTGTCGCCTTCATCACGAATCGCATGGATGATTTCATCAACCGTGGTCTGTACGGAGGCATCGGCAACACTCGACCAATCGAGCAATTTCTGTAGGTTGGCAGAAAAATCAGGGGCTAACGCATCTAATCGCTTCATCATGCCGTAGCCGCCTCCGCTGCGAGGTATTCATCGAGTTGACGGACCAGATCGGCTATTTCACGATGCTTCAATTTCTGGGCCGCCCGATTGACAATCAGCCGGGATGAAATGTCGGCAATGTGCAGCAAGGGCTCAAGACCATTTGCACGCAAGGTATTTCCGGTATCGACCACATCGACGATGCAATCGGACAAATCCACCAGCGGGGCGAGTTCCATCGACCCGTAGAGCTTGATCAACTCGATCTGCCGCCCTTGTTCGGCGAAGTAGCATTCCGCCGAATGCGTGTACTTGGTCGCCACACGCAGCCGACCTGGCTGGTCGGTGGAGCCGGGCTTGCCTGCCACCATCAACTTGCAACGGGCAATATTGAGGTCAAGCAATTCAAACAACCCCTCGCCACCGTGCTCCATGAGCACATCCTTACCGGCCACGCCCAGATCCGCCGCACCGTACTGAACGTAGGTAGGCACATCGGATGCACGCAGAATCAACAGCTTGATATGCGCATGGTTGGTATCCAGAATGAGTTTGCGTGTGGTTTCCGGGTCATCCTTCGGCGTAATACCTACGTGCGCCAACAGGGGCAGGGTATCCTTGAAAATACGGCCCTTGGAAAGCGCGATGATAATGTTTTGCTGACTCATACGACTCTGGTCACTCGTTTATTCCAATGGGTTATTGGTTGATGCGCTGAATATTCGCGCCCAGTTTAGAAAGCTTTTCTTCGATCGATTCATAGCCTCGGTCGATATGATAAATCCGGTTGATCGTGGTCTCGCCCTCGGCAACCAGACCGGCCAGAATCAGACTGGCAGAAGCACGCAAATCGGTCGCCATCATCTGCGCGCCTGTCAGAACCGGCAAGCCACGAACAACGGCCGTATTTCCCTCAACGTGAATATCCGCCCCGATGCGCAGCAACTCTTGCACATGCATGAAACGGTTTTCGAATATCGTTTCAATCACTGTAGCCGTACCCTCGGCAATACAATTCAAGGCCAAGAACTGCGCCTGCATGTCCGTGGGGAACCCGGGATGCGGTGCCGTGCGCACATTGACTGAGTGAAGACGACGGCCCGTCATGTCGAGCTCGATCCAATCGTCACCTGTTGTGATATGCGCACCCGCTTCGGTCAATTTGCTCAATACCGCGTCGAGCAAACGCGGATCGGTATCGCGAACCCGCACCTTACCGCCCGTCATGGCTGCAGCAACCAAATATGTTCCGGTTTCAATACGATCGGGCAGAACGCGATAACGCACGCCCTGCAATGACTTAACCCCACGAATCGTGATGACATCCGTACCAACGCCGGTGATATCAGCCCCCATTTTAATGAGGAAGTTCGCCAGATCGATCACCTCGGGTTCACGCGCGGCATTTTCCAGCACGGTTTCACCTTCAGCAAACACGGCAGCCATCATCAAGTTTTCGGTGCCCGTGACCGTCACTTGATCCATGACGATCCGTGTGCCGACCAGACGCTCTGCCTTGGCATCGATGTAGCCATTCTCGACTTTGATTTGTGCCCCGAGTGCCATCAACCCATGAAGGTGAATATCAACCGGTCGCGACCCGATGGCGCAACCGCCGGGCAAAGATACCTTGGCTTGCCCAAAACGGGCCAGCATGGGGCCGAGCACCAGAATCGAGGCACGCATCGTGCAGACCAGATCGTACGGCGCCACCAGTTTTTCGATGGTGGAGGTGTCGATTTCGACACTCATTTTATCCGAGATGGTGAGCGTCACGCCCATGCCGCCGAGCAACTCCATCATCGTGGTCACGTCCTGCAGGTGCGGCACGTTCTCGATGGTGCAGGGTGTTTCACACAACAGGCCGGCGGCCATGATGGGCAAAACAGCATTTTTGGCTCCGGAAATCCGAACATCCCCACGCAAGGGAGCGCCGCCCCGAATGATTAACTTATTCATTTAATTAACTTTATACCATTATCGGGCTTAAGAACGATTGAGCACCAAGGCGGGCGTAGACGTTCTATGAAACCCCTTCGACGACCATCCAATCGTCCAGATCATATACCCGCATCATGGCTCGCATGGCCTTGGGCGGGTGAGTGTATCGCACTGTGACCGATTGCGCTGCGGCCTCGGCCTGCCACCCCAGCAAAAACGCAACCCCTGCGGTATCGATACGCCCCACGGAACCCAGGGCAATTTCAAGCCGCGTACCGGGTGTTTGCCCGTCTGGCATGGGCAAACTGAGATCACTCAGCGATTCAATGGAGGAACGAAGCAGATCACCCTGTACACGGACCCGCCCGGCCTCACGCACGAAGCGCAAGGCTTCTGCCTGAACCGCGGACGATTCTGAGGCACTCGAATCAGCCATTGTTCTGCGTTTTCAGCGTGGAAATCAGACTATCAAGGCCCTTTTGCTGCACAACCTGAGCGAAGCTGCTGCGATAATTGTTAATCAGGCTGATACCATCGATCACCACATCGTAGGCTTTCCAGTTCCCATCGACGGCAGCCAAACGATAGTCGACCGGCACCGGACCCATATCGCCACCGGAAACAACGGACAAAACTTCAATTTCATCTTTGTCTGCGCCCGGTTTGGTTCCTGTTACTTTAATCGTCTGGTTTCCCAGTTTGGACAAGGGGCCGGCATAGGTGCGAACAAGCAGACGCTTGAATTGCTCGGTAAATGCGGCCTTCTGGCTGGCAGAAGCCGTACGCCAGTAGCGTCCCAGAACCAGTCGACTCATGCGTTCCGAATCAACTTCGGGCAGCAAGGTTTTGTCCACGATATCAAGTAACACGCTCGGGTCCTTCTCAACCTCCGCCTGATTTTTTGCAATTTCATGGATGACCTGATCAGCCGTGCTCTGCACAAGGTTCATGGCCGCTTCGTTGGTCAGGTTGCCCGCAAAGGCAGAGACCGGAACTAAACCGGAAAGTCCCAGACCACCAAGCAGGATCGCATTCAAAAAAAGGCGACGACGCCAGTTCATCGTATTCATTGGGGATAATCTCCTGTAGCAACCCGAAGCTGGGCCACTTGCATATTGAAATCATTGACGGCTTTGAAGTAATCGACCTGTGTGGATGTATTCCCGGCCACGGCCATACCCAATATGCCCCCATCAACCAAACCAGCCTGAAAATCGAGGAAACTGCTGATCATCCAACGTTTGGAGGCAACACGCGCTTTCTCGAGCGCTTCAATCTGAGCATGTAACGACGACACATTGCGATAGGCTTCCGTCACCTGATAGGGAATCCCGACCTGAGCCAGTTGCGCTTTTGCAACGGCACCGCGCAACTCGGCCTCAGCGCTACTCACATTGGCATTGAGCACACCGGGATTGAAATCCCATTTGATGCCGATAACCGGCGTGGCAAACGCCGAGTTGAGCGGATCGTAAATATAGGGGTTATCCAGCCGATCACGACCTGGCGTGTATTGAGCTTGCGCCATAACACCAGCGTAAAGGTTCGGATAGCGCTCTGCCTTGCGCGCCTGAACATAGGACCGCAAGGCAGCCAGACCGGATTCGGCCATATGCATTTCTGGGCGATTAGCCAGCGCTTCGTTGGAAAACTGCTTCAAGCTGCCATCAGGCATCGAGACCGGTGTGATGTGGGTATCGGCTACGGTCAGCGGATCATCGATCGGCACGCCGATAATGGTTTTGAGTCCAGCCAACGCAATCTGCTCGACGCCGGTAGCCTCCGCGATGTATTTATCTAGCAAGCCCAGGCCGTTTTCCAATGCGTAGACGTCCCGCATCGAACCGTTACCTGAATCCGCTTTTTTCTTGAGTGGCGCCTCGGCATCGGCGAGCTGATGACGCACGCCAATCAGCAATCTCCGGGTGTCACGGGCAGTCAGGTAACCATAATAGGCGCGTCGAACCGTAAGCCAGGTCTGTCCCTTGGCCAGCGCGACCTCATCGGATTTGAGATCTTTGTTGTATTTTGCCGCCGTCATGTAATTCGACAACTTGCCGAAGGTGTACAACGGCTTGATGATCGAAGCGGTAATACCCGAAGTCACCGTGATGCCATCATTGATGGTATTGCCATCGTCGCGCAGCGTACATCCGCCCGCCGGGCAGCTGTTGGTACCATTCGTGAACAAACCATTGCTGGCTCTGGGTGCCAGAGCGGCGTACAAATTGACGCTGGCGCGAATTCCGCCCTCGCCTTCCACCTTTTGAATCAAAGCCTGGGCAGCAGCCACGTTCGCGCGCTGCTCTTCAATGCGTGGATCGGCATTCAGGGCCATTTGGGTGGCCTGCTCGAGGTTGACGGTCTGCGCCTGTGCCATGCCGCTGAACGCGGCCAATGCCAAAAATATCAGGTGCGTTTTTCTCATTGCGCTGCTGCCTTGTTGAATAAAAATTTAGAGATAACTTTTTCCAGAATGACGGCTGATTGTGTCATCGTGATTTTATCGCCGTTTTTCAGCACTTTCGTATCGCCACCGGGCGAGATTTCGATGTACTGGGCACCCAACAGCCCAGCAGTATAGATGCTTGCGAACGAGTCTTTAGGCAGATTATCGTATTGCGAACTGATGACCATTGTCACCACGGCCTCGAAGGTGTTTGGATCGATCTGTATATTAGAGACCCGCCCGATTGTGACACCCGCCATCTTGATCGGCGAGCGGTCGGTCAAACCGCCGATATTGTCGAATTCAGCCGTCAAGGTATAACCCGAAACCGAGCTGGTACCGAAATCACTCCATTTGAGTGTCAACACGAGCAAAGCCGCAATCCCGGCCAGCACGAAGGCGCCAACCACCATTTCAATTCCACGTTGTGCATTCATCATTCAGGCCCCAAACATCCAGGCGGTCAAAATAAAATCCAGTCCCAGCACACAGAGCGAGCTCAGCACCACGGTTCGCGTGGTCGCGCGGGAGATCCCCAGCGACGTCGGTTCTGCATTAAAACCTTCAAAAACGGCAATCAAACCAACCACGGCACCAAAAACCAAGCTCTTGATCACGCCATTGAGCACATCGTCCACGGGTTGCATCTGCTGCTGGATTTGCCCCCAGTACGAGGCAGGGTCGACACCCAGCACGACCACACCGATGAAATAGCCACCGGCAATACCCACCAGAGAGAACAACCCGGCAAGCAAAGGCATGGAGAACACCGCACCCCAAAACCGTGGGGCCACGACCCGACGCAGTGGATCGACCGCCATCATTTCCATGGCAGAAAGCTGCTCGGTGGTTTTCATCAAGGCGATCTCCGCAGTCACGGCTGATCCGGCACGACCGGCAAACAGCAAAGCCGTCACGACCGGACCGAGCTCCCGAACCAGCGATAAGGCAACCATCACGCCCAGCGATTCGGTCGCATTGAACTTGGAGAGAATATTGTAGCCCTGCAAACCCAGCACCAGACCGACAAATCCACCGGAAATCAGAATAATGACCAACGAAAGCACACCAATCGCGTACAACTCCTGAACGATCAATCGTGGACGCGTCCAAGCCGGCAACAAACGCCACAGTAATTGCCCGGTGAACAGGATCATTTGCCCGGCATGCGCCACCGCGGCCAGCGCGCCCTGCCCGAGCAGTGCCAAGCCGTTGAAAAATGCGTTTCGGTATCCGTTCATCCTACGTTCCTGTGCCGACTCGCTGCCGCCGCAGCGTCCGATTTATCCGGACGAGGCAGCAAGCCCAATGCCTCGGCGAAGGTTCTGGCCGAGCGCTGGCCGAGCTCGGACTGATCGTCGTCTGGGGCCCCTTCGAGGAACTGCCGTAAAAACGGATTGCCCGGCATTTCGGCACGCAACGCGTCCGGCGAGCCGGAGGCCACGATCCGCGCCTGATTGATGACCACAACGTGGTCAGCAATCGATAGGGCTTCAGTCACATCATGGGATACGAGTACGCTGGTCAAGCCCAAGGCCTGATTCAGCGAGGCGATCAGTCGCAGAAGCACGCCCACGTTAATCGGGTCCTGCCCCGTAAAGGGCTCGTCGTACAACATCAATTCGGGATCGAGCGCCAGTGCACGCGCCAGCGCCACACGACGCGCCATCCCGCCGGACAGAGCCGCCGGCATTTGCCCGGCAGCCTCCAACAACCCGACCGCCTGCAATTTCAACGTCACCATGCGCTGGATCATCGGCTCGGGAAGACGGCTATGCTCCCGCAGCGGGAAAGCCACATTCTCTGCGGCGGTAAGATCGGTAAACAGGGCGCCGTTCTGAAACAACATCCCCAAACGCCGACGCATCGCCAACAGGGACTTGGACGATGCGCGCGCCACGTCCAGCCCATCAACCCGCACAGTGCCCGAATCGGGTTTGATCTGGCCACCAATCAGTCGCAGCAAGGTGGTTTTCCCGGTTCCCGATGGCCCCATGATCGCGGTGATCTTTCCCCGCGGAATAGCGATGTTTACGCCATCAAAAATACATTTTCGACCACGGGAAAAACGCACGTTTTCAAAGGTGATGTAGGAATCGCTGGTCATCACAACCCCATCAGCTCGATCAAGGTTTGCAAGCGGTCAAGGGTCGGCACCGAGGGCGACTCACCGTCGACAAACAGCGCACAAGGCCCGGCGGGTGCCTGCTGTACGAATTGCTCGAGCCAAGCCCTGATCTGCGCGGGCTGATCACTACCCGGCATAAGTGCCACGCGTGCACCGCCGCCCCCCTCTGCCTGAGGAGTCCATACCGGTGTGCTGGGCGTCATAATAATGAGTTGCTGTTCAGGATGAGCCGCCTGCCAGAGATTGGCTTGTGCCGAGTCTTCAGCCACCCAGACGGTCAGCACCGGTTTTGGCGCATCGACGATGGCCGCAAGCATCTCGGCGAGATCATCATCACCATCCTCGACCCAGATTACCTGCGTCATCATGGCAAGATAACTGTGACGCCAGTCTTCCGGCATCCCATCCGGGTAAAATTCCTGGATCAGGGAGGCCGCCCGCCGATGGCGGATGCCCAAGTGAATATCCGTGCTGATCTTTGTATTTGGCACCACTTCAATTGAACGCGTTATCGTCATGAATAAATCTCACGCAGGAGACGAAAGCCGAGATTCAAGTCGATCTCGTTTTCATGGCGCAGGGTCCGTGACGCGCTTCGGCAAGCCCCCGGACCATCGAACCAAGAACCGCCACGCACCACATGAAAATGGCGATGGCGGGCATCCGGGCTGCGAAAGGGCATGTCGCCGACGCGAGGGGTGGAGCGATAGCTGTCACGCCAATGATCCAGCGTGAATTCCTGCATATTGCCGTGCATTTCAAACAGGCCCCAAGCGTTGGGCGGCAAGGTGCCGACTTGCACCGGACGCCCGATGCCACAAATAAACAGCCCACGGGTGCAATGCAAACCGCCGGAACAGTTCACCTCTTCTCGACGAATTTTATCGCCGAAGCTGAACATGGTCGTGGTGCCCGCCCGCGCTGCGTATTCCCACTCCGCTTCGGTAGGCAGGCGATAATGTTGCCGCGTCTGCTCTGATAGCCAAGCGGCATAGGCCGCAGCATCCTTTATGGACACGTTGTACACGGGGAAGTCCAGATCATTCCAGGAATAAGGACGTGGCCGCCGGTGATCGCTCGCCAATAGAAACTGATTGTATTCGCGGCGGCGTATCGTGCCTCGGGTCAACGCAAAATGACGAGGAAAACTGACTTCATGCCGT
This sequence comes from Halothiobacillus neapolitanus c2, assembly GCF_000024765.1. Classification (GTDB taxonomy): domain Bacteria; phylum Pseudomonadota; class Gammaproteobacteria; order Halothiobacillales; family Halothiobacillaceae; genus Halothiobacillus; species Halothiobacillus neapolitanus. The sequence goes on along the minus strand of NC_013422.1, from coordinate 816,004 downwards.
GGCTGTTCAGATTTTTGCGCTTGATACTCGGATTCCTTGGCGCCCATCATGAATTCGCCCGCCGGAATAATCGCGAGCTCGGGCGCTGGCGAGCCATCGGCCAGGGTATCGTGAAAGAAAACATCCCGGTTGAGCGCCTCGGCAGCCTGAACCTGCTGGGCAGAAGCACCAACTGAAGAGGTCAGTATCTCAGAACTCAACACCGCAGAATTCACCGCAAAATACCCCCGTAAAATTCAGACATGGCAAGGAACAGCAAGAAAGTTGGGCAAAGAACAGGGCGTAAACCATGAATGAGTTGGATCATGAACGCTGTTCTTATTTTACCCGGCATTGATCCGTCGCTTGCTGCGCCACCGCCCTTACGAAACTCAGATCGCTATAAGGTTAGCAGGCAAATTATTAACCTGACCACCAATATACGAACAGCCTAGTTAAATTAAATATAGATCATCAAGCAAGCGAGGGACCGGGGCAGCACATCAACGTCCCTGATATACTCCCGAGTCCTTTGAAGGCGACATCATAACGAATATCTATGAATCCTAATAATCTTCTTGCGATGGCAAAACAGGTCATCGACATTGAAGCGCAAGCCTGCCAAGCCTTGAGCGCTCGACTCGATCACCAATTCATCACCGCCTGCGAGTTGATGCTCAAGTGCGATGGTCGAGTGATTGTCATCGGCATGGGCAAGTCGGGTCACATCGGCGGAAAAATCGCGGCGACGCTCGCCAGCACGGGCACACCGGCCTTCTTCGTTCACCCCGGTGAAGCCAGCCACGGCGATTTGGGCATGATCACGCGGCGCGATGTCGTGCTCGCCTTGTCCAACTCGGGCGAAACCGCAGAAATGCTGGCCATCCTGCCCGTAATCAAACGCTTGGGTACGCCCTTGGTGGCACTGACCGGTCGGCCACAATCCACGCTCGCCAAGGCGGCAGAAGCACATTTGGATGTATCCGTTGAACGCGAAGCCTGCCCGCTCAATCTCGCACCAACCGCCAGCACCACGGCGGCACTGGTCATGGGGGATGCCCTGGCTGTCGCCCTGCTCGACGCGCGCGCCTTCCAGCCGGAAGATTTTGCGCTCTCACATCCCGGCGGTACGCTGGGTCGCAGGCTCCTGCTTCGGGTTCAGGATGTCATGCATACCGGAGACCGGATACCGAGGGTCATGCACAACCAGACCATCAAGCAGGCGCTGATCGTGATTTCATCCGGTGGGCTTGGCATGACGACCATCGTGGACGAACAGCAAAAACTGCTGGGTCTGTTTACCGATGGTGATCTGCGCCGGATTCTCGATCAGGAAGAGTACGATCTGAACCAACCGATCGAACGCGTGATGATTCGCAACCCGCGCACCTGCACAGCGGATAAACTGGCGGCCGAAGCGCTTGCCATCATGGAGCGGGACAAGATCAACGGCCTGATTGTGACCGATAATCAATCCCACGTGATCGGCGCACTCAATATGCATGATCTTCTTCGCGCGGGCGTGGCATAGGCCATTAAACCAACAGCGAAACACTGGGCAGAACACGATGAAAAAACCTGATTTACTGAGCCGCCTGCGGGCAGTCCGCGCTCTGATTCTGGATGTCGATGGCGTGCTGACCGATGGTCGACTGCACTTCACCGAGCACGGCGAGGAACACAAGGTATTCCATTCCCGAGACGGTCATGGCATCAAGATGGCGCAGAAAATCGGCATCGAAGTCGCGATCATTTCCGGGCGTGCTTCGCCAGCCCTAAGGCACCGCGCAGATAATCTGGGCATTACTCATTGCCTGATCGGTGTTCGCGACAAGGGAGCGGCAATCGAAACATTAGCGGCAACACTGGGCATTCGCCCTGAAGAGTGCGCCGTGATGGGCGATGACGTGATCGACCTGCCCATGCTCAACCGCGCCGGTGTCAGTGTGACCGTGGCGGACGCACCGCGCCTGATCCAATCCAGGGTTGACTGGGTCACCCATCTCGGCGGTGGGCAAGGCGCCGTACGTGAACTCATTGATCTGTTGATCGACGCACGGGATGCCTGGCCGACCGTGTTGGCCGATTACCAGTAACGCTATCATTATGTCGTTTCAGCAAGTCGGACAATTCTTTATCGCCGCAGCGCTGTTCGCCCTGCTGGGAATCCTAGTGTGGAAAAACTATATTGCGCCAAAGCAGGAAGTGGCTACAACACCCGCCGCATTCGACCAACGATTCAGCGACTTTACCGCGCGGCAATTCAACCGGAAGGGCGCGCTCGATTGGACGGTCAGCGGCAGCCAACTCAATCACCTGACCGACGACAAGGGCTACCGCTTCAACCAGGTCGAGTGCCTGCTTGAGAGCAAAGAAAATAATGCACCGCCGTGGCGGCTATCCGCCCCGACAGGATCGGCTGACGAGCGCTTGACTTCGGTGGAACTGACCGGCGGCGTTGAAGGACATCGTGCCGCCAGTGGGAATCAGGGAGCGTTGGTTTTCAGCACTCAAACCATGACGATCCAGCCACAGGAACAAAAAGCCGCCAGCACGGACCCGACGCGCCTTGCCGAAATGAATACCGATGGCCAGCCGCGCTGGACCAGCAACTCATCTGCATTCAATCTGAACTACAACAACCAGGTTTTCCAACAATCCAAGGTTCACGATCACTTCAATCGCCCCGTTTCCGCCAAAGTTAAGTCAGACACAAGCCAAGGAGCACAGCCCTGATGCACCAATCTAACACCGCTAACATTTGTTCGACTGGATGGACTTCCGCCTTGCTCATTCTTGGAATCATCGCCGGACTCATGACACCGACTGTTTTTGCCGCCAAAGCCGACCGCAACCAGCCGATCGATGTAACCGCGAATGAAAAGGTTACCGACTACAAGCAAGGCACCAGCATTTACACCGGCAATGTGGTCATCAATCAGGGCAGTCTGCACGCCACTGGCGACAAGGCGACCTTGTACGTAGAAAAAGGCGAACTCGTCCGCGCTGTACTTGAGGGCAAACCGGCCACATTCCAGGAACTGGATGACAAGGGCCAGCTGGTCAAGGGCAGCGCGAACGATGCCAATTACCTTGCCCAACAACAAAAAATCATCCTGACCGGCAATGCCAAGCTCGACCGTCAGGGCGACACGCTCAGTTCACAACAGATCACCTACGACATGAATGCCGAAGTCGTCAAAGCGGGCGGGAAGACCGGCGGAGAGCGTGTCCATGTTGTGATTCAACCACGCAGTAAAAATGCAGATCAACCACAAGACGGCAAACCTGCGGCTACAACACCATCTGCCAAACCATGAGCACGCGCACCACCAAGCCGATTCTGGTTGCCGAGTCGCTTGTCAAGCACTATGGCGCTCGTGCCGTGGTTCAGGGCGTGTCGCTTGAAGTCAATGCGGGTGAAATCGTCGGACTACTGGGGCCGAACGGTGCGGGCAAAACCACCAGCTTCTATATGATTGTCGGACTCGTGGCGGCCGATCAGGGGCAAATCTGGCTGAACGGCCGAGACATCACCTTAATGCCCGTCAACCAGCGCGCACAAATGGGACTTGGCTATCTGCCGCAGGAGGCATCTGTTTTCCGTAAACTCACCGTAGAGCAGAATATTCTGGGCGTACTGGAGTTACGGCGTGACCTGACCCGGGCACAACAACGCGACGAACTGGAAGGGCTGCTGCAGGAACTGCATATCCGTGCGATCCGACGTAGTTCCGGCCAGTCACTTTCAGGCGGTGAGCGACGACGAGTTGAAATTGCACGTGCCCTGGCCGCCAACCCACGCGTGATCTTGCTTGATGAACCGTTCGCCGGTGTCGACCCGATCTCGGTCATCGACATTCAGCGCATCATCCATCACCTGAAAGCGCGTGGCATCGCCGTTCTGATCACCGATCACAATGTGCGGGAAACATTGGGCGTATGTGAACGGGCATACATCGTATCCGACGGTAAAATCCTCGCCGAAGGCAGCCCACAGGACATTCTGGACAATCCACAGGTACGCGCCGTGTACCTAGGCGAACACTTCACACTATGAACGGTGCAAAAGCCACACGCAGACTGGTGGCGCTGGGACGATTTCAGTTAAACTGCATGACATGTTCATGACTATTTCTGACTGCTTGCAACCCGTTTTATCCGCCCGTTCTTTTGTACCGGTGCGGCGGTTGCGTGCGCCCGGATTGATCGGGGGTCACCGATGAAACCGGGACTGGAACTTCGCCTCGGGCAAAGCCTGGCAATGACACCTCAGTTGCAGCAGTCCATCCGCTTGCTGCAACTCTCGACGCTCGAACTGTCACTGGAAATCCAGCAAGCCGTTGATACCAATCCTTTGTTGGAAATCGCCGAAACCGACGAGTTTGGTGAAAGTGGCGAGGCCTTCAATGAAACCGGTGAAGCGGGTTCAACCCCCGAAGCTGATTTTCAGGAAGATCCCAATGCGGTCGCAGGCGAGGCGCTGCTGGCACCGAACAACGAACTGACACCGGACGACCCTTTCACGCTGGATACCCAGTGGGAAGACTATTACGAGGCCGATGGCAGCACCTCATTTAGTGCATCCGAACAAAACTTTGACGACTACGACCCGTATGCCACCACGTCAAACGGTGTGGAATCCCTGCGCGATCATCTCTTGAGCCAGATTCACCTGACGCACCTGACACCCCGCGATACTGCCGTCGCCACCGCCATCATCGAAGCGATCGACCCGACCGGTTACCTGGCCGATTCACTTGAAGACATCCAAGCCATGCTCAGTGAAGACTGGCCGGACATCGACCTCGAAGAGATCGGCACCATCCTCCATCTGGTGCAATCACTCGATCCGGTCGGCGTGGGTGCTCGCGACCTGAACGAATCGCTGAGTCTGCAACTACGTCAAAAACCCGTCGACACGCCTTATCTGGATATCGCTCTTCAAATTTGCGAACGGGACCTGATCGAGGCCATCGCGCAACGCGAGTACACCAAGGTACAACGAACACTCGGCATCGACCAGGCCGCACTGGAAGGCGCTCTGCTCCTTTTACAGGGCCTGAACCCGCGGCCAGGTGCGGATGTGGGTGCAGAAGCAGCCGACTACCTCATTCCCGATGTGATGGTAACGCTGCGCAACAATGTCTGGCACGTGGATCTCAATCCGGAAATCGCCCCCAAGTTGCGCGTCAACCAGACCTATGCACGGATGATCAACCGCAGTTCCCGCGGTGAAGATGCCAGCTACATTCGCAGCCATCTGCAGGAAGCGCGCTGGTTCATCAAGAGCCTGCGCAGTCGCAACGAAACACTACTCAACGTCGCGAGGGCCATCGTCGCGCGACAAACCGCCTTTTTCGAACAAGGCGAAACCGGTATGAAGCCGCTGGTTCTGCGGGAGATTGCAGAAGAGCTCTCCCTGCACGAATCCACGGTCAGCCGGGTGACCACTCAAAAATACATGCTGACCCCGCGTGGTACCTTCGAATTCAAATATTTCTTTTCGAGCCACGTGGGCACCAGCGATGGTGGCGAATGCTCGGCTACAGCCATTCGCGCCATGATCAAAAAACTGGTGAGCGAGGAAAATCCTCGCAAACCCTTGTCGGATGCCAAAATTGCCGACATGCTCATCGAACAAGGCATCGATGTCGCAAGACGGACGATAGCCAAGTACCGCGAGGCAATGGGCATTGCCTCGTCCACCGACCGTAAGCGCCTGATCTGAAGGCGAAAGGAGTAAATGATGCAAATTGAAATCACCGGCCATCACGTCGATATCACTGACGCGCTGCGCGATTATTGCCAAACCAAATTCGATAAGCTCAAGCGCCATTTCGACAAGGTGATCAATGTTCACGTCATCCTTACCGTTGAAAAGAAAGTACAAAAAGCGGAAGCCACTCTGCATATGAGCGGAAATGATGTGCACGCAGAAGCTGAATCCGAAGACATGTACGCATCAATTGACACACTGATCGACAAACTCGATCGCCAGATCATGAAACACAAAGAAAAAATGACCGATCACCGTTAACATTGCTAATGGGCCTGCCGTGGCAGGTAAACCTACTGGGCGGCAATCCATTTACTACAAGTAGATGTGATTGCTGGCCCATTTTTCTTGCTGGAAGATAAATTCGCGCTGACCGAAGTTGGGCTTGGCGTTGGTCAGATTCTCATCGACCAGAACCATGATCGGGCCATAAACAGCATGGGTGAAGATGTGGCCCGATAAAACGCCTTGAACTAAGAGTTAACGCACACTCATCGCGTTTTCGATGCCCTGATTCAGATTAAACGTATGAAATACCGGAAATTAAGGATGCCAGTGCTTTGTTTTAGGCGTATCCTCTGCCGCTTGTTTTACACAAACCAACTCATAGGCTTGAATGCTCGCTTATTGAGAAAAGCTCCGATCACAGGTGATTCATGATTATCGCTGATATGTTTCCATTACAGCGCATTTTGATTGACGAGGTCTATCAAAGTCGCAAACGAGTACTGGAAGTTCTTGCCGGATTGTTGGCGGATGACCAACTCGGCGGACAGGAGTCCACACGAATTTACGAAATCCTGATTGAACGCGAACGGCTGGGCTGCACGGCCATCGGCAAGGGCATCGCCATTCCACATGGCAGGGACGCGTCTACTCTGCGTCCTCGCGGCGCCGTCATCCGTCTGACCGAAGGCATTGATTTCGGTGCGATGGATAACCAACCCGTTCGTTTGATCATCGGGCTGATCGTACCTGCCGAATGTCCCGAAAATCATCTCGCGATTCTCGGCGTTCTTGCTGAGCATTTGTCCAATGAAGGCGACCTTGAAGCCATGATGCAGGCGCAAAGCCCCGAACGGATCCGAGGCCTTCTGATCGAATGGCTCAGCCCGCTCACCACGCCTGACGAATAATCGACCCTCACGAAGACGCGCCGGATGTCCATCCCGATGCCCCAACCTCAAATTCTCCCGCTTGAATTCGAAGCGACCGGAGTACGCAACCATCCGGTGTACGAGCGATTGTTCAATCCCGAATTCCGGTTTGCTCGCTTCAACCCGTTGGAGCCGCAGCCCATCGGCCTGCTGGATAAATCACTTCGCGCCGCCATCACGGCTCGAAAGGAACCCTTAACGAATCAACCACTCACGTACATTCTGACGGACTGTACGGCTGAGGAAGCGACTGAGTGGGTTCGACAACAAACCACGTCCAACTCGACTTTTCTGCATACCATTGAAAATGCCGCAGCCGTGACAGCTTGGCTCTTTGCCGAACGGAGTCAGCAAAATCGGCAATGGCAGCACGGCGTTTTCATGGAAGTGGCTGGCTCCGGCGTACTGATCACGGGTGCGTCGGGAATCGGCAAAAGCGAGCTGGCACTCGAGCTGTTATCGCGTGGACATCGGCTGATTGCTGACGATGCCCCTTACTTCATCCGTGGGCATCAGGGCATCGAGGGTCATTGTCCGGATAACATTAAAGACCTGCTGGAAGTTCGCGGCCTTGGCATCATCAACGTCCGCTCACTCTTTGGCGACAACGCACTCAAACCCCACAAAAATCTGCGTCTGCTGATCGAACTCTATGCTGCCGATCATAAAAACATCCATGCCGACGACCGTCTGCGCGGTGAGCGAGGCCAAATCATGATCTGCCAAGAAATGATTCCGCTCTTTCGATTGCCGGTTGCACCCGGTAGAAACATCGCCGTATTTGTCGAAACGGTTGTGCGGCAGCATAATCTGGAACGTACCGGCAACGATTCAACCAGTCCGGGCCGAATCCCCATAGCGTAGCCCCCGGAGCACCATGAACTTCACAATTAAAACGACCCGCGAGATCTCGGCTTGAGCGCCTTGGTAACGAACAAACTACGAAAGCCGAATCAATCGGCCATGGTGTTCATCGTGACCGGCCAATCGGGGTCAGGTAAATCTGTCGCTCTGGCTGCGCTCGAAGATGCGGGCTTTTACTGCATCGATAACTTGCCGCCTGAACTGCTAGACAACCTGCTGCAAATTTATCAACAAGGGGATATTCAAGCCCAGGGCATTGCCATCAGCATTGATGCGCGCTCTCCAGAACCGGCCTTGCGCGATCTACCGAAACGAATCGAGAAACTGAAAACAGATTATCCGCAACTGGCAATTCAAAGCCTGTTTCTTGAGGCCAGCGAAGCCCGTATTGTCGCCCGTTTCAGCGAAACCCGACGACGCCATCCGCTCTCCAACCGCATTGAAAACCTGGTCGAAGCCATTAATCAGGAAACGGAACTGCTGCTCCCCATGCGTGCACAGGCCGATCTGATCATCGATACCAGTCACACGACCATCCACCAAATCCGGGAAGATATTTCCCGACGTGTGATCGGGCGTGATTCGTCCGGTCCGAGCATTATGCTGCAATCGTTCGGGTTCAAGCACGGCATCCCGCTAGACAGCGATTTTCTATTTGATATCCGATACCTGCCAAATCCACACTGGGTACCCGTACTACGACCCTTTAACGGCAATGACCGCGTGGTGATCGATTACCTCGAACAGCACCCAATCACCCACAAAACCCGCGGATACCTCAGAGACTTTTTAAGCAATACGCTCAGCGAACTGGTGCGCACCGATCGCAGCTACGTTACCTGCTCGATCGGCTGCACAGGCGGCAAACATCGTTCAGTCTATCTGGTTGAACAATTGTTCGACGACTTGCGCCCGCGCTTTGATCACCTCATTATCCGCCATCGTGATTTAGGGAACCTCTGATTGAATCCTTCGTGGCCGAGACGAGCTTTTGAGGGATGAGTCGCAAGGCGCGTCGCGAAACGAATGGTTATTCCATTCGTAAGCGGCGCAACACAGCGAATCGCCCTCAAAAGCCCGTCCCATGCGGGTTGCCGCCCAAAAGCCGCAACACTTCGTTATCGGCCTTGGCATCGTAGCGTAAACTACGACCTTCGGCCTTTGCCTCGTTTTGCGGCTTTTGGATCAGCAACTCGGCTCACGAGGGATTCAATCAGAGGTTCCCCTAGGTGAACGCTGAATGTCAGCATTCACCGTTTGGGGCAGGATGCCCCAACGCGAACAACGATGTAAATCGTTGATTCGCGAAAATTGTTGCGGATGTGCACCGCAACAAGCCGAGCTGGAAAATCTATGGATGGATTTTTCAGCATCCAATTGAATCGGAGCGAAAATGACCGTTGGAATTTTATTGATCTGCCATAACCATATCGGCGCGCAACTGCTGGAGACAGCGACGGACATGATGGAAGTAGCACCCATCCCGGCAGGCAACCTGAGTGTTTTGCAGGATGATGACCCCATCGAATTACTGAGCCGAGCGCGCAAAAGGTTGGCTGATCTTGATCAAGGCGATGGTGTATTGGTACTGACCGATATGTATGGTTCCACACCGTCCAACATTGCCCATCGCCTCAAGGAAAAAAATCGCGTTCATGTCATATCCGGCGTCAATCTGCCGATGGTCGTTCGCGCGATGAACTATCCCCAACTAAATCTGGCCGACATGACCGAGCGTGTCGCCTCCGGCGGACGCGAGGGGATTATTGAAGGCGATGCAGTCTGATGCATACCGAATCGATAGAAATCATCAACAAACTCGGTCTGCATGCACGCGCAGCGGCCAAATTCTCCACGCTCGCCTCACAGTTTGAATGCACAATTCAGGTGGAACATCTGGGCAGAACCGTCAATGGCAAGTCCATCATGGGGCTGATGATGCTGGCCGCCGCCCGCGGCACGACCATCACGATCAGCACCGATGGTGACGACGAACAGGCCGCCATGGCGGCACTGAATCAACTGATCGCCCAACGTTTCGGTGAACCTGAATAAAGCTATTCCTGAATCAACCTTTCTGGTCGCAAAGCCAGTTGTAAAGATCGCGGCACGGGATTTGGCTCACCGCAACACGAAGCCGCCAACACTTCCGCCAGCAGAGGGCACCAGGTCAAGCCCCTTGATCCGTGACCGGTATTGACCATCAATCCGGATTGACCGGGCATCTCGCCGACAATCGGCAAGCGATCCCGGCTTGTTGCACGAAGCGAAACGCGCCCCTGATGTTCTGCATCATCTTGAATTGTTGGCGTAACCAGATCCGCGGACAGTGCAGCCAGTCGCTCCTGATTTTCCATTCGCTCATCAAAACGCCACGACAAGTCCTGATCACCCGGCTTGAAGCTGGCGCCGAAAAGCCGCCGACCATCCGGCAAATCCAGCATGTAACCCTCGCGCATTAGCGGCATTTGAGCAAGCTCAAGCCCAAGGTGATCGCTTCTGTCAATCCAATCTACCTGCCCCCGACAGGCCGTAAGCACGGATTCGAATTCCGGCAAAAGAGTCGCAACGGCCCCCGCATTCGCCAACACGACACAAGACGACGAAAACAACTCCTCGCCCGAAACCGAATAACCACACCAGAGGCCATCCTCGAAGCGCAGATCGGCAACGTCCGTGTTCTTACGAAGGGAAATCCCAGGGTGTGCCTGCAAGGCCGCTAGCCAGTCGCGTGGCGACACCCATCCGGCGGAAGGGAAAAGCCATCCCGGTTCCGTGACCTCTATCCCCACCTTACCGGACAAGACCGACGAATCGAGCCATTGCGCAAATTCCGGCGCGTAGCTTTGCTCGTCGGCGATTTGCTGTTGCCGCTGGGCATGAATGGTGTCACGGGCAAGCTGCACAACGCCATCAAAGGCGGCGGGCACGCTGAATTCCGCCTGCTGCAACTGTTTGATCTGTTCCCGCGCGAATCCCAAACCCATTTGGGTCAGCAAAGTGGCCGCATGGCAATCCCGGCTCAACAAGGGCGACAGCACACCCGCCGGGTTGCCTGAAGCACCATCGCCGAGCGTGGCCGCGGCATCGATTACGGTTACGTCAACCTGCCTTCGGGCTAGGGCATACGCCGTGGTCAAGCCCGCAATCCCCGCGCCGATCACCACAACCGATGTCGGCGGTTTTTCCTGACGAGGTTTGCGACTGCGCATCATGTGCCGCCGTACGGCCACCAGACGGTGCTTTTTGAGGCCGAATCCGGGCACTTTTTCAACAAGAAAGCCTGCGGCGGTGAGCCCTTGGGCCACGGCATTGGCCGATGAATAGGTGGCAACTCTGGCCTCATCCGCGGCCAGTCGAGCCAAGGCACGGAATATGTGCGGCGACCACATGGCGTCGTTCAGGCGCGGGCTGAATCCATCCAGATAAAAGGCATGAAACGGCGCATCGAGTTGCCTTAACGCCCACTCGACATCACCGAACACCAGTGTCAGCACAACCCGACCACCGGAAAGGAATCGGCGGTGAAATCCCGTCACGGGATCAGGCCATTGTTCTGCCAGCTCGACCACGAGCGGCGCCAATTCGGGCCATCGCGTGGCCAACTTGAGGAAATCGCCACGTGACCACGGATGCTTTTCGATCGAATAGAACAACAAATCTGGCTTTAACCCATGGGTCGGATTGGGTTCCGGTGCGTGTTGCAGAAAGGAAGCCCAAGTCGTCAGAAAACTCAAACCCGTACCGAAACCCAGTTCAAGTACATGCGCGGGCGTTCCGGCTGCAAATCGCGCGGGCAAGGCGCATCCTTCCAGAAACACGGCCTTCTTCTCCGCCAGACCACCCGCCGCCGAGTAATAGATATCGCCATAATCGGGCGAGTACGGACTGCCATCGCTGCGCCATTGCACGTCGGCCCATGAAATCGCGCAGGGAGAAATCGTCATAAAATCAAACCAAACAGCGGGTTGTGCATTCGAACGCCCGATAGCAAGATCAAAAAAGCCAGATATTGGGCCAAACAACAGAACAGAACCTGACCGGGCTGCTAAAATTCGCCCCATCTTAAATGACTCTGGTTAGATTAACCGAAGGATAAACGCATGTGCGGAATCTGTGGCTGGCTGGCCGCGCCCGGCTCGCGCCCCGATCTTGGAGCTGTGCGGCGCATGATGGATCGACTGGAGCGACGTGGCCCCGACCACGAGGGTAGTTTTTCCGATGGCCCGCTGGCGCTGGGACATCGCCGCTTATCGATTCTGGATTTGAGCTTTCACGGCGCGCAACCCATGATCGACCGGGAAAACGGGCTGGCTTTGGCGTTTAACGGCACCATCTACAACCATCCCGAGTTGCGTCAGGAACTGCGTGCATTGGGGCATCGCTTTACCTCCACTGGCGATACGGAGGTCATTCTCAAGGCATTTGCCCAATGGGGCACCGATTGCGTCGGCCATCTGACCGGCATGTTCGCCTTCGCCATCTGGAATCTGAAGACCGGCGCCCTGTTTCTGGCGCGCGACCGCCTGGGCATCAAACCGCTGTATTACACCGAAGACCCGGCCAACCCCATGGCCCCGCTGCGCTTTGCTTCCAGCCTGCCCGCCCTGCTCGCGGGCGGTTCGGTTAATACCGAATTCGACCCGATCGCGCTGCACCATCAATTCACCCTGCACGGGTCGGTACCCGCGCCACATACGATATTCAAGGGTGTGCGCAAACTGGCCCCCGGCCATAGCCTGCTGATCGATGCGGCGGGCAAAAAAACGCTGACGCGGTACTGGCAAATCGACGCGACCGAGCGCCACGATCTGGACGCGCAGCAATGGCAGGAACAGATTCACGCGGGCTTGCTCAAGGCCGTGAAGCGACGACTGGACATCAGCGATGTCCCGGTGGGTGTGCTGCTCTCCGGCGGCTTGGATTCATCCCTGATCGTGGCCTTGGCGCACGAAGCGGGCATCGCGCCGCAAACGTTCACCATCGGTTTTGAGGATCAGCCGGAAGAAAAAGGCAGCGAATTTGAGTTCTCAGACCCAGTCGCCGAACGCTACCAAACCAAACACCACCGTTTTCACATTCCCAACAGTCAGGTACTGGAACGTCTGCCCGAAGCGGTTGCGCAGATGAGCGAGCCGATGTTCGCGCAGGATGCAGTGGCGTTTTATCTGCTGTCGGAACAAGTTTCCCGCGAAGTAAAAGTCGTCTTGAGCGGCCAAGGCGCCGATGAAGTGTTCGGCGGCTATTTCTGGTATCCGCAGATGAATGCCGCCGTCGGTGACGATTTATCCCGATTCGCGCCCTACTATTTTGATCGCGATCACAACGAACTCATGTCGATGATCACCGCGCCCTTCCGTGGCGAAGACCATACCAGCCGCCGAATCCGCGATGAACTGTCGCGCATTCGCGGGAGCAACTACATCAATCGCGTCCTCGGACTCGATGTCAGCACACTGATTGTCGATGACCCGGTCAAACGCGTGGATAACATGACGATGGCCTGGGGGCTGGAGGCCCGCGTGCCGTTTCTCGACCACGAACTGGTTGAACTCGCCATGCAGATGCCGGCAGCATACAAGCTTGATCTGGATGGGAAAGGCATGCTCAAACGCATCGCGCGTGGCCGTATCCCGGATGCGGTCATCGACCGACCCAAGGGCTATTTTCCGGTGCCTGCCCTCAAATTTGTTCGCGGCCCGTTTCTTGAGTTCATGCGCGAGATTTTAAGCTCGCCCACGGCACAGGCCCGGGGGCTATTTGAGCCCACTTACGTGAACCGATTACTGGCCGAGCCCGACCGGCATTTCACCCGTTTACAAGGTGCAAAACTCTGGCATCTGGCAGTGTTTGAACTGTGGTTGCAGCAGAACGGGATTTAACGCCGAAGTGGGGAATCAGTCCGACAATTCGATCTTGGCTGGCAATCCCGCGATCCAGCCCTGCTCCGGTTTGATCATCACTTCCAGTCGGTAATTCATAACTTCGTCCTGATTGCTCTGCGGTTCGCTGACGATCCCAACCAGCCTTCCCTCAACCTTGGCCTGAACCTTGGCCTCAACCTTGGTCTGAGCACTGGCCTGCCCGACCAATACATTCATTTTCTGCCCGAGTGACAGGTGTGATGCCACATCGGCAGACGCATTGGCGACGGCCAACATTTCATCCGATCGGGCAATGCGCAGCAGGACAGGTGCATTCAGTTCGCTGGAAACTGTTTCACCCACCGCCGTATCAACACTCAAAATCCGAGCGGGATAGGGAGCCGTCAGTGTCGAGCTGCCCAATTCCCACTGCCGCAAATCGGCTCTGGCGCGGGCTTCATTCAAGCTGGCCTCGGCCTGTTCCTGCTTGATCAGTGCTTCCTGACGCTCGGATTCCGAAGCCACGGTGCGGTCGTAAAGTTGCTGAGTTCGCTCCGCGTCGCGCTTGGCCTCGGCCGCTGCGCGCACCAAGCCTGATCTTATCGCCACGGCGGCGGCCATCCTGTCTGCGAGCGGTTTACGATCCAGTCGGAGTAATACGGCACCCTGTTTGACCTGTTGCCCCGGTTGAACCGGGATTTGGGTCACTACGCCGGATACCGGAGTCGAAAGCCGAGTTACCTCGGCCCACGCTAGATGTCCATCCAAGGTTTGCGATTCATCTGCAGCAAAAGCGGGGCTAACAGCTCCGACAAGTGACAAAATCAGGGGCACTAGAATCAGGGAAAGGTTTGCTTTCACCCCGGCTCGACCGGTTGTTTCGCGCGTCGTTAAATTCAAGTTCATTTTTTTGGCTCCGCTGAGGCAGATGGCGACGAAGTTAAAATCGAATCGATGGGTTGCCCTTGCATACTTGCCAGCTCAGCCCAGTACGTGGCCAGTGCAAAGGTTGTTCGCATCCGTTCCAACTGCGCGGCTGATTCTTCAACCATCGCATCGCCGAGATCGGTGGCTTTTTCCATCTGGTACAAGGTTTGTTTGCGGGTGAAGTTGAGATCGGAATAATTCTCCAACGCCTTAACGCGACTGATGGCAGCCTTGCGGTATACGTCGATCATTTCAAGCACATTGGTCACCTGATCACGCAGATCGGCCTCACGCGTCGCAATCTGCGCGGCAAGTCGCATTCTGTCGGCCTGTGCTTTACCGATTTTCGAATCACGCAGACGCCCGTCGTATAGTGGAAAATCGATATACACCCCCGCTCGGAAGGGGTCGCGCGAGCCCAGTTCCCGCTGGTAGTAATCACCATTGACTTGGGCATAGATGGTGGGTGCATTGTGGTCTCGTGCGGCCCGCAGTGATTGTTCAGCAGCATCGTAACGAGCATGCAACGCCTGAAGCCCGGGATCATCGGCCAGAGCCCGTTTCATTGCCTCATCCAAGGCGGGGGGCGTACGTGCGAACAGGGCCGTCAATTTTGGCGCCACCAGTTTGGAGGGAATCTGCTGCGGCGTACCCATGAGTTCAGCCAGTTTCCTGCGGCTGATTCGACGCTCCGCGTCGGCTTTGGCGCGCGCGAGGAGGACGTCCTCATATTCCCGCTGCAAGCCTGCCAGATCGTAATCGGACGCCATACCCAGCTCTTTTCGATCCTTGGCCTTGTCAAAGCGTACATACACGATCGCCATGCGCTCATTGGCAACCGTGTAGGTTTGGTCGGCCAGCAATACGCCGAAGAACGCTTTGAGAATGGCGAGGCGCTGGGCCTGCTCGACATTAAAGCGTTGCAACTGTGCACCGGTGACGCCTGATTTGGCTGCGTCGGCTCGCAGGGACTGACGACCGAAATCATACAGGCGCTGGCGGGCACTGATGCCCAGTGCGTTGTCGTATTTTACATTTTGATCGGTTGCCGCATTGCTGGGCTGAATGTAACGCAACCGCCCTTCAACCGAGATGGTCGGGTCGTACCAACTTTGCACTTCTTGTTGGTCTGCCTTGGCACCGAGCACATCGGCCTCGGCACCCATCACGCCATATTGCTGCTGCAATGGAACACTCAAGGCGGCCTGCAAAGTCAGGGGCGATGCGGCCCCATCGTCCGCCTGTACGCCACGACCACTCATCACAACCAAGCAAACTACCGCCCAAATCACTTTAGCGGGTCGAAAAATCATAGAAATCCGTCCTTACATTTAACGCTTAATCGGTCCAGTGACAGTCATCGAGACGGAGAGCGTTACTCGCTGTGCTCCTTGCGGTATTTGAAGAAGTTCATGCCTGGTTGTTTGTACGCACCGCTGGTCACAAATTTAGCCAGAGTCAGAAACTCCTCTGCCGAGCGGGTCGGGCCGGTGAACAAGGTCGCCACCTTGCCATCCGTATCGATGAAAGCCATGACCGGTGTGGCACGAACACGAAACTGCTTGAAGGCAAACTCTTTTTGCGAAATCGATTTACCTTGGAAATCCGTCATCATCACGTCGCCTTCGATATCGATCGATGCAGTGATGAAATGCTTTTTCATAAAGGCTTTGACGTCGGGATCGGTGAATACGGTTGTTTCCATTCGATGGCAGAAGGGGCAATCGGCCATCTGAAAAAACAAAAACACGCCCGTTTTGCCATCTGCCTTGGCCTGTTTGAGATCGGCGGGCATATCGTAGAAAGAGTCGTCCCAGAAACCATCGGCATGAGCCACCGGCAGCCAAAAAGCCGAACCGAGAAAACTCAGGCTCAACACCAGAGCCGCCATCAATCGACGACCGATGTTTGCAAAACCATTCGACACATTGATTGCGGGTTGACCGGTTCCTTCGAACGTACTGTTCATACGCATGCTCCTCGTCTTTCAATTGATCCCGATCTGACGCCGGGTTTGTTTCTTTCAGGAATTGTTCTTGATCATCTGCATCAGCTGTTGCGCCGTTATGGCACCAACGTGTCGTGCTACCAGTTCACCCTGAGGATTGATCAGAAAAGTCGTCGGAATCCCGGGGATATTGCCAAAAACAGAGAGTTTCTGTGGATTCATCTTGAAAATGGGGTAGCCGATCTGATGTTCCTGGGCAAACATCGATAGTTCATCGGGCGAAGCCGCCATATCAACACTCAAACCCCACACTTTGATGTGATCCTTAGCGTGTTCTTTGTCAAATGCGGCCAGCTCGGGTAATTCCTTGCGGCAGGGCGGACACCAGGTGGCCCATATATTGATGACAACCCAGTTCCCACGCTCGTTACTCAGTGTGTGCGTCTTGCCGTTGACATCCTGGGCTGAAAACTCGAAAGGCGCGGAAAATACGGGTGATGCCAGCATCAAAAGCAACAAACCACTCAGTACATGTCGCCAGACTGATGTATGCAGAATCGCTATCGTGAATCGGGGACTTGGGCGCATATTTTTCTCTCAAATTTGTGTGTTGTCTGGGTAGCTTTGCTCTTTGCAAGCCATCGATTGGTGAGAAAGCGAATCGGACTCCCTGTCACTCGATAAAAATGTTTTCCGTATGAGATCGGCAACTGGCGCCAAATTGTCTATTATATTGGGCCTTTTGACCGCAACACATGCAAATTCGCCCAGCTCGGCAAGCTGCCTGGGAAGTAATGTTACCAAGTTTCCCCAATCTCAATTTCAGGAACATCCGTCAAGCATGACCGACATCCTCGTACTTTATTATAGCCGTTACGGCGCAACGGCACGTCTCGCCCACCAGGCCGCTCGAGGAATCGAACAAGTGGATGGCATGCAGGCCCGAATCCGTCGCATCCCGGCGATAGCGGATGCAAGCGGCAACACACCAGAACTTGCAGCCGACGAACCGCCGATTGTCACGCCACAGGACTTCGAGGAATGCGCCGGTTTGCTGCTAGGCAGCCCTACCTATTTCGGCGGCATGGCGGCACCTGTCAAACACATGATTGACGACACCAGTCGCCAATGGTTCAAAGGAACACTGACCGGCAAGCCTGCGGGCGTGTTCACATCAACCGGTTCCATGCACGGTGGGCAGGAGACCGTTTTGCTTTCGATGATTGTTCCGCTGTTGCACCACGGCATGCTCATCGTCGGGATTCCCTATGCCGAACAAGCACTGGCGCATACCCAGACCGGCGGCACACCGTATGGTGCCAGTCATACCGCAGGCAATAATCGCCCCCTGAGCCAGGAAGAACGCCATCTCACTCAGGCACTCGGTCAACGCGTGGCTGAAGTGGCGAAATCGCTCGTGGCATCGAAGTCTTAAGTGGCTCCCGAACGTCTTCGGCTGCTGCGCGGCCTCATTATCGCCGCGCAACCATTGATCGTACTTTCCTACGTCGGCATGGCCTTCTGGGGAATCGGAATGGCTCGGCCACAAGGCGCGTGGCTCATCGTGCTCATCCTGCCCGCATTACTCTCGTTACCTGGGATGTGGTTGGGTCGATACCGCGCATTTGTCTGGGCGGCACTGTTTGACTTGTTCTACCTGATGATCGCCACGACAGATGCTTGGAGCAGCCCGCACGACCGAAGGTTCAATCTTGCCATTGTTGTGTTTTCACTCACGGGTTTCATCGCTGCTTGGATTCAGGGAATCGTTTTGCGTCGACAGTCCAAACGACAAACCAGATAGCCCACCGGCCAAAAGCCAAGCAAATCATCTCAAATATTGTTTAAGATGAGCTCAGCAGAACCTTACACACCCGAAACAAAGGAAACCACCCCATGATTCGCAAATGCCTGTTTCCCGCCGCCGGCTACGGTACTCGTTTTCTACCGGCGACCAAGGTCATGCCCAAGGAAATGTTACCGATTCTCGACCGGCCATTGATTCAGTACGGGGTCGAGGAAGCCATGGAAGCGGGCATCAAGAACATGGCCATTGTCACCGGCCGGGGCAAGCGGGCGTTGGAAGATCATTTCGATGTGAACTACGAACTCGAGCATCAAATACGCGGCACATCCAAGGCAAGCCTGCTCACCAGCATCGATAAACTTATCGAAAACTGCACTTTTTCATACACCCGCCAGATCGCCATGCTGGGTTTGGGCCACGCCATCCTCACCGGCGAGCCGCTGATCGGTAAAGAACCCTTCGCTGTTGTGCTGGCCGATGACCTTTGTGTAGGCAGTCCGAAAGGCGTACTGAGCCAGATGGTCGAAATATATGAGCGTCACAAGTGCAGCGTAGTGGCCGTTGAAGAAGTACCCATGACTGAAGTGCACAAATATGGCGTTATCGCGGGCACACCAATTGACGAGGACACGCTTCAGGTGAGCCAGATGATCGAAAAACCGGCCGCGGATCAGGCACCGAGCAATCTCGCCATCATCGGTCGCTACATCCTTACACCCGATATTTTCGATATTCTCGAAGCGACCAAGGCAGGGGCCGGCGGTGAAATCCAGCTCACCGATGCCTTGCGCACCCAGGCAGAACAAGGCAAAGTCGTTGCTTATAAGTTCAAGGGGCAACGTTTTGACTGCGGCAGCCCCTCGGGTTTTGTGGCTGCAACCAACCATTTTTACCATCTGAGCCGTCGTTAAAACCGGCATTTATCCTGAGGGCGCTAACGAATGCAAGTAGCTGAGAACAAAATCGTATCGATCGAATACACACTGAAAAACAATCAAGGCGAGGTGCTGGACAGCTCCGTAGGCAATGATCCGCTGGCCTACTTACATGGCCACCACAACATCATTTCCGGGCTGGAAAATGCACTGGCCGGGAAAAGCGTCGGTGATGCGTTCTCCGTCGAGATCCCCCCGGAAGAAGCATACGGTCTTCGCGACGAAAACATGACTCAGGTCGTGCCTCGCCATCTGTTTCAGGGTGTTGATGAAATTCAACCAGGCATGAAATTCCATGCCGAAGCCGAACATGGCGTCAACGTAGTGACAGTTATCGACGTGAAAGGCGATCAGGTTCACCTGGATGCCAATCACGAACTGGCGGGCGAAACCCTGCACTTCGATGTCGTTGTCAAGGATATTCGCGATGCCACGGCTGAAGAAATCGAACACGGCCACGCACACGGTCCGGACGGACACCACCACCACTGAGTCTGTCCACACGCTCGTTTGCAATCGCAACAAAAAACCCCGGACCTACTCCGGGGTTTTTTATGCGTTCGTTTCGCTCAATGTAGTCTGAGCGAACACGCACATCGATCGCTCAACTCGAATCACATGACTGTGGAAGTACGCTCCTGCAACACCCGGCCCTGATCCTGCCTGTCGGCATCACCGCCAACAGGACTATCGTTCCAGATATCCTCAAAAGCGACAAACACACTGGTAACTATCAACGGTAACAGCAGGATGAGACTCAACATCAGCGTGATTGGTACGGTCAAAAACAGAACGAACAGCACCAACGCATAAACCAGAAAGGCCGACCAATTACGGCCTACGGCACTGAAGCTTTGCGAGAAAGCCGAACGCAACGTCTCGCCACGCAGCACGATCAACGGCACGGCAAAAAAAGTAGCCATGCTGTACGCCACCGATGCAATCAAAATCCCGATCCAAAGCGCCCAGGCATCCGGATCCATCAGATAAGGGATCAAGAATCGTATCCGCTGCTCGTCATTCGCGGATGGATCGGTCAGCATCGAATGATCGACACCCGATAACTTGACGGTTACGAAGGTGGCCACAACCAGCAACAACGCCAATGAAAATGCGATGGAAACAAAACCCAACCAAAGCAGCGCCTTTCTCGGGGCCGGGTCCTTGAACACCGAGAAGAGCAAATCAAAGGAAATCGGCTGTTCGCTCGCCAACGGTTCGATACGTGATCGCTGTTCGATTTCACGAACACGCCGCAAGATCACATACACGCCACCGGCCAGAAACGGGGCCAATATTGGCGCGATAATGTTTCCAATCATCGGGATCATGCTGGCAACGAACAACAGCACGTACATCAGCAGCACAGTCCCGAGGACAAGGCCGAATCTCGGTCTGATTAAACGCCACGCTTCCTTGATCCACTGCCATCCACGGCCCGCATGCACACGTCGCATATGTCCTCACCTGTTCTATTGTTGTCAGCGCCCGTACCAAAAAATTTGGCAAGCAAGTGCGGCTAGGATAGCCTAATCGCCTCACTTTAATGCAGCTTCAATTCAGGTTTATTTATGTTCAAGGCAATATTATTCGATGTAGACGGCACACTGGCGGAAACGGAACGCGATGGTCACAGGGTTGCCTTCAACCGTGCTTTTGCCGATGCCGGACTGGACTGGAACTGGGGTGAGGCGCTGTATGGCGAACTGCTGACCGTAACCGGTGGCAAGGAGCGAATTCGTTTTTTCATTGATGAGCATCAACCCGAGTACCCCGCTCAATCCGATGAAGCGGCCTGGATCGCAGGTTTGCACAAAGCGAAGACCAAGCATTATCTCGAACTACTGGCTCAAGGCGCGATTCCGCTGCGTCCCGGTGTACGACGCCTGCTCGACGAAGCGCGTGCTCAAGGATTGCGTCTGGCCATCTCCACGACAACCACACCCGAAAATGTAACCGGACTACTCGAAGCCACGCTGGGCAAGGAATCTCTGGACTGGTTTGAAGTCATCGCCGCAGGCGACATCGTGCCGAAGAAGAAACCGGCGGGTGATATTTATGTCTACGCCCTCGAGGCAATGAACCTTCGTCCCGAGGAGTGTCTGGCTGTTGAAGATTCTGCCAACGGCGTCCTCTCGGCACGGGACGCGGGCGTACCTGTTCTGGTCACCGACAACGCTTACACGCAAGCGGATGAATTCAATGGCGCCCTTGCCGTGCTCAGTGATCTGGGCGAGCCGGGGCAACCGGTTGCCGTCCGCACGGGTTCGGGACCCAAATCCGGTTATGTTGATTGCGCTTATTTGCACAGCCTTGCTCAGGCAGTCTGAAGATCACGTTAAATACCACACTGACAAGCACAGGTTTCACGGTTACACTCCTGCTGGAACGTCACAATTGGGGACACTATGACTGCAAGCCATTCGACAAAAGCCAAGACCTTTGACTACGATCAATTCATTAATGAATTCGAGGAGGTCACCTATTGGCATTTTGCCTGGTACAGCCAGATCATGGCGGCCCTGCTTTTTGACCAAAGTAAGCACATTCAAGGCCATCACGACTGCAAATTTGGGCAATTTCTGGACCGCACGGAAATTCCTCCAGAGCTCAAAACTGAATTCGATGCGGTACGCAACTTGCACAAGCAGATGCACGAATCTGCGAGCGCTTTAATTGCAAGCCGTAATGACAGCAAGGAAGTCGAAGAGGAAATCTTCCAGGAATTCTCCGAACTGCAAAGCCTGTTTGCGGCTGCCTGCAATGCGCTTCTCCGTGTGGCCATTACACGATTTGCCAAGCAATCGTAATGTCGTCACTTATTTCATCCCTTGATGGTTGACGTTCAGCCTGCTGTCAACCGATTCTCGAACGCCAGATCAACTGGCTTTTTTTGACCGCCGCAAGACCACCATAAGTAGGTCCGGCACGTTAGCGAGCCAGACCTTCATGGAAAAAAATGTCGACGAAATTCGCGCGCGTATTCGCGGCCTGCAAGAAGAGCTCGAAGCTGAATACCTCAAATCCATCGAAGCGTTCGAGGAAAGACGCGCCCATCTGGCAGAGGAGTTTCAGCAGCAACAGAAGCGTTACAAAATGGGGCTACTGCAATTTATTATCAAGACAAAACCCCTGACGTTACTCACCGCACCGGTGATCTATCTTGGCTGGATTCCTTTCTTCCTTCTTGATTTATTCGTGACGCTTTATCAGGCCATCTGTTTCCCGGTTTACGGCATCCCCAAGGCACGCCGCTCGGCGTACCTTGTCTTCGGGCGCGAAGACTTGCCCTACCTGAATCTGATTGAAAAATTCAATTGCCTGTATTGCTCTTACGGCAATGGCGTTGTTGCCTACGCACGCGAGGTCGCTGCTCGTACGGAACAATACTGGTGTCCGATCAAATATGCCCGACGGATTCGTTCTGCTCACGACCGCTATCCCGAATTCTTCGATTATGGCGATGCCGAAGCCTACACAAAGGGCTTGGCCCGTTTGCGGAAGTCTTATGATGAAGAGCAACTCAAGTGAGCTGAATTGAACTCAGGGAAAAAGTACCGAGCGAACAAACGGAATCGTCAATTTCCGCTGTGCACTCAATGAGGCGTGATCGAGATCCTGAATGATTTTTAGCAAGCTACCCAGATCCCTCGGGCTGCGCTGAAGCAAATAGACCGCGCTTTCGAATGGCAAATCGAATCCCCGTTCCTGGGCCTTGCGCCGCAATAGCTCGATTTTTTCCGCCTCATTGGGCGCGTGAATCAGCATCGTGATACCCCAGCCCAGACGCGACAACAAATCAGGCAACTGGAACCCGCAGGCGGCAGGCGGCAGGCTGGCCGTCATCAACAAGGGGATTTCCTGCTCACGCAAGCGGTTGATGAGATCGAACAACAGAAACTCGCCCTGATCATCGCCAGCCAGCGCATCTACGTCATCCAGAACCAGTAGATCGATATGAGACAGATTCATATGATCGAGTTGAGATGGGTTTTTCTTCACGTCGATGTAAGCGGCTGATCGCCCCTGCTGGCCCGCATAGAAGCAAGCGGCTTGAGCCAAATGAGTCTTGCCACAGTTCTGCGCACCATGAATGAATAGTTGTGCTTCCCCCCGCCCGAGCGCAAGCTGAGTGATCAAGGCGCGCAAAAGCAGGTTTTCGACACCGATGAACCCGTCAAGCGAATGCGGTGCATTCAGCGCCAGATCCAACGGTATCTGCTGCATCTTGCCGGAAGTGTTCATAGGGGACGCTCAGAAGCGTTTTCCTGAATAGACAAGGGGATCACTCTGATTTTTCTGCCCAGGTATCCTTCGATGGGGCCAACAACACCTTGACCTTATCCGCGTCCTCATAGAACGGGCTTTCGCGGTACCGTTTCAACGCATGGCGACCGAGCACGACAAGAATGGCCGAGACGGGTAGCGCCAGCAGCACACCAAAAAACCCGAACAACACGCCGCCCGCCATCACTGCAAAAATGACCGCTACCGGATGCAAACCGATGCGTTCGCCCACGAAACGCGGCTGCCAGAGGATACTCTCCAGTGTTTGCCCGATACCGAAGACCAACAGCACCCAAAGTAATGGCGTGAACTCGCCCGTCTGGATGTACATCGCGATCAAAGCGGTCGTGATGCCGATGACATTGCCCAGATAGGGCACGAAGCTGAGCATCCCCGCCGCCATGCCAATGACCACGCCAGTTTCCAAGCCCACAATTGTCAGGCCGATGGCATAGGTAATCCCGTTCGCGAGCATGACAGCCAATTGTCCACGCAAAAACCCGCCGAGCATTTGGTTGGATTCCTGCGCCAGCGCCACCCATTGCGGTTCCTGTCTGCGCGGCATCAGTTCTTGTATCCTCTGAAGTAAATGCGGCCAGTCACGCAACAGGTAAAAGCCGATCACGGGAATCAGGATCAGATTCATCATGGAGAGGACAACAGCGCTCCCATTGCCGAAAACAACGGTAGCGCTTTTCGCCAGCACACTGCCGATTTCCTGCGCGTGCTGAACCGTGAGCTGCGTCATCGAATTCAGATTGATATCGAGGCCCAATTTAGCGTTGATGTAGGGAACCAGTTGATCCTGAAGCATCGCAAGCAGTTTTGGAAATACGGAAATCAGTTTGACGGCCTGATTGATTACCACGGGCACCAATGCCAGTCCCGCCAATATCATCACCAGCAGAATGACGAAAAAGACCACCGTGGTGCCCAATGTACGGTTAATTTTCCAGCCGACCATCCGTGTAACCAGCGGGTCGAACAGATAAGCCAACACCACACCGGCCAGAAACGGGGTCAGAATAGGCGACAACAGGTACACGATGTACATTGCCAACGCCAGACCAACAATTACAATCCAACGCATGTGCTGACTCCTTCCTTAAACCCGTTAGCTGATCTGTTCAGCATGAACGATCGCTCATCCCAACTGGTGTTGAACCCAGATTTTAACAGCAAACCATGATGACATCGGCATGAAGTAAGCCCATCAAATAACACCAGTCGGCTAGACTACAACCAGATTGACCAATAAATCGACTCTGTGGCATCGAATTAAGGAACCGCAAGGATTATTTGATGGCGAGCACTGCGAAAATCCGCTTAAGACCCAACAAGATCGGCTTTGGGTTTATCGCCCTGTCAATCGCCATGCTGCTCGCTGCGATCAACTATGGCAATAATCTGGTCTTCTTCATCAGCTTTCTGCTTCTGGCCCTGATGGGCAACAGCGCATGGCAAACCCGCCGCCACCTCAAAAGCTGCCAAATCCAGCTACTTAACCCACCCGCGCGTTTTGATGGCGAAATCGGCATGTTGCCGGTTCAAATTGAAAGCAGTATCAACAACCCGTCGATTCTGGCTCGGGCCGGTGAAGCTGAGCCCCTCACGCTAAACCTGAGCGCTGGCCGCACGGAGCTGGTCGAACTCGCCCTACGCCCAATGCCTCGTGGCCGCTATGCGGCCCCGGACGTCATCCTCTCCACCCGCTACCCCATTGGTTTGTGGACCGCTGAAACCCGCTGGGTTTCATTACCGCACTGGCAGTGGATTTATCCCAAACCTGTGGGCGAAGCGCCTCTGCCCACCAACTTGCTGCCTGCCCATGCAGAGGATCCAGACGTATCGCTGCAATCCGGTGACGATCAGTTCGACCACCTCCGAGCCTATGTGTCTGGCGATGCCTTGAGCCGGATCGCGTTCAAGCACTACGCCCGATCGGGGCAAATGGTTACCCAGCACTGGCAGTCCAGCGAAGCCATACACGACGAGATCATCCTTGATTACAGTCAGTTGTCCGGCAGTACGGAAATGCGACTACAACAATTGACACGCTGGATTTTGTCGCTTGCCGCAGACCACCGTTCGTTCACACTTAAACTTCCTGGCATTGCGGATCGACAAGGCGCGGACTCAACCCATGTCACGCATTGTCTCGAAGCCCTGACCCTGTTTTCCCCCGCGCACAACCCACGCCACCCGTCATGAACAGCAAGATGCAGCCACTGGATCGTCCCCTGGGTATTGTGATTGCGCTCGCCATCGCCGATCATCTGCCCCATATGCCCATATGGGCCATACCTCTAGTGTTGCTCGGGCTGGTCTGGCGTTTCCAACATGAATGGCGCGGCTGGCCCTTACCGACTCAACCCCTGCTCATTTTGCTGGCCATCGTTTTCAGCTTGCTGGTGCTGTTTACCTACCAGAGCCTTTGGGGGCGGGATCCCGGCGTCACAATGCTCACGCTCGGTGCCCTGCTCAAACTCCTCGAAACCCGGCAACTGCGGGATCAGTTCGCTCTGCTGCTGTTGGGGTTCTTCCTGATCGTCAGTCTGCTGCTCTTTGACCAAGGCATATTCACCGCCTTGATTTCCCTTGGTTTGTTCGCAGGCCTAGTCACAGCCTGGATTGGTATAAGCAACCCGAATATCCGCCTGATTAAGCCACGTATCAAAGCGGCTTCGGGCTTGATGCTGGCCGGTTTGCCGATTGCCCTTCTGCTTTTTTTGCTTTTTCCTCGTCCGCCCGGTGCCTTATGGGGCACCAAACAACCGACGACGGCACAGGCCCGAACAGGGTTGTCTGATCAGCTCACCGCAGGCGAATTTGAGCGACTATCCACCGATCCAACACCGGCATTTCGTGTCCACGTTAATGGCGCAATGATTCCGCCTCCTGAGCGCTATTGGCGGGTGTTGGTCATGAGCGATGAGACAAACAACACTTGGCATGCGGATATCCCCAATATTTTCCGCCCCGTGCGTGCGCCAAATGTGCGCGTTGACCCGACCAGTGCCGTTGAATACACCGTCACACTGGAACCGTCAGATCGCCGGTTTTTGCCCACGTTGGCCATGGCGACGGTACTGCCGCGGCAATCCGTTCTGAGTGATACCGGCAGTCTGTTTTCGCTTCGCCCACTGAACGATCGTTATCGTTACACCGTTACCTCGGCGATACGTTACCACCTCGATGAACGCCGATTATCAGCCGACACCCGCGAACGCAACCTGGCCTTGCCCACAGGTGACCCCAAACTCAAGGCACTGGCAGCCCAATGGAAGGGGCTTGCCCCGCTCGAAATTCGTGACCGGGCGTTGAATTACTTTCGCTCGCAAGGATTCAGCTACACCCTCACGCCGGGCAAACTGCCCGAGCAAAACCGAATGGACACCTTTTTGTTCGATACCAAACGCGGTTATTGCGAACATTACGCCAGTGCCTTCACCTTGCTGATGCGTGCCGCCGGTGTTCCCGCCAGGATCGTGACGGGTTATCAAGGGGGCGAAGTCAACGGCGATTATCTGCTGGTGCGTCAAGCCGATGCCCATGCCTGGAGCGAAATATGGGTCAAAGGCGAGGGGTGGATACGCGTCGATCCAACCCAAACAGTTGCCCCGGAACGCATTACTGACGGCATCGCACAAGCCGCACAACAAGATGCCGCTTTGCCCGCCTCGCTGCGCCGTGATGACAGCCTGGCCCGTCAATGGTCGTTACTGGGCGATCGGGTTGAAAACGACTGGAATCAGTACGTTCTTGGGTACAGCGGCAGCACTCAAACCGACCTGCTGCAATGGTTTGGTCTAGAAAAAATCAGCCAGTGGGGAAGGTTTGGATTTGCTTTTATTATCGTCGCAATCGCATGGATCCTGATCTTCGGCTTCTGGCGGCATCTTAGCCGACCGGAAAAACACATGCCGCCCGTTGATCGCGCGTGGTTCGCCGTCGCGACCGCGCTTTCCCGATTAGGCATTACGCGTCAACCGGGAGAAACCCTGCAAGCCTACTGCCGGCGGGCGGAACAGTCCTTGCCCAATCACGCGGCAGCAATCAGACAGACCCAGCAGTTGATTTCTCAATGGCGATACGCCCCCCGCTTCAGCAAACGCAGCCAAGCCCTAGCCGAAAAAACGGCACAAAACCTGAGCACACAGCTTAAGTGGTTGCGATGGCGGGAGAACGTGTTTCAGGGACGGAAAAGAAATTGATTGCGGGGAAGCTCGAAAAACCCGTCATTCCCGCGTAGGCAGGAATCCAGCGCCTTGATTTTCTGGGTTCCCGCTTTCGCGGGAACGACGAATCACGGTTATTTCGAGGGGCCCTACAGGCTGTGCAGCTAGGATTAGCTTATCAAGAGGACTCCGCGAGCCCGCCAAGGCCTCAACCTGCCCTTGTACCGGCATTGGGTTGATTAATACGCAAAAGCAACTGCGCTTCGCTTTCGGATAGACCAAAATCGTTGATGAGTTCCTGCAACGTCACCCGGCCTTGCGCACTGAGACGCAAGGCATGGTCGAAACCGCGTTCGGTTGAATCACCGGTGGCAACACTTTCAAAACGCGTTTCTACATGCTCCAACCGTTTGGCCTGCTGGACAAGTTTTTGGTCGAAACCATCCATGTGCCGCCCCAAACCGGCCAGTGCAGATTCAATCGAACCTTGTTCGTTCTCGATTCGCTCCATCCGGGCCTGTAACCAACGGGCGTTGCTGGTTTGCGCCTTGAGCACGGACTGAATACGTGCAATTGCAATCAGAGAAACCAGAGCCAGAACCAGAGCGGCGGCGGCCAAACCGATCAACCAGTATTGATTCATTTTTCACCGAGATCCGATAATCCTTTGAGATCGACAAGGATAATCAATTTGTCGTTACCTTTCTCGGATTGCTGAGTCACCACACCAAGAATGTGTGACGAACCCTCGTCACTACTGGAGCGTTTGGCCTCTTTTACGAGCTCCTCGTCCAGTGCGATTACTTCGGCCACGCTATCGACGACAATCCCCGCCACTTCACCGGAACGCAACTCAGCGACCATGATGCGGCTGTCATCGTCAAACGGCTTTTCAGGCAAAGAAAAGAAAATGCGCGCATCCAGAATCGTCACGACATTACCGCGAAGGTTGATGATCCCCCGAATGGCCGGATGAGCGCCCGGGATCGGGGTGATTTCTGCGGCACGCAAGACTTCCTGCACATCGAGTACATTCAATGCATAGGTTTCATCGGCCACGGTAAAAGAAACCCAGCGCGTGACCACGGTCGGGCCCTGCTCCAACCCCATGTCATCCAGATGGTCTTCCATTCTGCTGTAATCGTTCTGGCTCATGATTCACTCTTCCTATAGGTTCAACGCGAGGCATTCAACGCAGATCGCAGGGACTCGACGGCAAGAAATGCCACGCCCGCAGCACGATTGACACCCGCTAACCAGGGGCGTCCGGCATCACGTTCACTTGCATCGCGCCAACTCGTCCCAGCCTCATCCCATGTCAAGTCGACTATCTCAGCGCCTACTCGAACACCCCATAACCCCTGCGCACCCAGCAGAACGACTCGCGAATCACCCGTCACTTTCGGCAGCCAGGCATCAAGCGACAGAATCATTCGTGATCGATCCTGAAACCGAACGGCACCGGCCACATTGGCGGGCGCTCCCGGAATCGGGCGCAAGGATGCACCGTCAATAATGTCGAAAATTTCTGTACTCGGCAGCGCTACCTTGAGATGCCCAAGGGCAAACACTTGCCAGCCTGATTCGAGCTTTGGCACGGCTGCACTGACAACTTCTTCGGAAGCTTCAGCAAGAGAAGCAGAAACAGGCGCCTCGTCTTCTTCGGCCAATTCAATAGATTCTTGGGCCACCATTTCCAGCGACAGCGCATCAGAAGACGGTTCTTCTGGTTGTGGCAAGCTCGATGTCTGTTGTGCTGCCACCTGCTCATCAATCACAACTGTTTTATATTTGGATAGATCAACGAGCGACAGGCCAACCGGACGCTTGATCTGCTCGAAATCACCCATGGCGTCATCAGACAAACCGTCGTCGTAATGATCAACCACATCCGTGGCATCGGTTGACCAATACGGCTCGCTCTCGGGATCCCGGAGCAATCCGTCGAGATAGGCATCAATCGCGGCATCCTGATCTGCAAGCCCGGTAAATTGTTCATGCCCGGAATGAGAGCTTGAATGAACGCCTGTGTGATGAGTTTTCATGGCAGCATCCCTTCCGCCAGAGCATTCGCGGCGACAGGAATGTTGTCCGACCCGGGCCGCGCTGCTGCCTTGCTTGATGCAGGGTTGGATTTGAGCAAAAGTGCCAACAAATTGGCATAAGCCAGGCTGCCGCGACTTTCCGGTTGCAAATAGGACAAAGGCTTACCAAGACGACTGGCTTCACGGAACAGCGTGTCGATGGGAACAAATTCAGACCAAACCGACCCGTGGTATCGATCCTGCAAAACCTGCAATGTGTCGCGAGAAGCACGCGTACGCTGATCGTACATGGTTGGGATGATTAGATAGTCCAGACGGATTTTGCGTGAACGCTGCACCATACCAAGGGTCTTTAGCATCCGCTCCAATCCCTTGAGAGCAAGAAATTCAGTCTGCACGGGAATCAACAGAAACTGGGCGGCAGCGAGCGCATTGACCATCGTTACACCCAGGATCGGCGGGCAGTCGATAATCACGGCATCAAACTGATCGCTCAGAGTATCCAGAGCACGCTTGATCACCAATCCCATGCCTTCTTGTTTACCCAATTGACGATCCAGCGTCGCCAAGGCGGTAGCCGCAGGCATGAGGCTGATGTTCTCAAATGCGGTGGGATGAATCACGCGAAGCGGGTTGAGCACGGTGCCTTCTGCCGCGGCCTTGAACAACGAGTACACACTCGCCCCGGGCGCATCCGGCTCCATGCCGAAATAGGTGGTCATCGAACCGTGTGGGTCGATGTCAATCAGCAGCACTCTTTGTCCACGCTGTGCGAGCAAACCTGCCAGAGAAACACTGGTTGTGGTTTTGCCGACACCCCCTTTTTGATTCGCTACGGCCCAGATATTCATCGCACACTCCTCAAGATGGCCGCACCCACTTCTTTGAGCGGCAACACAGCCTCGGTCAAACCGGCCTTGGCCACGGCGGCGGGCATGCCATAAATCACGCTGCTGGCCTGATCCTGCGCCCAGACATGGCCGCTGGCTGCTCGGATCGCGCGCGCACCCTCGGTGCCATCATCGCCCATACCGGTGAGCACAACGGCCAACACATCCGATCCGGCCGCCTGAGCAGCCGATTGAAACAAAAAGTTGACGCTGGGGCGAAAATTCTCGCCAGCGGCAGGTTCCCGTTCAGAAAAAACCAACGTGCCCGAGCGCAGATGAACCTCACCATGCTTTCCTCCGGGGACGATGTAGGCCGTCCCAGCGACCAGTGGCGCTCCATCTTTAGCTTCAACGACATTCAATGCCATGCTGCTATTCAAACGACTCGCAAACGGGCCGGTAAATGAAGCGGGCATGTGCTGGGCAATCACAATGGGCACGGGGAAATTGGCCGGGATCTCTTGCAGCACGGTCTGCAAAGCGGCCGGGCCGCCGGTAGAAGATCCGATCACAACGAGCCCACGACGACCGATAACGCCTTGTTCCGCATGACGTGGAGCAACAGTGGCGGACCCACGCGCAGCCGATTCGGCCACAATCGCTTGGCGCTGTTTACGCGCCGCCAAAAGACGCAGCCGGGTAGTGAGCAGACGGGCACCCTCGCCCAGAGCTTCCTTGGCATCGCTCGAGCTTTTGGGATAGAAATCGATGGCACCGGCATCCAAAGCCTCCAGCGTTGCCACGGCACCGGCTTGGGTCAGCGAAGAGAGCATCATGATCGGCGTAGGGCAGCGATTCATAATCTCCCGGACGGCAGAAATACCATCCATGATCGGCATTTCCACATCCATCGTGATGATGTCGGGTTTGAGCTGGCAGGCTTTGAGAATTGCTTCGCGACCATTGGCGGCCTCACCAACAACGGTCAAGCGATCATCTGCCAAAATTAATTCCCGCAACGCACGGCGAAAGAAGACCGAATCATCAACAATCAGAACGCCGAAAGCCATGATTCTAGGCCACTACCTTGAGCTTGGGTTTCGACCGTGCCGGAATATGGCGACGCATCAAGCCCGGCAAATCAAGGATGAGGGCAATGTGGCCATCGCCCGTGATCGTCGCTCCGGCAAAGCCACCCACGTTATGCAGCAACTCGCCGAGCGGTTTGATCACCACTTCTTCCTGACCGATGACGGAATCCACCACGAGTGCGATTAACTGAGCACCGACCTGGACCATCACCACCAGATCGCTGGCATCACGGCCGGTTAAGGTTTCGCCACGGAGCGCCAGCCAATGATTCAAACGATACAGCGGCAAAGCACGATCGCGCACGATGATGGTGGCCTGACCATCGACCACATTGATCTCTTTATCGGCCATTTCGAAGATCTCGGACACGATACCCAGAGGAATCGCGTATTTACGCCCGCTGACAACCACCATCAAGGTGGGCAGAATGGCCAACGTGAGGGGCACCTTGATATTGATGGTCGTGCCCACGCCCTGTTCCGAGTCAATACTGATCAAACCCGACAGGCGCGTGATGGCTGTCTTGACCACATCCATACCCACACCACGGCCGGAAATATCCGAGATTTGATCCTTGGTCGAAAAACCGGGCAGAAGAATCAACTCGAAGCACTCCTGCTCGGATAACCGTGAAGCGGCATCTTGAGTCATCAGGCCTTTTTCAACGGCTTTGCGACGCAGCACTTCGGCATTCATACCGGCGCCGTCATCGCTGATCGACAGACGGATATGGTCACCTTCCTGAGCGGCGGAGAGCGTGACGGTTCCTTGAGCCGGTTTTCCCTGAGCTTCCCGAACGTCAGGCATTTCGATGCCGTGATCCACCGAATTACGCACAAGGTGAATCAACGGGTCGGCCAGCGCCTCGACCAGATTCTTGTCCAGATCCGTCTCTTCGCCGATCAGCACCAACTCGACCTGTTTGCCGAGCACCCGTGCCGTATCGCGCACCACGCGGGGAAAACGACCGAACACCTTCTTGACCGGCTGCATGCGGGTTTTCATGACCGCGCCTTGCAGGTCCGAAGTCACCATATCCAAGGTGGCGATAACCTGGGTCACTTCTTCGTTTTCGAAACTGAGCTTGAGCGTATTCATCCGATTGCGAACCAACACCAGCTCGCCGACCAGATTCATGATGAAATCCAACCGTTCCGTATCCACGCGCACGGTGGTTTCCTGTTTGGGCGCTTCTGCCACTTGTTGCGGCTTGTCTTTTTCCGGCGCCGGTTTGGCCTTGTCGACAGTCGCGGCTGTTGAAATGGGTTGGGCAGACGCCACGTCAACGGGTGCAGATTCGAGCGCCTTTTCGACTGTTTTATTCGCCGGGGCTGCCTCGGCTTGCGTCACAGGCACGCTGGTCGGCCCCTGCCCTTTTCCGTACAAGGAATCCAGCACACGCTCGAATTCTTCATCGGTAATCTCATCGCTCGCAGACGATGCTTCTACCGCCGACTTTTGCTCTTCAACTACCGCTTGGGGAGAAAACTGACCCTCACCATGCAAACGATCGAGCAGTGCTTCAAATTCTTCATCGGTAATCAAATCGTCGGCGGCCGAAGAATCTGTCTGAGCCTGAACCTGAGTTTGCTCTGCCGATTCGAGATCACGCAACATCTGATCGAATTCGGAATCGACGACCGAAGCGACCGGAGGCTGAGAGATATTCGGTTGCGCGACGGGTTCGGGCTTCACCTGGGCTGGCGGAGCGGCTGAAACAGTATTTACCCGGGATGGGGCCAACGAGGGTTTCTGTGAACTGGAAAGTGCCTCGATTTCCTTTAGAAAGGCCGCTCCGACCGAATCGGGAAACTTACCTGCGCGCAGGTTGGCAAACATGGTGTTGAGCGCGTCGAGCACCCGTAACATCACATCCATGATGGCGGGTGTTACTTTGAGTTCGCCGTTGCGCAACAGGTTGAAGATATCCTCGGCTCGGTGGCACACCTCAACCAACGGTGTTACTTCAAGAAAGCCGGCGCCGCCCTTGATGGTATGAAAAGCACGGAAAATGGCATTGAGCAGATCCTTATCGTCCGGCATCTGCTCCAGGCCCACCAATTGGGTGTCCAGTGCGTCCAGCAACTCACCTGCTTCAATCAGAAAGTCCTGCAACAGTTCATTGTCTGCATCGAATGCCATCGCCTAAATCCTCTGTGCGCTGCGCTAACGCTAAAACTCGGTCAAAACCCCAGACTGGCCAGGAGATCATCCACGTCATCCTGGCTTTTCACCACGTCTGATGACTCTTTGGGCAAAGCAGGCCCCGTGCCTTTTTGCAGATCTTCAGATGAATCACCACCTTTTTTCTGCCTATCGCCTGAAGTAATCTCAGGGCTGGTGAGATGCAGCAAACTCACCATTTTTGATTCAAGTTGTTCCAGCAGATTGATGACTCTCATCAACAACTGGCCAGACAAGTCCTGAAACTCCTGCGCCATCATGACTTCCGTCAATCGGCTTTTTAGCGCATTGCCGCTACCCAAGACCGAATCAAGATAGTCTGTAATGGTATGAATCACTTCAACCAGTCTTCGGTTATCGGCCTCCTTTTCTGCAACTTGAGCCAATTGTTGGTGCAACCGTTCGGATCGCTCGACAAGCCGTTCTGTCAACGGAAACGCTTCTTCAACCAAAGCCAGTGTGCGTGTTGCCGCTTGCTCAGTCAGGGAAATCACATACCGTAACCGATCCCGGGCATCGGGCATCTCAGCCTCAGCCATGCGGTCCAGACGCTCATCCAATGCAAACGCCATCAACGCTTCATGGACTTCACGCGTCATCTGCCCCACCTGCTCGAACACCGGCTGGCGCTGACCTGCGGTCAGGGCGGTCAGTTGATGTTCGAAATCGGCCTCGTCGCCCGACTCGACCGCGGCAAGCAACGCCCGAGCCTGATTCAGACGGACCCGTTTTTCTTCTTCATCCATTAGATGCATTCCTGAACAAACTCCGCTCTTCCAAACTTGCGATATCAGCGGGTAGGGTTAAACATGACAAGGCCGTGTTTACCGTCCGAAGCGAAAAAATTCGAATGGGTCAGCTCTGGACCCGTTCGAAAATCTTGTCGATCTTTTCTTTCAGGGTCGGGCCATTGAATGGTTTGACGACATAGCCATTCACCCCGGCTTGCGCTGCCATGATGATCTGTTCGCGCTTGGCTTCTGCCGTCACCATCAAAACGGGCAGGTTGACCAGCGCGGGGTCGGCGCGTACGGCTTTGAGCAAATCAATGCCTGTCATACCCGGCATGTTCCAGTCAGTCACAAGGAAATCGAACTTTCCCTGCTTGAGCATGGGTAATGCTGTCGTGCCATCGTCGGCTTCTTCAATGTTGCTGAATCCAAGCTCTTTCAGCAGATTTTTAATAATGCGCCGCATGGTGGAGAAGTCATCCACCACGAGGATTTTCATATTCAGATCCATTTATATGGCCTCTATGTCATCAGGATTTTGGTGAATCATGCGTGTTGTCGGCAAAATACGCCAATTGTTTAATGGGTACCTTGAAAAACCTACTGCGCTGTCCGATTGCTGCGTCGCGTGCTCGTTAACGCGCAGCTGGCGGCAGCCCGCGCCTCGCCTATCTACTTGATATGTCTCGTTGCTCACTGGACGCCTCGCTGGCGCAAGCCCGCGGCTTCTTGCACTCGAACATGCTAACGCGGAGCTGGCGTCAGCCCGTGACGGTTTTTCGAGGTACCCAAATTTTAAGGCCGGATTAACGCCAATCTTTCAGTGAAGATTTTAAACGCAAGATAGCCTTGTTTTGAATCTGGCAAACGCGTGATTCAGACACCCCGAGTACCGCACCGATTTCCTTTTGATTCAACTCATCGACGTAGTAGAGCGACATCACCAGTCGCTCGCGTTCAGGCAATGCTGAGATGTGCTCAGCAAGGTCTTCATGGAAACGCTCATGGCTCAGATATTGATCCGGTTGATCCCGGTGATCGGCAACATCGATGGTTTCGTTGTGATCTTCTCCCCCGGCGTCGAGTGGAGCAAGGCGCACCTGAACCGAGTCGTTCAGTGCTTCGTAATAATCATCGAGGCTGATACCCAGGAGTGCGCACACATCGGCATCCTTGGCCTCGCAACCTGTGCGCGTTTCGATTTCGTGCACGGCCTGAGAGATTTCCCGATGACGCCGATGGACCGAGCGGGGTGCCCAGTCGTTGCGACGCACTTCATCAAGCATGGCGCCACGAATGCGGATGCCGGCATAAGTTTCAAATGATGCACCTTGAGCGGCATCGTAATGGTTAGATGCCTCGAGCAGACCGATCATACCCGCCTGAATCAAGTCTTCCGCCTGAATATGGTCGGGTAGCCGGTTCATCAAATGGAATGCGATACGTTTAACCAACCCTGCGTGTTCGGCAACCACTGCTTCGGCACCACCACGCTGCACATCGGTGTACATGGCTCGCACATTCATTAGAGGGCTTCCATATCCAGCTCAGACTGAATCAGTCGTTCAATGAAAAATTGAAGATGTCCCTGCACGCCATGCGGCTCGGGCCAGCGGCCGATCTGATCAGCCATTTCGACGAAAGCACGAGACGACCGCGCACCACCAAAAACTTCAATGACTGGCTTCTGACGCTGAATTGCACGACGAAGATACTCGTCGAAGGGCACTGAACCTAAGTGGATCAGGGTCACATCCAGGAAACGACTCGCCGCCGCATTAAGCTTTTCAAACAAACGTCGCCCCTCAGTCGTATCACGAACCATGTTAGCCACGACCTGAAACCGTTGAACCCCATGATCGCGCGACAACACTTTGATCATGGCATAGGCATCGGTGATCGATGCTGGTTCATCGCAGACAACGACGACCACATCGTTCGCGGCTTGCGCAAAACGAATCACAGAATCGGCAATGCCGGCTGCAGTGTCAACCACCATGATGTCGGTCGGTCTTTGCAGACCAGCAAAAGCATGGATCAAACCGGTATTTTCGGCAGCGGACAACTCCGCCATGTGCTTGATTCCACTGGATGCGGGCAAGACACCAATGCCTTGCGGCCCTTCCAGCAGAATATCGTCGAGCGAAGCCTCGCCAGAAAGCACGTGGCTGAGATTTTGATTGGATTTCAGTCCCAGCAACACGTCCACGTTGCCCAACCCCAAATCGGCATCCATCAAAAGTACCCGATGCCCTCGGCGAGCCAGAGCAACAGAGAGATTGACCGACACATTGGTTTTCCCGACGCCGCCTTTGCCGCTGGTCACCGCGATCACGCGTACAGGTTGGTTTTGCATGAATCTCTGCCTGAAAATGATGGTCAGGTCTCATCGAGAACCTGACGCGAAAAATTACGCCCCGACTGACCAGGAAGCGGGTTGGCTGGCGGAATACTCCGAATCGGCGCGTGCCCGTTCGCCCTGACCCAGTTCGATGGCCTGCTTGATCAGATCGGCCGTGGACGGATACCACAAGTCTTCCGGCACCCGCTGACCGACACCGGTGCAAACCAACGGCAACCTGCCGTGAATCAAAGCGGCCAACGCGCTACCGAGCAAGATAGTCTCATCGAGCTTCGTCAAAATCATACCCGCAAGCGGCAATACTTGAAAACGGTTAATCGCATCGGTCATTGCGCTGTACTGCGCCTGAGCCGACAAGACCAGCAACACGTTCAGCCGCTCATTGATGACCGGCAGTTTCTTCAGGGCATCCATCATGTGCATGTCACGCGGGGACATGCCCGCCGTGTCGATCAATACCAAACGCTTGGACGAAACCGCGGGCAACAATTCCGCCAGATGCTGCTCGTCGCGAGCAACATGCAGGGGGATATTCAAGATACGCGCGTAGTTACGCAATTGCTCCTGGGCACCGATTCGGAACCGATCCGTGGTGATCAGTGCAACAGAATCCCGCCCGTGGGCAAGGACCGCCTGCGCCGCAATTTTGGCCAGTGTGGTGGTCTTGCCCACACCGGTCGGCCCGATGAATGCAAACATACCGCCTTGCATGAAGGCACTTTGCGCCGGTGCGCTGATGTTTTCCCCCAGTGATTTGAGCGCGGCGGATAAAGCTCGATCCGGCTCCTGTCGTGCGGCATCCTGCGCCAATTTCTTGGCCAATCCTTTGGGGATACCCAGCGTTTCCAGCCGCTCGCAGGTTTCCAGTTCTGCCGGGTGAGCGGCACTGTACCGGTGCCATTCCAGCACGTCGAGCTGGCGCTCGAACAGCGCACGCAACTGACCCACTTCGGCCTTGAGCTCGTTGAGGGCTTCGGGCGACTTGGTATCGGAAGTTTCGCGCCAATGACCACGCAAATCTCGCGGCTCGGCTCGTGCCGCTGAGGATTGTGCCTTGCTGGAAGAGTTGACTTGCTTTGAGTCATTGAACTCGGCCAAGGCCTCGGCAAACGGATCCTGAATCGGTTCTGCCGCCGAAGATGGACCGGCGGGCACTTGCGCGACCGCTTGTTCCGCCACCGAAAGCTGTTCTTGCATTTGCCGCCGCTGACGGGCTGCCAATAAATCGGCGGTCACTTGATTGGGTTCAGTTGCAACGGCGGATTTTTCCAAAGGAAACCGTGAAAGCGGCGCCAAATCAACCGGAGAACTGCCTGCCACCCGATATGGCGCCTGTCGACCCGCATCACGGCGAATGGCTTGCTCATCAAAATCGATGGCCGCAACCAACTCCACACCCTCCGGGCAGGGGCGATTGGACAGGATCACCGCGTCGTCGCCAAATAATTGACGAACCTGCCGCATGGCCTCCCGCATATCGCCTGCAATAATTCGCTTGATCTTCATACCCTAGCTCCCTCTCGTTTGCTGCCAACGCCGTGAAACTGCTGCGCTCACCGTTAAGCGACCGCTCGCTGGTTTCCGACACTGGCCACGACCTTGATATCTTTGTTGTCCGGTATTTCGTTGTAACTCAATACATGTAACTGTCGAATGGAGTAACGCACCATTCGTGCCAACCAGCTACGAATTTGCGGTGCCACCAACAAAATTGAAGGCTGCCCTACCTGTTCCTGCTTTTCTGCCGCTTCACGCAGGGATTGATGCAGGCGCTCGGCCAGACCCGGCTCGATACCCGGCGTGCCGTCCTGAGCACCATTGGGCCGCTGAGTCGAGTTGAGCAAAAGCTGTTCAAGCTGCGGATCGAGCGTGATGACCGGCAGATTGGGCGTTAGGCCGTTGATGTGCTGAACAATCATCCGCCCTAGCGCGATTCGCACAACTTCAGTTAATTGGGAAACATCTTGCGTGTGCTGCCCGTGACGGGCCAACGTTTCGGCAATGGTTCGAATGTCGCGAATCGGCAACCGTTCTTCCAGCAGGTTACGCAGCACCTGAACGATCATGGTCATGCCGAGCGTTTTCGGCACCAGATCCTCGACCAGCTTGGGCGCGCCTTCTTTCAGGGTATCAATCAACTGTTGCGCTTCTTCATAGCCGAACAGATCGGCGGCGTTCTCCGTGAGAATCTGCGACAAATGCGTGGCGATGACGGTGGCGGGGTCAACCACGGTGTAGCCCATGGCTTGCGCATGTTCCTTGGTATTGCGCTCAATCCAGTACGCTTCGAGCCCAAAGGCCGGGTCGATGGTCTTGATGCCCGCGATCGGACCGGAAACCTGACCTGGATTGATGGCCATATCCCGGTCTGCATAGATTTCTGCCACGCCCATCGGCACCCCGTTGATGCTGATTCGGTATTCACCCGGTTTCAGATCGAGGTTGTCTCGAATATGCACGGCAGAAACCAGAAACCCCAGATCCTGCGATATTTTCTTGCGCACGCCCTTGATCCGCGGCATCAGTTGCCCGCCCTGATTGCGATCGACCAAGGGGATCAGGCCGTAACCCACTTCAAGCCCGATCACATCCACCGGCGGCACATCTTCCCAGGTCAATTCTTTCAGTTCCGGTTTTTTATCTGGAACCACCTGCTGCTGGGCTTCTAGCTGAATCTTTTCCTGCTTTTTGCGGGCAATCAGGTAGGCACCAAAGCCAGCGAGCGCGGCTAGCGTCAAAAAAGCGACATTTGGCATACCGGGAATAACACCCAAACCCGCCATCAGCCCGGCCGCCACACCCAACACGCGCGGATCGGAAAACATCTGGGTTTGAACCTGCTTGCCCATGTCCTGCGATGAAGCCACTCGCGTCACGATAATGGCGGTGGCAGTCGAGATCAAAAGTGAGGGAATGGTTGCGACCAGACCGTCACCGATGGTCAGCAGAACATAGGTTTGTGCGGCCTGCCCAAACGGCATCCCGTGTTGCAGTACGCCAATAAGCAGACCACCGAATACGTTGATGAAGACGATCAAAATCCCCGCGACCGCATCCCCGCGTACGAACTTGCTGGCACCATCCATCGAACCGTAGAAGTCGGCTTCGGAGGCGACTTCTTCACGCCGGAGTTTTGCCTGTTCCTGATTGATGATGCCTGCGTTCAGATCCGCATCAATCGCCATTTGCTTACCGGGCAAGGCATCCAAGGTGAATCGCGCGGTTACTTCGGAAACCCGGCCGGCACCCTTCGTGACCACCACGAAGTTGATCAGCATCAGGATGATAAACACGACGATACCGACCCCGCGTAGTTGCCGCCGATGACAAACTCACCGAACGAACTGATGACGTGACCGGCTGCATCCGGGCCATTCTGGCCGTGCAGGAGCACAACGCGTGTGGAGGCGACGTTCAAGGCTAGTCGCAATAAGGTCGCCATGAGGATGACGGTTGGGAATACAGCGAAATCCAGCGGCCGCATCACATAGATGGTGACCATCAGGATCACGATGGACAGCGTGATATTGAAGGTGAATAGCGCATCGAGGGCCAGTGGCGGCAGAGGAACGACCACCATGGCCAACAGCATGACGATAATCAGCGGCGGGCCGATGCCCTGACCGCGATAGCTGCGGATACCCTGCCCCGCCGAGCGCCAGTCCAGTGATGCCAGTAATGCCTTCATTTCTTATCCTTATTTGGCCAAAATCTCTGTGGCTTAAACGCTTGGGCGACCATCCGGCCCAGCGCGGAATTCATCCGGAACCGATGGATCCGGTCGTTCCGGCGGTGCCGATGCGCCCTTCATCTGGAACACATAGGCCAGTACTTGGGCGACGGCGACATACAGGCCCGAAGGGATTGCGTCACCCACTTCCACATGAGCAAACAAGGATCGTGCCAATTGAGGCGACTCAAA
The DNA here is from genome assembly GCF_000024765.1 of Halothiobacillus neapolitanus c2. Lineage (GTDB taxonomy): Bacteria > Pseudomonadota > Gammaproteobacteria > Halothiobacillales > Halothiobacillaceae > Halothiobacillus > Halothiobacillus neapolitanus. Next base: position 775,113 of record NC_013422.1, on the reverse strand, counting down.
GAGCGGAACATGATTGGCATTGGCGATTTTTCGGATCGTCATGGCCATCTCATCCGCCCCTTTGGCGACAACCATCGGGGCAGCATCTGAATTCGGCTGATACTTCAATGCCACCGAGAAGTGCGTCGGGTTGGTAATGATGACATCGGCGGTCGGCACGGCTTCCATCATGCGGCGTTGAGCCATTTGTCGCTGTAACTGCCGAATCTTCTGCTTAACCTCCGGCTTGCCTTCCACTTCCTTGTATTCATCGATCATTTCCTGGCGGGTCATCCGCAGCCCCTTTTTGTATTCGTACATCTGGAACGGCACGTCGATCATCGCGACAACAAGCAACCCCAGGGACAAACCAAGAAATGACCAACTCAACAACGTGCCGGCGCGCGCCAGACCGGCTTCCAACCCCATCAAACCCAAGCCGACAAAGTCCTTTTCCATTGCTTCGAACAGGCCGATCGCGATTGCTGCAATCAGGAAAAACTTGGCCAAGGTTTTGAGCAACTCAACCAATGACTTCATGGAAAACATGCGCTTGAATCCAGATAGCGGATTCAGACGATTGAATTGGGGCGCCAGAGCCTGAGTGGAAAAATTCCAGCCGCCGACCAAAAGCGTCGAAGAAACAGCCAGCACGACGGCAGCCAGAAAGAAGGGCAACAGGGCAAGAAAGCCTTCGGAGAAACTCAAGGCGAGACGATGAAACATCGTCGCCGGGTCCATGATCTCGGCACGGCTTAGCGTGAAGGCATGGCGGAACATTTGTTCAAGACGGGAAAGCATATGCCCGCCCATCACCAGAAAAACAATCGCAGAACCTGCCGTCAACGCCAGAGAACCCAGCTCACGAGAGCGAGCTACCTGCCCTTTCTCTCGTGCTTCGCGTAGGCGTTTTTCACTGGGTTCTTCGGTTTTTTCCTGACCGTTCTCGTTCTCAGCCACTAAGGTTGCCTCAACAGATCACTAATGAATTGCAGTGTCTGTTGCAGGAAGTGTTCCAGAATTGGCACCCAGGTCGGGCTTGAAACCAGAATCAGGAAGAAGCCGATAAGCAAAGTGGCAGGAAAACCGATCGAAAAAATGTTGAGCTGCGGTGCGGCGCGCGTGATTACGCCCATCGCCAGATTGACCATCAACAGGCTGATAATGACCGGCAAGGCAATCAAAATGGCGTTGATAAACATGGATTGCCCGAAACCGACGACACGCCAGAACGTTTCTGGCGAAAGCCCCACCGGCGCAATCGGCAGCCAGACGAACGAATCCGCCAGCATTTTGACGATCAATGCCGGGCCATCGAGCGAGATAAACAGCAAGGTGGCCACCACCGTGAGGAACTGGGACACAATCGGCACGCTGACGCCGTTTTGCGGATCGACCGTTTGCGCGAAGCCAAGCCCCATGCCCAATGCCATGGATTCACCGGCGACCACAAATGAACTCACGATCAACCCCAGGACAAATCCCATGGTGACGCCGATGATGATCTGCTGCGCCACCAGCAATATACCGGCTACTGATAATGGGTCGATCGTAGGGACGGGGGGTAGCGTCGGCGCAATGATGAGGCTGAACACCAGGGCGGCGAGAATGCGCCAGCGCTTGGGCACACCCCGCGCGCCGAATATCGGCACCACCATCAGCAATGCAGCCACCCGGACAAGGACCCAGACATAGCTCCCCACCCATCCCATGACTTCCGCTAAGGAAAGTATCATGGCATCAGCCGATCAGCCCGGGAATTCGATGGAACAGGTCGGTGGTGAAATCAACCAGCAGGTGCAGCATCCACGGACCTGCCAGCAATATGGCCAGAACCACCGCGAACAGCTTCGGGATGAAGCTCAAGGTCATCTCGTTGATTTGCGTCGCCGCCTGAAACATACCGACCAACAACCCCACCGCCAGCGCGGTCAACAGAATCGGCATGGACAGCAACAGGATGATGACCATCGCCTGACGGGTAAGATCGAGAACGGTATCCGGGCTCATCTATCTCTCCTAAAACCAGTTGTTGCAGTGAAGGCAGGTTCCCTAACTGCCAAGAGGTGCACCCATATAAAAGCTCGACGCCAGTGTGCCCATGATCAGCGTCCAGCCATCCACTAGGACGAATAGCATGAGCTTGAAGGGCAAGGACACGATCATGGGTGAAAGCATCATCATCCCCATCGACATCAGGACCGACGCCACGACAAGATCGATGATCAAAAAGGGAATGAAAATCAAAAAACCAATCTCGAATGCAGTTTTCAGTTCCGACGTGATGAACGCAGCCATCAGTACGGTGTACGGCACATCCTTTGGCGTCTCAAAGGCCGGGTAATGACCAATGTTCTGGAACAATGCGATATCCGACTGGCGGGTCTGGTTGAGCATGAATGTTCGCAGAGGTTCCGCCGCTTTTTCGATGGCAACATTTGCCGTAATTTTCTGATCCATATAGGGCTTGATGCCCTCGTCATACGATTTCTGAAACACCGGCGCCATGATGAACAGCGTCAAAAAAAGCGCGAGGCCGATCAGAATCTGGTTCGATGGTGTTTGTGTCAGCCCCAACGCTTGGCGCATCAGGGATAACACGATAATGATCCGAGTAAACGAAGTCATCAGCAGCAGCAACGACGGCAGCAAAGTCAGCACCGTCATCAACGCCAGAATCTGCAAAGTCAGGCTGTACTGGGTTTGAGCGCCGTCTGTCGTCAGCGTGACCGCCGGCAAACCCGGTGCGGCCATCGCCTGAGTCACCGCAGGCGCGGCGTGTGCCAGATGGGTGGTGCAGAGAAATAATCCTGCAATCAACAACAAGAGCCACCCGAAACGCGATGCAGGTAGTCGGCTCATCTTTTCGTTGCTCATCGGGCATTTCTCATTGGCTGCTTTCCCGTTTTACGTCGGAAGTATCCACCGTTCCACCCGATGGCGGGCGCTGAGACATATTATTTTTCATCAGTTGCGCGAAAGCCCCTTCGAGCGGGTTGGATTTTGAAATCGTATCCGGCGACAAAGGCGGATCGACCCAACCCAGCGGTTCGATGTGGCCTTGCGAGACGCCCAGCAGCATCTGTCGGTCACCAACCGCAATCAGCAGGACGCGCTCACGAGTGCCCACTGGCATTTGCGCGAGGACATGCAACGGGTAACTGCCGGCGCGTCCATTGAAACGTCCCGTCCGCTTGAGCAACCAGACGACGACAAACATCAGGGCGAGCACGATCACCAAACTGAAAACAAGCTTCAACAGATAGCCGGAACTTAAGGGATCGAATAACTCGGGTTTAGGGCTGGTGGGGCTGGCTACTGATTCAGCCGCATGGGTTTGTGCCGGTGTTGCGGATGCCACGTCGGCGGCCAACGCGGCACTGGGATTGCCGAACACCAAGGCCAAGCCAAGAAAGATCATGGGCAGAGGCAATCGCCATTTAGCATGGAAATAATGACGCAACCACCCAGCGAAGGAATCGTCACGCATCAAGCCAGCCCGCTGCAGGCAGAACTCATACATCCGACTCAACGCAGCTTTCTCAGACGCTCGGCGGGACTGATGACATCGGTCAGGCGTATGCCGAACTTCTCGTTTATTACCACCACCTCACCTCGGGCGATGAGGGTGCCGTTGACGAGCACATCCAGCGGTTCGCCCGCCAACCGATCAAGTTCCACGATCGAGCCCTGATTGAGTTGAAGCAGACTCCTGATATTCAGACTGGTGCGGCCGATTTCCATGGAAAGCGTGACCGGCACATCCATCAACACTTCTAGATTAATGGGGTTTTCTGTGCCGTTCGATTTGCCGGCCGACTCGAACTGATCCAGCGGGGGAACCGTGCCCCCAGACTTGGTTTGGCCAGATTCCACCTCGGCCTGTTCAGCCATCGCCGCAGCCCAATCGTCCATGGAATCGTCAGTTTGTTCGGTATTTTCTGCCATGTTTCTATCCTTAACGTTATGTCACGCGCTCACGACGCGATCAATCGGTAGATTCGTCACTCTTGTCTTTGTGCTTGTTACGGAGCAATTCATTCGGCCGGACGTTGCGCTCAAGGCGTTCCTTGACAGGCGATTGAATCCGAACGGATTTATTGCCCCGATGAACGCCCAGTTTTCCTTGATACAACGGCAGCCCCTGGGCCGTAAGAACAACCTGCTCGGGCATCTCGAAAGGCAGTACATCGCCAACTTCCATGTGTGCGATATCGGCGAGGGACATGCGCATTTCACCCAACTGGGCAACCAGTTCGATATCTGCCCGGCCCAGTTCCCGCTTGAGCGCTTGGGTCCAACGTTCATCGACTTCAAGACGATCACCTTGCATGCCGCCATCCAGCAAATCCCTGATCGGTTCGATCATCGAGTACGGCAATACGATGTCGAACTTGCCGCCTCCGCCTTCGACCTCGATCCGGAAGCTGTTCACCACAACGACCTCGGTACCGGAGACGATATTCGCCAATTGCGGATTCATTTCATGGCTGACGGTCTGGATATTCACCGGATAAACAGGAGTCCATGATCGCTGAACTTCGTCGATCGCCTGTTCCAATACGCGGGTAATGACGCGCAATTCGGTCGGGGTAAAATCGCGCCCCTCGATTTTGGCGTGCATTCCGAATCCGCCGAAGAAATTATCCACGAGCTTGAATACGAGTTGCGACTCCATCATGAACAGCCCGGTACCCTTCAGGGGGCGGACATGCACAAGCGTCAGGGAAGTGGGGACATAAAGCGCATGAGAGTACTCCGAGTACTTCATCATCCGCACGCCTTCAATGGAGATATCGACCGTGCGCCGCAACATGGAGACAAGACGAATACGGAAGTTTCGGGCGAATCGTTCGTTCAGCATTTCCAGGGTAGGTAGCCGACCGCGAACAATGCGTTCCTGCGTGGTCAAATCGTAGGATCGGGCCTCACTCGGGTCACCGACCCCTTCCTCAGTGGCCACATCGCCTTCGTCCACGCCGTTGAGCAGCGCGTCGATTTCATCCTGCGAAAGCACATCCACACTACTCACGCGTGCTCCCTACTGCATCAGCAGTTTGGTGAAGTAGACATCATCAATCTCATCCTTCTTGCCGGAGCGCTTCTCGAGCACGGCATTGACCGCCTCCTTGAGCTGTTTCTGCAAGTCTTCTTTTCCTTGACGAGTACGTAGTTTTGCTGCGTTCACGTCGCTCAACACCAGCATGATGTTGTTGATGATTTCGGCACGATTGGTTTTAACCATCGCTTCAGCATCAGGATCATAGGTAATCAGATCGAGCTCGACCTGAAGCAGCTTGGCGTCGTTGGGTTCAGCAAGATTCACCGTGATCGGCTGTCCCAGAGAGACCGTGATCGGTGCACCGTGCTTCTCACTGTCACCGGCCTTCTGATCGCCGTTAGCGTGTCCTTCTGTGGTTTGCTCTGTGGTGGCTGCAGCGTTAGCTGATTCGGCAGCCGGTTTCTTCAGGAGCAGCATCGCGCCCACACCAACAGCCGCCAGCAATAACACGATGATCACAATCATCAAAATCAGCATCAGCTTACTGCCGCCTTTCGCCTTGGGCGCTTCGTCTGCCGCTTCTTCCGCCTTAGCCATGTCCATTCCCCTTGATCAATGAAAATAAATTCCCGCGTAGCTTAACCGTAGCCTTGCGTTTTTTCACCAAAAGCCAATAAAACCGTTCTAGGCAGCTGTCTGCTTAAATTTGTGTTTGTTATGGTACAAAGATTGATCCGCGCGACGAAACCACTCCTTTTCATCGCTATTTTTTTCCGCTTCTGCCAGACCGAAGGACGTACGTACGTTAATCAGTTCGCCGGAGGGCAAGCTAAGTTCGTGAGCGTCAAGCCATGCTGACATACGCTCCGCCATTTTTTTGGCGCCGTAAAGATTCGTTGCCGGCAAAATGGCGCAAAATTCATCGCCACCAAATCGGAAGGCTTGGTCGGTATCACGCAGCACCTGCTGAAGGCCATTGGAGAATAACCGAATGGCCCGATCGCCTACATCATGCCCCCAAGTGTCGTTGATTGACTTGAGGCCATTGAGGTCCATCACCACTAAGCTCGATTTGATGTTATAACGCACGAATCGAGCCTGCTCACGGGCGATTTCCGTATCGAAAACCCTACGGTTTTTCAAACCGGTCAATGGATCCTGATTCGCCTCGAACAAAGCCTTCTGGAATAAAAAAGTATTTCGCAGGGCAAACGCGATGGATTGAGCCACGCGTAACATCCAGGCAGACTCTTCTTCGCTCAGCGAACGCTCGGCACACACAGCAAGCTTACCGAGACGCACATCCGCTTGTTTCAACTCCAGATTATGCAGGACACATTGACCGTTTGATTCCCCCTGAAAAAAGGGCGTAGATACTTCGTCATGTTCTTGACGCCACAGAAAACCTTCGATCGGCAAGTATTGGCTGACACGCTCATACAACTCGTTGAGCAAGCTGAGCGGGTCCATGCAACGCTGTGCTGCAAGCATCAGGTCAATATGGAAGGCCCCTGTTTCTTCGGGCAAATGGCCGCGCCCCTTCGCTACGCCGACCATTGAAGGCAAACGATAAGAAGTCATATCGGAGGTATCGCGGATCGTTGTTCGGTATGCGGCCATGGTGTGCCCTCACTGACTTTAATCAAACCTGATAGTCAATAAGCACGAGTCATGCCAGAAAGATGAGATTAGAGAAAAATCGGGATGCCAGGCCCGCATCGAGGGAAAAGAACACTAGACATATCTAAGCGGACTTGAACAAAACCCGTTCAATGCGCGGTGCATAACGACCGTTGCGAGAAAGTCCGTTCTGCTGCCGCGCAATCAACAGCAAGACAGCAGCGAAACCCACCACTGCGCCGCCGATGGCGCCAGCATCGGTAGCCAAAAGGGATTGGCCTATCATCGCGCCGACAATCAACCCCAGTAGTGGAAGCAAATACATGAGTACAGAAGCCTGAACCAAGGCCGCCGCGGGCAACAGCAATTGAACATGATCGCCAACCTTCACTGGTAAATCAGTGTGTACACGCACCCTGTGCTGCCGACGATTCAGCGCTTTCTGCATGATGCCCACGCCGCATCCACCACGGGAAGAACAAGACTGGCAGCCGCTTTGGCGCTGAGTTTCAATCCATACGCCATCTGCGGCAACAGCAACGACAACACCCTCTTCCTGAATATCGGCGGTATCTGATTTGCTCGATTCCAAACCAGCCAGACGATGTTCTGCATAAGGAACGGAACCGATGGCTGGTTGTTTCAGGCGCGAGGGATCATGGGGTTGACGATTCATTAGCGCGCTTCCTGACTTGGGGACAGCATCGGGTTTCGTTCGCCGCGCTCGGTGTTGGCATCTTTGGCGGGCACGGTGTGTTTGCAAATCTGCTCGACTGCCGCCATGGGCAAATCACCGATGACGGTCAGCCGCACCGGGCCAACCTGTCGCACAGTGATGTTCATGCCGTATTTGGCAGCATCGGGATTAAGCGCCTTGGGTTGGGGCATGTCCTCCACAAAGACCGATGCCGTTGACAGGCCATCGGACACAATCATGTGTTCGAATCGATGACCGGTAACGGGGTTGGTGCGCCACACTCGACTTTTGGTTGAATACCCTGGCAATTCGGGAGACACGATCCAACCCTGCTCAGGAGTCAACGGCTCGGCTGGCTGTGCCTGTCCTCGCTCGACAACCTTGTAGCCGGGCGGAATGGTTTGCGGCGTGTCCATCGGGATGTCCGGCCAAGCTTCTGTAGGCGTGGTATCACCCTGCGGCCGGAAATGCAGTTCGGTGAAGAAATCATGTTCGATCGGCCGCCCCTGATCACTGTAGATGCTCATGCGCAACAGTAGGTGGGACTCATTGCCAATACACAATTTGTAGCCGTAACGAAACTGATCGCGCGGTACCAGTCCAACCAGTTGACAGGCATGATCGGCTACGCGAGAGCTGCCCAGATTGACGATGTGATAATTGGCGTTCAGCGTTTCGGGGTGTTCAAAACGCTCGCCAGATAGCCGAGAACGCACGCCTGGGAAATCACCGAAGACCACTTCCTTTCGCAAAGGCCATGCACATTCGCAGTGATTGCCGTGCCGGATGACTTCACGCGGCTCGCCACTCATGGTTTGCAGACGCTCCTGCTGACATCGGCGGTCGCGCGATGCCATAGTTTCGTGGTATCGATCTGATCCCCACGCAAATGAACGTAGGTACCGGCATAGTCGGTTTTCTCCATCGCCTGCGTCATTTCATTCAGCAACTGAATGGCCCCGGCTTCCGAAGCCGGCTGAGCGGATGAATCGGCGACAAGAAGCACATGCGCCTGGAAAGTCCCAGATTCGACTGTATTCGCTTCAACCGAACCAATAACAGCCAGCGAACAGAGAAGGCCGATGGAAATGCCTCGAATCATCCACTACTCCGTTTGAAAGCTGGTCATGCGTAACGAGGGCATCACTTCGGACAGATCCGGAGAAACAGACTCAAAATGAGTCATCAGGTAAGGATCCATTGGCGCCTTGCGTGCAGATCCCTGGGCCCAGCCGGGCAAAATCGTGTCTGGTGTGACGCGGGCCACCACCGGTAAAGCCTGAGCGGCATTATTTCCGTTTGCGGACTGCTGCAGGCTCGCCGGAACATTCCGAGCCTGTTGAATCAACGCATTTTCCGGCGCGTTCTGCGGCATCATCCAGATACCCACCCCAACCAAACCGGCGACGAATGAAGCGGCAATCGCACCGCGCCAGCGATTCATCGAACGACGAACCTGAGATTGCGGGAACGGCAGCACCCGCCCGCCACTCGTTGAAGCCAGATGCTGCGCAAGTTGCTGAGCCTGACCTTCGTCTTGAGCAAGACGCGCCGAAATCAGGGCCGAAACGTCTCGCTTATCCAGTTGCTCCAAACGCAAGGCAGCCCCGATCAGCGAATAGCATCGCAGGCTTTGACGTACGTCATTTTCTGCCAAAGACATCAGACGATCCGTTTGATGGGGCATGCACTCATCGTCCCACCAGGCTGAAATGGCCTCCTCGGGCGTCGAAGGCAGTGGCATGTGGGCATTATGTTGGGTATTCATCGATTTCCCCCAGATAGAAGGGTTGTGTCAAACAGATTAAGCACGATTTAAAACTCATCCCGGCTCAGGAATCCAACAACGGCTTGATGCGCTCTTCGACCGATTCACGCGCCCGGAAAATCCGGGATCGCACCGTACCGATCGGGCAGTTCATCACGACCGCGATTTCTTCATAACTCAGGCCTTCCATCTCTCGCAGGGTCAAGGCCGTTCGCAAATCCTCGGGCAGCGCCCTGATAGCGGCTCGAATCTCAGCTTCCAACTCCTGGGTAGCGGCCATATCCTCTGGACTGGCGTGATCACGAAGAGCTTCCGGCTCGGGTAATGCTTCATCAGACTCATCTCCGCCGCCAGAGTTCAGTGAAACGGAATAACCACCTCGTGCATCTGCGACCAACTGGATCTTGGCCGTATTGACCGCAATTCGATACAACCAAGTGTAGAACGCACTTTCACCTCGGAAATTCCCGAGTGCGCGATAGGCTTTGATGAACGCTTCCTGTGCCAGATCAAAGGCTTGATCCTGATCGCGAACGAAGCGCCCAACCAGTCGCAGAACGCGATGCTGGTATTTGAGCACCAATAAATCGAACGCACGGCGATCACCCTGTTGCGCGCGCAACACCAATTGTTGATCCGTGGGTTGATCCGTGGCTTGTTCTGTGACCGATGGGGTCGTATCTGTGGCCATAAAGCCTCGTACCGGCGAGCCTCATGGCCCGTTCAAATTAAAAATGCCCACTGTTGCCGCTTTAGTACCGCGGCATCGACAGACGCGCATCAACAACGACGACCCAAAGGTCGAAGCAGCCTAGTATACTCGCATCATTCACGTTCAATCGACAAGCCGAAGCAATGCCCATAATGACTGAAACCCCAGCTGTAGACGTTCTTATCATCGGTTCGGGGGCCGCGGGGCTGACAGCGGCGTTGCGCCTACCGACCCACTTGAAGGTCACGTTGCTCAGCAAAGGGGCCATCAATTCGGGCAGCACACCGTGGGCGCAAGGGGGCATCGCGGCGGCGCTGGGTGGTATCGAGGATGTCGAACAGCATGTTCACGATACGTGTCGAGCCGGAAGTGATCTGCCGGATGTCACGGTTGTGCGCCGCGTCGTCGCATCGGGCGCTCGACAGATCGACTGGCTCCGGTCCCTCGGCATGCCCTTTTCCAGCGAAGACGCACCCGGAGAAACCGGAACCGAACAGCTTCACCTCACGCGCGAGGGCGGCCACGGCACCCGGCGGGTCGCCCACGCGGCCGATCATACCGGTCGTACCCTCGTGGAGACCTTGCTCGAAACGGTGTACACCCGACCGAACATTACATTGCTGGAACATCAACTGGCTGTTGATCTCATCACCACTCATCGCTTGGGGCTGAACGACCAACCCAACCGATGCGTCGGCGCCTATGTGCTTGATCTGAAATCGGATCATGTGCATACCTTGCGTGCGGGTCACGTCATTCTCGCCACGGGCGGCGCCGCCAAGGCATACCTGTACACCACCAATCCGGACAGCTCGACGGGCGATGGCATTGCCATGGGTTGGCGCGCAGGATGTCGGGTAGCCAACATGGAATTCATGCAGTTCCACCCCACCTGCCTATTCGAGCCACGGGCCAAATCGTTCCTGATATCCGAGGCCGTCCGTGGTGAAGGCGGGGTTTTGCTGCTGCCCGATGGCACACGGTTCATGCCCGGCTACCACCCAGATGCCGAGCTGGCGCCGCGCGATGTGGTTGCCCGCGCGATCGACTCGGAAATGAAACGTACCGGGGCCGACTGCGTTTATCTGGACATCAGCTTCAAGGGCAAGGCCTTCATAGAACAGCATTTCCCCATGATTCATGCCCGCTGCCTGCAATACGGCTACGACATGACCCGTCAGCCCCTGCCCGTGGTGCCAGCGGCGCACTATACCTGCGGCGGCATTGTGGTCGATGAACACGGATGCACGGACATCGCCGGCCTCTACGCCATCGGTGAAACAAGTCACACCGGCCTGCATGGCGCCAACCGTCTCGCCAGCAATTCGCTATTGGAGTGCCTGGTCTACGGTGAAGCGGCGGCGGCAGATATCGCCCAGCGGCACGAGACAGACAAATCAAAAACCCAGCCGTTTCCCGTCATTCCCGATTGGGATGACAGTCAGGTAACCGACCCCGACGAAGCCGTCATCGTCAGCCACAACTGGGATGAATTGCGCCGCGCCATGTGGGATTACGTCGGTATCGTTCGCACCACCAAGCGGCTGGAACGCGCCGCGCACCGCATTGCGTTGCTCCGCCGTGAAATTCAGGATTACTACGCCCACTTCCGTGTCAGCAATAATTTGATCGAACTGCGCAACCTGGTCGAAGTCGCCGATCTGATCGTCAAATCAGCCCTCGCCCGCCGCGAAAGTCGCGGCTTGCACTTCACCCGCGATTTCCCCGAACGAAATCCCGAGCTGGCCCACATCAATACCATCTGCAATCCGCAATCTCAGCGGCCTCCTTCGGCAACTAAGGAAGTGGAAAATCAAGTCCGTAGCTCGTTATAACTGCGGTGGCACATAAGTTGGTTACACGGCCACATCCGGCTCGTCAGCGTTTACCATCCAGAATTCATTAAATTTTTCCAATCTGATGCACAGTAATCACACAGTATCGGGCAACTCACGCGCCGTAATTTCCACCCAAACCGGGCCTCATGAACAGTTGCTCGCGCAAGTAACCAAACACAGCCGAAGTGATTGGGGCAAACCGATCACTGACTATAACCGGGCCGCATTTGATCGTGCTCAGGAATGGCTTTTAGAAAGGACAGGAAAATTAATTCTGGATTCTGGCTGCGGCACGGGGGACAGTTCACGTGCGCTTGCAGAAATGTTTCCGGCACATCAAATCATCGGGATCGACCGCTCGGCGCATCGGCTCTCTAGGCAACGACAGCACACGCCGGATAACTGCTTGCTCGTGCGGGCAGATCTTCTGGATTTCTGGCGATTGGCAGAGCAAGCGCATTGGCGACCAGAGCGTCATTTCCTGCTTTATCCCAACCCGGAACCCAAGCCCAAACATTTGACGCGACGATTTCATGCGCATCCTATTTTCCCTGTTTTGTTAGCGCTGGGCGGCGCATTTGAGTGCCGCAGCAACTGGCTCATTTATCTGGAAGAAATGGCACTGGCACTCCAGTACCACCATAAAACTGCGCAGATTCAGCCAATTGACGGCAACGTTCCTCCGTGCTCCCCGTTTGAACACAAATATCGAATCAGTGGTCAACCATTGTGGCGATTGCAGGCGATGCTTTGATCAGCTTCGTCCCGCTGACGGGAAGTTCCAGACCACCGCTGCCCTTAAACGCAAATGAACTTGATTAATGCCTTTCGAGCGCCTAGGATGAATTCAGTCTTCTCGGACGTGCGTCAGGTTGCTCTCAATCCCTTGAGCCTTAATCTGCGACATTGGGAGGCGCATCAAATGGGTCGTGTGCAAGTCCGCCGCGTCGGAAAGCCTAACATCCATTGCGTGCCGCCCAGCTTGAACCTCCGGTTCAAGGTCGAAGAGCCGCCAACGGCGTCTTTGAAGACACCCCACACCAACGTACTTGCATAATCATGCAGTCCAGCAAAACATCACTTCGACGTCAACTTCGACAAGCCAGAAAATCTTTAACCGGTTACCGTCGCGATCGTCAGCAACAACGCATCAGGCGTTTCCTTACTGCGATTCCCCAGGTACGCCATGCGCGCCGGATTGCTGCCTACATGCCGTTCGACGGTGAACCCGATCTGTTTCCCTTCATGCGCAGAGTGGAGTCCAAAATCTGGCTGCCCATGATCCGCTCGGATTTGCATCTGGATTTTCGGCCCGCGTTCACACTCAATACCAAAGCCCAACGACCGATCAACGCTCGCCGCAACCGCTTTGGTATTCTCGAATCCCAACGTCTGCCCATACTTCGCAGCGCCCAGATGGACGTCATTTTGATGCCGCTTGTCGGCTTCGATCGTCGCGGTAATCGGCTGGGCATGGGCGCGGGTTTTTATGACCGCAGCCTCGTTGGTCTGCGTCGTCCGCGGCCCACGCTTATTGGCATTGCTTTCGACTGTCAGGAAATGGCACAAGTGCCAGCCGACCCCTGGGATGTGCCGCTCGATTACATCGTGACTAATCGCGGTATCATCAAAACCAACCGCTAACCTACGAGGAAACCCGAATGAATCACTGGCTGATGAAATGCGAACCCGATGTCTTCTCGATCGACGATCTTGAAAAACAAAAGGTGGAAGGCTGGTACGGCATTCGCAACTATCAGGCACGCAACATGATGCGCGATGCCATGAAAATCGGGGATCTCGTCTTTTTCTACCACTCCAACGTCAAGGTACCCGGCATTGTCGGTATCATGGAAGTGATCAGCGCGCCCTACCCCGATCCCACTCAGTTCGATCCCAAGCATCGTTATTTCGACCCGAAATCCACGCCAGAAAACCCGCGTTGGGTGCAAGTTGACGTGCAGTATGTTCGCCATACCAAGCGGAACATCACCTTGCAGGAACTTAAAGAAGACGAAACACTGGAAGATCTACCGCTGGTGCGACGGGGAAATCGACTATCCATCATGCCGATCAGTGCACAAAGCTGGACGCGCATACTCGCTCGAGAAAATCTAACCGCCGAGTAAGCATCACAAACCCCTTGCAGGTGAAGTGCAGGAATCTCTGATCAAATCAGAAGCACTTGGGGATGCAGCACCATGAACGATAGTCAAAGTGATTGCTCATGAGAAAAATGACAAGGTGGAGCTATTCAAAGCTTCCTTGAATATCTCAAGGGAATCTCGAAAAAACCCGTCATTCTCGCCTAGGCGGTAATCCAGCGCCTTGATTTTTCTGGGTTCTCGCTTTTGCGGGAACGACGAATCACAGGCATTTTGAAGTGCCCTCAATAAATATCTCAGTGCATCACAAGGGTTTATCCACATCATCCGCATGGCATGATTTTTTGGAAAAAGGGTCCGTTAGCAAAATGACCGCGCTTACTCAAGCCCCTAATCGGCCGTTTATCTAAAAAAATATAATCTTGAAAATCAATTGGTTAATAAGTACATTTTTCAGGTGCAATTTTTTGCTTATTTTTTCACCAATCCCACAACTGTTTGATCTCACGTATCTCCGGCAAGATGCCCGTAAAAAGTCCACAAGTTCATCCACAGGTTTTGTGGATAAAAAAACAGCGATCGGGTGCTTGTTTTTTTGATTTTTCCTGGTCCGAATCACCCATTCGGATCGACGTGAAAAATGGCATCCTAAAAATCAAAGAGTTAAACCAATTTCAACCGTAAAACCTAGCAACCTACCAAATTAGTGCACAAAGTTATCCACAGGATTACAAACCAGAACGATGCACATTCGAATGGCTAACATGAACGCCCATACGGAACAAGAGCGTTCAGGCTCAACCTGAGCTTTTATTTATATCAAATAAAAACATAGGTTTATATGCATGGTTAAAGCCAGTGCGTATATCTGATCATTTTTTAATCAATAGTGCCAAGCCATTGATGGCATGGGCTTGCTGATGGTCATCAGACGGTGATGCACGGGGTTATCCACAAAAACTGTGCACAGTTTTTTCTGAGCCGGAAGTCGGGAAAAACCGGGATGAACATCAGACGAATCAAGCCAAAAACAGGTTGTAAACGGGATTATCGGTTTCCGGCCAGTAGGGATAGCTCAGCTCATCGAGGTACGTTATGAACTCGTCCATGGCGCTCTGCTCTACTTGAACACCCACCAGAACACGGCCGTAATCTGCACCTTGATTGCGGTAATGGAACAGACTGATGTTCCAGCGGGCGCCCAGATGGGTCAGGAAGCGCAGCAGCGCGCCGGGGCGCTCGGGAAACTCGAAGCGGTACAAACGCTCATCGCTTATGCCGTGCGCATGACCGCCAACCATATGCCGCGCATGCAATTTGGCCATTTCGTTGTCGGTCAGGTCGATCACGGGATAATCGGCATGCACCAGCCGATTGAAGACGGCGGACCGATCCGAGGGCGTATCCAGACGGATGCCCACAAAAATATGCGCACGATCCTGATCCGCGTAACGGTAGTTGAATTCGGTAATCTGCCGACGGCCGAGCAGTTCGCAGAACACCTGGAAGCTGCCCGGTTTTTCCGGAATCGTGACCGCAAAAAGGGCTTCTTTCTGCTCGCCAATATCCGCCCGTTCGGCCACAAATCGCAACCGGTCGAAATTCATGTTGGCGCCCGAAGCGATCGCGATCAGTGTCTCGCCATGCAGATCGTGCTGCTTGACGTATTTCTTCAGTCCGGCCAGTGCCAAAGCCCCCGCGGCTTCATTGATGCTGCGCGTATCGTCAAACATGTCCTTGATGGCGGCGGTCATCGCATCGGTATCCACGGTGATCACTTCATCAACGGCTTCTTGCGCCACAACAAAGGGGTATTCGCCTACCTGTTTAACCGCGACCCCATCGGCGAACAACCCGACCTGATCCAGAACAACTCGCTCGCCTGCAGCCATGGCCGCAGCCAGACAGGCGGCATCGTCGGGCTCAACCCCGATGATCCGGATTTCCGGGCGCAGCATCTTCACATAGACCGCGATACCCGCAATCAAGCCGCCGCCGCCGACCGGAACGAAAATCGCATGAATCGGGTCGGGATGATGCCGCAGAATTTCCGCGCCGATGGTGCCCTGCCCGGCAATGATATCCGGGTGATCATAAGGCGGGATAAAAGCCAAACCTTCGGACTGAGTAAGCTGCTGTGCATGAGCAAATGCCTCATCGAAGGTATCGCCGTGCAAGACAGCCTTCGCGCCACGCCGACGCACGGCATCGACTTTGATGGCGGGTGTTGTGAGCGGCATCACAATGGTGGCAGCCACGCCCAACTTCTGAGCCGCAAGGGCTACGCCCTGAGCATGATTACCGGCGGAGGCGGTTATCACACCGTGCGCCAACCGGCCCTCGCTCATCAGCCGATGCATCATGTTGTAGGCGCCGCGCAGCTTGAAGGAGAAAACCGGCTGCGTGTCCTCACGCTTCAACAAAATTCGATTATCCAGACGCTCGGAAAGCAGAATTGCGGGCGTCAACGGCGTGTCTTTCGCCACGTCGTACACGCGGGCGGTCAAAATCCGATGAAGATAATCCTGAAGTAAGGCGGACAAATCCAACTCCTAAAATCAATGAGTAAATTAAATAGGCGGGTCAAATGGGCAGGTTAAGAAGATAGGCCGAAACGATGTACCTATAAGAAGTAGCAAGGCAGATGATGCACTTTAAGCCCTATCATGCCAGAATAACGGCCGACAATAATCGCCAGCGCCGCATCTATCTGATTGTAGCCCTAATGCCACGCCAGATTTAACACCCGAAAACCGAAATAGCGCGTCTTGACGATCAACCATGGCATTGACCATCGAAACAATAAGGAATCCAGCATGACCCCACAAGACCAACTCAAACAACAGGCTGCAAAAGCAGCGCTTCAGTACGTACAAACCGGCAGTATTGTCGGGGTTGGCACGGGTTCGACTGTGAATTTCTTTATCGATGAATTGGCCACCATCAAACACAAAATCGAAGGCGCCGTTTCCAGCTCCGAGGCCAGCACCAAGCGTTTGCGGGCACACGGCATCGAAGTGTTTGATCTCAATGGCGTGGGCGACATCCCTGTCTACATCGACGGTGCGGATGAAACCAATGCCAACTTACAGCTCATCAAAGGCGGCGGCGGCGCGTTGACCCGCGAAAAGATCATTGCCCACATGGCGAAAAAATTTGTCTGCGTGGCTGATGAAACCAAGCTGGTGCCGCGTCTCGGTAAATTCCCGCTGCCGATCGAAGTTATTCCCATGGCCCGCAGCATGGTCGCGCGCGAGCTGGTCAAGCGTGGCGGTCAGCCGGTGTATCGTGATGGATTTGTCACCGATAACGGCAACCAGATTCTGGATATCCACAACATGGACATCATGGAACCGGCCAAGCTCGAAGCCGAGCTCAACAACATCCCCGGCATCGTCACCGTCGGTCTGTTTGCCCTGCGCCCCGCCGATGTCTTGATTCTTGCCGCCGCCGAAGGCGTGCGCACACTCACGATCTAAGCCGCCTGATGACCGCACGTTACGGGGTGATTGGCAATCCCATCGCCCACAGCCGGTCGCCGTTGATCCATCGCGCCTTTGCCGAACAAACCAGCATCGATCTGGCTTACACCGCGATTCTGGCGGCTTTGGATGGATTTGTCGCCACCGTGGAAAACTTTCGCAGCGAAGGTGGGCTGGGGCTGAACGTGACCGTTCCCTTCAAGAGCGAAGCCTTTGCCTTGTGCCATACACTGAGCGAACGGGCACAACGTGCGGGGGCCGTCAACACGCTGATTTTTCCGACAGATCCCTCGTCTTCCGATATTCTGGGCGACAACACCGATGGCGTGGGTTTGCTGCGTGACCTCGCGTTCCACCAGATTCCCCTCAAAGGCAAAAAAATCCTGCTGCTCGGCACGGGTGGTGCCTCGCGTGGCGTGCTCGCGCCGCTGCTAGCCGAAATTCCGGCTCGGTTGCTCATCGCCAACCGCCGCGTGGCCACAGCCGAACAACTGGCGACTGATTTTCAAGATGTGTCTGGCGGGCACACGCAGCTTGGTGGCTGTGCATTGGATGCCCTGCCCGCCGAGCCGTTTGATCTTATTATCAACGCCACCTCCGCCAGCCTGACCGGTGAACAGCTTGCCCTGCCAGACGCGTTGATCGGCCCAAACACCACCGTCTACGACATGGCTTATGGCCGTGAACCCACCGTATTCATGCAATGGGGCGCGGCTTTGGGCGCATTCGCCCTCGATGGACTGGGCATGCTGGTCGAGCAAGCGGCCGAGAGTTTCTATTTGTGGCATGGCATTCGGCCGCAAACTAATCACGTGCGGGATTTGCTCAAGGCATCACTTGATCCGGCTTGTTAACTCAATCGCTCAGCCCCGTCCGTTGAACTCGCAAAGCGATAGCGGTCGAATCGGTGTAGGATGAACTCTTGTCATCAAAGGAGATCGCATCATGGCTACCGCACCTAAAACCACAGAAGACACTTCAAACACCACCGGCAACGACGAACTCGCCGCCATTAAGCAAGACATGCATCAACTCAAGGCCGATTTAGCCGACCTGTTAGTTGCCATGAAAACACGCGGCCAAACCAAGGCAGAAACCCTCGGGCAAGACGCCATCAATACCCTGCATGACGCAATTAATGCCTTGAACCAGCGGGTGGATGCGGCCAAAGAGGGTGTCAGCGAAAAAACGCGAGCCACTGTCGATCAAGCAGAACAAGTCATCGAGCGGCATCCGGTTGCCAGCCTGCTCACCGCGTTCGGCATCGGGTTTGTACTCGCCAAACTGTTCAGTAAACACTGATATTAGATGCCAGAGTTCGTCATTGCCCTGCTCGAACTGCTTGAGGCAGAAGGGCGCGCGCTAAAGCAAGCCATCCGCCGCGTCAGCTTCGGTCTGGTGTTCCTGCTGACGGCCTCGGCACTGATCCTCACGGCGCTGGGCTTTTTGCTGGCTGCGGGCTACCTTGCGCTCGCCGCCGCGTTAGGCAGTGCGCTCGCCGCTTTGATCATGGGTGGCGTGAGCCTGCTGTTGGCAGGGACGCTCGGCTTTATCGCCTATCGCGCGCCATGCGCTAACCGGATCAGGCTAACGATCATGGCAAACCAATCCGCACCTCGCTCACTGGATGAAGCCAAACAGCATTTTCGCCAATCCTGGAAGGATGCCGTCAACGACCCGCTATCGGTCGTGCGCGACACCACGCGCCGCTTCCCGTGGGCAACTATAGCCGTCGCTGGGGCTGCTGGCATTCTGGCTGAACGCGGGTTGCCGATCGTGTTCCACACCCTTAAAACAACATTGAAAACCCATCCGGAGTGGCTGCTGCTGTTAGCCCAGCAACTCATTTCTGCGCGCAAGAAATGACCGAATTCGATGTAATCGTGATCGGCGCGGGCGCCGCCGGCATGATGTGCGCGGCCCAGGCGGGCCAACGGGGTAGACGCGTTCTGCTGATTGATCATGTTACAAAAATTGGCGAGCGCATTCGCATCTCCGGCGGTGGCCGCTGCAACTTCACGAACAAGGACGTCAAACCGGAAAACTTTCTGTCGCAGAACCCGCATTTTGTCCGTTCCGCACTGGCTCAATTCAGCGCGCAGGATTTCATCCGGATGGTCGAACGCCACGGCATCGCCTATCACGAGAAAACGCTCGGCCAACTGTTCTGCGACGATTCCGCCAACCAGATCATCGACATGCTCAAGGCCGAATGCGCGCAAGGTAACGTGACTTGGGCGCATCCCTGTGCCGTCACACACCTGACGAAAAAGACCGATGAGCGATTCCTGGTTGAAACCGATCAAGGCGCTTTCACAAGTCAATCGCTGGTAATCGCCACCGGCGGGCTGGCCATCCCCAAACTCGGGGCAACGCCGTTCGGGTACCGCGTGGCTGAACAATTCGGCCTGCCGGTTATTCCGCCCCACGCTGCGCTGGTCCCCCTCGCCCTAGCGCCGACCGATGGCGAACCATTACAGGCATTCACGGGTAACTCACTTGAAGTCATCGCCGAATGTCCGAGCGCATCGTCAGGCAAAGGGCAGAAAAACACGCAAAAGGCGATGCAAAACATACGTTTCAGGGAAAACCTGCTGTTCACCCACCGCGGGCTCTCCGGCCCCGCCATTTTGCAGGTATCGAGCTACTGGCAAAGCCAACACTATTCGGCAGAAAAAAAGCAGCCCATCCGCCTGAATCTACTGCCGGATCTGGACGTTTCCACTTGGCTACAGGCAAACAGATCAAGCAAGCGCACCCTCGCGCAATGCTTAAGCGATTACTGGCCCAAACGCATCGCACAGGACTGGACGGCCGCAAGAGGCTGGACGAAACCGATGGCTGAACACAGCAACAAAGACATTGCCGCCATGAGCGAAATGCTTGCGGCTTGGGAGCTCATGCCTTCCGGCACCTTGGGTTATGCCAAGGCGGAAGTCACCCTCGGTGGCGTGGACACGCGCGCCCTGTCATCCAGCAGCATGGAAGCCAAAGACATGCCAGGCCTGTACTTCATCGGGGAAGTCGTGGATGTTACCGGTTGGCTGGGCGGCTATAACTTTCAGTGGGCATGGTCATCGGGCTGGGTTGCCGGGCAGGTGGTTTAATGACATCGCCGCTTCAGTCCGCAGAACCCATTGGTTTACGGCTTACCAGCGCCCGCTCGATCCGGAACCAGCCATAACAGCACGGCAACCACATTGACGACAACGGCCCCACCTTGGGACACTTTCCTCGATGGCACCATGATCGTGATGGAATGATTGCCAATACACCAAAAGGGCTAACAGTTGACACTCTGGAAATAAACGCCTGCTCAATTCTGATGCGGTCGCAACTCGCGCCGAGCACCAGTATCGTATTGCAGCGGTCTGAAACACAACCAATTGAATTCGTTTATTTGTGTTATCCGGTAGCTATTGAATTTCTGCTTAGAAGGCCTAAATTTTTGTGCACGAATAATTAAACATGGGGGTGCCTCGAAAAACCGTTACGGGCTATCGCCAGCTCAGCGTTACGCCTCAATCGGACAGCGGGCTGCCGCCAGCTTAATGCGAAGCAGACGAATGTCCGCGTTCAGTAGGTTTTTCGAGGCACCCATGGTTTAGATGAGCTCTTGAGGATCGAAGACACCATGAACATGATCAGCCATCGTAAGGAACCCCGGCAGGTCGACATCCATAAATATTGGTCGGTCATGAATTTTGCCGAGCGGTTCGAACAGGTCATCGCTACCGTGCTCGGAATGATGATTGCAATCATCATCCTGATGGCACTGTGGGAACTCATTCGAGATGTTCTGACGAACCTATTCGTTCAACACGAGCGCATATTGAGTCATCAAGTTTTCCAATCATTGTTCGGTAGCATAATGACTTTGTTGATCGCGATGGAATTTCAACACTCAATCATCAAAGTGATCGAACGCCGCGAACACATCATTCAGACCAAGATCGTGGTGCTCATTGCCCTGTTGGCCTTGACACGAAAATTCATCATCCTGGATTTCACAGAAGTCCAGCCAATGATGCTTCTGGCTCTTTCCGCTGGCATTCTCTCGCTGGGTGTGGTGTTCTGGTTCATAGACAAACGGGAGCTCGGAGAGAAAGAACAATCATCATCGGGCGAGCTGGCTGATGACATTACGAAACCCCATCCTTGAAGGTGCGCCACCAAACATCCAGCCAAATCGCTGAAGATCGAGCGATTCAGATCACCCCTTGAAGGCATCCCTCGAAGCCAGATACGCGACTTCCGCCGGGGTGCTTTCCCGCCCTAAAATGGCATTGCGATGCGGGAATCGGCCATACTTTCGCACGAGCTCCCGATGGTGTTCCGCAAACTTGATGTTTCCCGTCAGCCCGTACCGACGGAACAGCGCGACAGACAAGTCCTGCTCTTCGAGTATCTCGCTGTGCATCAACGGCATGAACAAAAAGCTCAACCGGTCTTTGCTCAACTGCTTGTCGAATCCTTTTTTCAACGCATTCAACGTGACATCAATGGCCTTTCGTTCCGTGCGAAAACTCTCCGGCTTGCCGCGAAACATATTGAGCGGAAACTGATCCAGCACAATCACCAACGCCAGCGCCCCCTCGGGCGAATCCTGCCAGTGATCGAGTTCGCCCGCCGCAGCCCGCTCCCACAACGATTGATACTTTTCCCTGATCACATCATCCAATGCCGGTGTCGAAGCGAACCAGTGCTTCTGCATGAAATCGGAATACCAGTAATCGAGAATGTCGGTGGGTTTAATTGTCACAGTTCTCATAATGAAAACCTCATTGCGCTAGCTCATAAATGCCGAAAATAAATTTTTCTGAGACCCTAATCTTTTGATTCAAAAAAAACAGTGGCAGTTGAAGCTTCATCTGGGCACCTCGAAATACCCGTGATTCGTCGTTCCCGCAAAAGCGGGAACCCAGAAAAATCAAGGCTCTGGATTCCCGCCTACGCGGGAATGACGGGTTTTTCGAGATTCCCAGAGATTCCTTAATTATCTATCCTCGTGCAAGCGACCTTCCACATATTTATGAAGAATGCTGGCAACAAGCGTTTGGTAGGGGATGCCTTCTGCCAGGGCTTTCTTCTGTAGCACCCTAAGATCCTTGGAGGATAGTCTGATGTTAATACGGGCATCTTTCTTGAACATAGCCTCGGCGTATTGTTGATGCCGCAGTTTCCTGTCTTCACTGTCTGGCGACAGCTTCAAATCACCCGTATCAAATGCATCCAGAATTTCTTGCTCTTCTTTATCCAGCCTACTCATTTTGGACCTCCCAAATGGGAATCTCGAAAAACCCGTCATTCCCGCGTAGGCGGGAATCCAGTGCCTTGACTTTTCCGGGTTCCATGTGATGGGCTTCATCTGCTAAAACTTAGCAAAATGTGTGCTTTTTGTATTCAATAGCTAACGACCAAGCTCACCCGACTAAAACCGCATCGCGGTTTTGGTCGGGTGAGGCGCCTAGTTATGTTCCATTATTAGCGTTTTCATGATTTCGATGGGGACAATGACTCGGCCCATTCAAGGAATAGCCCAGCTGCCTTATCCAGGCTTCCATAGGATCTGGTATCTTGATTCTTGCCTCGGACTGACCAAGGCCGCTGACGTTTTCTTCGATTTTCTTCGTGTAGTTCTCCATCTAACCCGACAACTAAATCGTAAGCATATTCCTCATAATCAATTGACACATCTGAGCCTTTCATAGGCTTCCCGTTTTTAAATCGCCTGTGCAGGCTTAGGCAATTATTATCAGATTCAACATGCCACCCAAGGGCCAATAAGAAGTCTATTTCTTTTTCGGAAAGATCGTTAATTAATTGATAGCGAGGGACCTGTTCGGCGTCGGGATTCCATTCGACTGCGGATACACTATTTGCTTCTTGCAGTATCGTGATTTTTTCAATCACAAATAACTTCACTGCATTAGAAGTGAAACAACGCGCACGCACTTTCCCGTTCTCAATGCTTATAGGTGCCACCTCCCTCATAGCACCAGGCTGGCTGCCACCACCGTAAACTACTTTCAATACCTCGCCGACTTCGATTGCTTCCCGTAATCGTGCCTCAGTGCTCATTATTTACTCCTCCATTGATGGAACATAACGCCTAGCTTAAGCCGCGTGACTGCCGGCTTGAAGCGCTGGTTGGGCGGCAAACGGCCAAATGTGCCGCCCTTCCGTGCTGTATAACGAAAGCTTCCTCGGTAACGTTGCTGCCCTAAACACGGCCGGCACAGGCCCGAAGCGGCGCTCAAATACTGCGACAGCCTCCAAGCGACGCCGGCGCCAAATGAAGCTGGGCTTTGCCTTACCAGATAGCAAGTGCTGCTTCTGAGCAAACCGCATGATGAGAATGTGTAGCTGCCTTCGGTCTGTGGTTTCCCAGAACGAACGGCGCAGCAAAGGACTGCCAAGGCCGAGACGATACTTGATGTGTGAACCGTTCATTCTTTCGACGCCCAACGCCCAGCTAAGCCGACCGGCGGAGCGGTGTACTTTTTGTGCGAATTTTGCACAAAAAGCACACCGCGGAGGTGGGTCGGATTGAGCGCCATGTTATACACCTTATAAGCCACGACAATGCCTTGTTGGAACAGTGCACCCAATATGCAACCACTCCCCTTCAACCCACGCATGGATTGGGTTAGAAACCAAAACTTTTGTACCTTCCCATTCTTTACCAGATGGCAACTTTCTCTTAAATAAGAGATTACTTACCGGATCATATTTTCTGGCATATAATTTCGCCAGACTAAACCGGTTATTCCTAGCCACAAACATTGATGGGGGCGCATCATGCCCCCAATTCATTGCGCCAAATGAATTAGAGTTTTGATATTCAAGGACTATCGCCCTTACCAAAGCCTGTTTAAGTTCCTCTTTATTCATTATCCCTAGTGGCTTCATGATTATCGCGTACAACGTGATTTAGACGAAATAAACTTTTTCATATTGCTCCAACCTAATCAATTTTTTTAATAACTTAAATATTTTCATCAGATTACGATCAAATAACTTTTTAATGAATCATAAAATTACGCGAATGAACTGTGTTAGCTCATTCCTCCTCATCAAGCCGTATGGTCAGTGCTTTCAACAGGCTCAGCAGTGAGGCTTTGACCGGTTCGGTGAAGCGTAGGTTGTCTTCGCCGAATACGATCAGGGCGCGTACGGGGTCGCCTTCGTTTACTGCGGGGATGGGGACGATGGCTAAAGCGCCGACCGGGTATTGCTTCAACTGTTCGATCAGCTCGTTCTGGAGTGTGCCGCTGATGGTTGTGTTGCGGGCGTGGTCGTCGATGAACATGGGGGTCTGGGCGACCAGTACGCGGTCGATCAGGCCCATTTGTGCGACTTGATTGGCGATTTCACGGACGGGGGCGGTGCAGCCGACGCATTCGAAGGATACATGTTCCTGCTGTTCAAGCTGCGGCCCGGTCAGTTCAGATGAGCTCGACCAGACTTCTGGCCAGTTGGTGTACAGGCATATGGCGAGCAAGCTGCTTTGCTCGATGACCTGCTCCGCCAACGGGGTGAGTCGACTGACTTCAACCGCCGTTGCGATTTCGATTTCTGGTTCTGAGGCGTCATCGGATGAACTGCCCGGCATCGGCGTCGCTACGGGTGGTTTCGGTTGCGGCTGGGAGAAGGTTGCAGTCAGGCGGCAGAAATCACGCTCTGCCTTGAGCTCGTTTGCTTGCTCAATACTGTCGCCCAAGCTTTCGGCCGCCACGATGAGGCCTTCGGCGTCATGGCGACTCGATTTGAGCGCGCGAATATGAAAGCGCACCCAGCTCTGGCTCGATTCGCCCGTCTGTACTCTGCGTATCAAACTGACCTCATCACGCAAACCGGTGTGGATGTCTTCCAGCAGTTTGGGATCGCCCGAAGTCAGGTTCTCGACGGTATTTAGCCCCGTCACCGGTGAGATCGCATCCAGAAAGCTCCGCCCCAGCAACGATTCCTGACTATCGTGGAATAGTTGCATCCATCTTTGATTGACCATGCTGATGTGCCAATCGGTGGGGTTGACAATGGCAAGCCCCATTGCGGGCATGGAATCCCACAGCTGGGACAATTGATGGCGCTCACGCTGCAGACCGGCCAGCACTTTGGCTCGCTGCAACCGCATGATGCGCCAGAACAGGAACAAGGCAATCAACAGGGTAAACACGCCGATCAGGGAAGCCGTGGCAAGCCATTGGCGCGTCTTGCGTAGCGGATCGAGCACGATGTCCTGCGTGGTAGCGGCCCAGAGCAGGCCATTGATCTGCGGGACTTGTGTGCTGGCATAGAGCAGCGTATGCCCTTGGCAATAGATCTGTCCGTTGGCAGTGCTCTTCAATACGTCAGCATCCGGCGGGTATGGGCTCAATCGCGCTTGAAGGGAAAGGAATGCAGGTGACTTGCGGAAACAGTCAAGATCACTTTTGCTTACCGGTTCAACGCGTGAACTCATCTGCGGTTCGCTCAATTGCGAAAAATCGTCGATCAACGGCGTTGTCATCCACGATTTTGCGGAATCATTCCCCTGTGCCAGCAGGAGCAAGGTGCGCACTGCGTTCTCTAACCGCAAGGGTTCTCCGGCTGGCATGGACTGCACCAGGCCGCTTTCATTGAGCATGGCAGCCAGCACGATATACCACGGGCCGCCGCTCACCTCAGACTGGCTCAGATAAACGGGCAATACCCAGAAACAATCACCACCGCTCTGGCCCGGTGCGAACACACAGGCAAATTGCACTTTGGATGTGGCAGCCGCCCGCTCGAATAGATTATCCGGCGTTTTGGCAATCAGGTTCGAGCCGAATTTAAGCTTCTTGACGTGATCGGGATCAAACAAGGTAATGGTATGGAATCGGCCATCCTGAATCAGGGCGACAAATGAAGGAAAGGTACTGCCGGAGGGCGGGACGGGTTGTGCCTGGCTGCTGCGTATCCGATTTGCCAGCGCGTCCGACTGTGCCGCCAGTTTATCGACGATTTGGCTTCGTTCGGTTAACCAGTCGGTAATCAGTTTGCTGTGCAGACGCAACTGCGAGGTCAGTTCGGTTTGCGCCTGATTGAGGAGAACCGGTCGATATTCGCGCGTGGCGTAAGAAACCATGAACAACTGCGCAAGTAACGTGAACGCAATAAGGATAACCAATGCGCTCCACCACGATTTTGGGTCGGAACCCCGCGAGTGAGTATCATTCGGCTCGGCCAGAGGACCCTGCTGGTTGCGCTCAAGCAATAAAAACAACAACCAAGCCGTGACGAGCACAAATACGCCGCCAACAACCAAACCAGCAGGGGAAATGACCCAGCGCGCACCACCGAGACTGCTGAGCAACCACTGTATCAAGGCGATCCACAGTGAAGCGATGACAATGTATGCCAAAGCCCAGCGGAGCGAACTATGGGACATCAGGTTAGGCAGGCGCACCATACGTGCGTTTACCGCGCCAGAAAGGCGTGCATATCGCGCAAACGGTGCAGGGTTTTCTCCTGGCCGAACAGATCAAGCGTTACGCCCAGACTCGGTGATGCCCCATGCCCCAACAGGGCCAGTCGCAACAGTGGCCCGACTTTACCGAGCTTGAAGCCCAGCGTGGTGGCCACTTCCTTGACCGTATGATCCAGATGCGCCGGGCTTTCCCAGTCCTCTGGCTGGGAAAGTGCCATCGCCAGAGCGTCCAGAATACCGGGCGCATCGTCATCCAGTTTCTCCAGCGCGACGGGATCGTAGCCGGTGAGATCACGATAGTACGGCAGAGCCTGCTCGGCCATTTCAACCAGTGTGTGCGCCCGATCGGCATAGGCCGCGACGATTTTCGCCGGATTCGGCCCGTCAACCGACGGGTCGACACCGAGACGACCCAGATGCCAGCGCAATTCGATGGCCGTTTCCTCAACGGGGCGGAGCTTGAAATATTGCTGGTTGAGCCACCGCAGTTTTTCCGGGTTGATACTTGATGCGGACTGGTTGATGTCCTTGATGTCGAAAAACGAGATCATTTCCGCCCGGTCGAAAATTTCCTGATCTCCATGAGACCAACCGAGGCGCACAAGATAGTTGAGCAGGGCTTCAGGCAGGTAACCCTCTTCTCGATACTGCATCACACCCACGGCGCCATGGCGTTTTGATAGCTTGGTACCGTCCGGCGCGTGGATCATCGGCAGATGCGCGAACTGGGGCGGCGTCACGTTAAGGGCGTGGTAAAGATTGATCTGTCGGGCCGTGTTGTTGAGGTGGTCATCGCCGCGGATCACGTGGGTTATCTCCATGTCCCAATCGTCAACCACCACCGTGAGATTGTAAGTGGGCGTGCCATCGGAACGGGCGATGATCAGGTCGTCCAACTCGCTGTTCTGGAATACTACGCGGCCTCGCACGCCATCTTCGATCACAACCTCGCCATCCAGCGGGTTGCGGAAGCGCACGACCGGCGCCACACCGGCGGGCGGCGTGCCGGTAAAATCCCTATAACGACGGTCATAACGCGGTTTTTCGCCACGGGCCATCTGGGCTTCACGCAGTTGATCCAGCTCTTCCCGGCTCGCGTAGCAGTGATAAGCGTGACCGCTCGCCATGAGTTGGTCGATCACTTCCTTGTATCGATCCATGCGCTGCGTTTGATAAAACGGGCCTTCGTCGTAATCGAGGTTCAGCCAAGTCATGCCTTCCAAAATGGCGTTCACCGATTCCGGTGTGGATCGTTCAAGGTCGGTATCTTCGATTCTAAGTACAAACTGGCCGCCGTGCCTGCGCGCATACAAGTAGCTGAACAGAGCGGTGCGCGCACCACCAATATGCAAAAAACCGGTGGGCGATGGCGCGAAACGGGTGCGAACAGACATGAATACCTCGGATGTACTTCAAAACTGGGATGATCATAGCGTAAAGTGGCTGTACTGACCGCAATCTACGCGCCAGATGGCATATAGAAACAGGACTTACGATGTTGAAGCACCCCGCCCCCATCCATGTCACTTTGGCCTTGGCCTGCCTGCTTGCATTGACTGGCTGTGCGCCGGGCATGACCGCGCCGCCCGGCGAATCGGCCCAAGCAAACGCCCAAACGCCAGCACCCAAAACAGACGGGGCGCTCCAATGCGCCGAGGCGCGTTTCAAAAAAACCGTGATGCTGACCCGCGTGTGGCTACCTTCTCCTCCGCAAGATGTAGTTAACCTGGGAGCGGCTTTAAGTAAAACCATTGCGACCGATCTGCAGAATACCGGTCACTTTCACGTCGAAACCACGGAAGCGACCCAATCCACCGGCCCAGAGCCTGCGGTTGACGCCTTCAAGAGCCATGGCACGCCCTACTTTATCCGCATCAGCGGGCATAACTTCGGCCTATCGGGACAAGCCAGCATGTGGTCGTTTCTTGGCCCCAGCCTCAACCCACGCGGAGGCACGCTGGATATCCGCATCGTCGATGCGCTGACAACGCAGACCATTGCTCAAACCACGGTGAGTGCACCCAGTGTCAAGGCAGGCGTATATGATCCTGTAATCGATGCCTTGGGCACTGATTTCGGTGCCTCTGCCTATGGACGGGCGATGAATCAACTCGCGGGAGAGGCCGCCAACTGGATCGACCGGACACTGGGCTGCAAGCCACTGATCGGTCAGGTGCTGCATGTCGACGGCGCGACCATCACGATCAATCGCGGCATCAACGATGGTCTGCGCAGCAGCGACCGATTGCTCATCCTGCAACGAACCGACCGCGTCTATCAGCCCGGTCAGGATGCGTTTACCGAGCAATACTTGCTGCAAAACCTGGGTGCGGCTGAAGTTGCACGACTGGGTGAACACACGTCGCGCATCCACTATGGCGGCCAACATGTAGTGCAGGTGGGCGATATTGTTCAGTCGGGCAATTGATGAATCAACGGTTCCTGGATCAAGGTCTCGATGGGAACCGGCGCGTGGTAGTAATAACCCTGGATGAAATCGATACCGATGGCCTCCAACCGGCGCAAGGTGGCCTCGTTCTCGACCCACTCGCCAATCGTTTTGGCACCCATCACTTCCGATACCTGCTGAATGGCCCTGACGATGACCGAGGCGACCGGGTCATGCTCGATGTCACGAACCAGCTTGCCATCGATTTTGACGAAATCCGGCTGCAAACGACGCATGAATTCGAAAGACAATAACCCCGCACCGAAGTCATCGAGCGAGATCTTGCAGCCCAACTGACGTAACGAATGGACCAGTTCCAACACCAATTCGTAATTAGTGATAGCGGAGGTTTCGGTAATCTCGAAACAGATCAAGGCTGGATCGAGATTGAACTCACGGAAAGCAGAACGGATGAACGCGTTCATCGATGGATCCTGCACTGTTGCGCCGGAGAGATTGATGGCAAGCAGTGGCGGGTTTTTCCCGCAACGCGTCAACAGTGCGAACGTCTGGCGTATAACCCACCGATCGATTTCGGACATAAAGTGGTATTTTTCTGCCGCTTCGATGAACTGCACCGGCGATTGCAGGCTGCCATCCGCACCGCGCAACCGCAACAGCACCTCATAATGCGGCAGGAGCGCCTGATTGGCAGAAGGGAGCGGCAGCGGCACAATGGCCTGAATCACCTGCATCAACCCCTCTTCATCCAGAGCCTGTTTGAGTTGGTGCAAGGTGGCCAGTTGATGGCGTCTGGATTCGATTTCCTGATCATCACGAGAGAACCAGACCACCCGATTACCGCCCTCGCGATGCGCCCGCCGACAGGCTGCTTCAGCATCATTCAGCAGATCAGCACCCAATCGATAATCAGCCAGACACGCACCCATGCTGACACTCACTCGGAGCCGCTGATCGCCAATCTCGAAACGCATATCCTGCAAGCCGCTCAGCAACTCATCCGGCCATTGCTGATAAGGGAAGGATTGCACGTCCGGAATCCAAACCCCGAATTCGTCAACCCCCAGTCGCGCAATAACGCCCGTTGGCGGCACAGAAAAACTCAAAAAACTTGCGATACGGGCAACAACCTGATCCCCGGCAGAACGTGAATTAGTCTCATTGATGAGCCGGAAGTCATCCACATCGAGCCAAAGAATCAATCCTTCACTTTTCTTTTGTTCAAGGACATTGCACTGGGTTTCGAGGAAGTCCGCAAAAGAAGCGAGGTTGAGCAACCCCGTGAGTCGATCATGGCTGGCCCGGTAGGCCAGCAAGGCCGTCGCTTCTCGATAGTCGGTCACATCGCGCAGCGTGAGGATGATTTTTGATGACAGCTTATCCAAGCACGATCCAAGCAGACGAAGGTGAACATCGATGTCCTTGATCTGGTGTCCAACAGACAATTGCAAACTGTAGGATTGCTCGGGACGCTTGCACAATAAACCGATGGCCGTTCGCAGATCGAAGTTGGGGTCGGATTCACGCCAACGAAGATCGAAAAGTACCGTGTAATGTCGCCCACTCAACTCGTCGGTGTGTTCAACGGGATGTCTCAAAAGCTGTCGACTGGGTTGATTGGCGAATAACACGCGGCCATCCAGCGACAGAACAACAACCGAATCTTCCAGCGCATTGAGTGTTTTCCTCAGCTGAATTTCCTGGCGTGCTATTTTTTTCTGCGTTCGTTTACCTTGCAGAAAAAAAACAAGGAGCATCAAGCCAATAGGCAGAAGCAACCACCAACCGTATGACTTGAATAAAACGATAAGCGACGTGTCGCCTGGCAACCAGCGATCCCTTATTTGCTGAACAGTCGAGTAATCCAGCGGCAATGCCCACTTGCTGATTCCACTTGAAATTAATGCGGGGTTATCAGGCGTCATCCCCATCAAGTCCCGGGCTACCTTTTCGGCAAACACTCGATCCACGCTACTTGTCGCAGAAAACGGCCATTCGGGCACAAGCTCGGTTGAAACCAGATAGGGATAATCACTGTACTGACTAGGGTCGAGAACCCGGAATTCACCCTTTTTTACAGCACCTTGTGACTCAAGCTGTTCTAGAAATCCGGCGCGTATTACGCCCGCATCGGCGCGGTGCTGCCAAACGGCCTCCACAATCTGAAACATCGGCAAGCCGGTGAACAGGGGTTGAATTTGCGTTTTGGGATCGATCCCTGCACGGACCAGAGTATCAAGACCCAGTAACCACGCGCCCAATGCATCTTTGGACGCACCAGCCACTATTTTGTTTTTCAAATCAGAGACATGTTGAAGATCGCTTCGATCGGCACGCACAATAATGGCCGAACCAAACCGATTCAGCGTGCCGCCAGGTGTTTTAACAACCATGGTAGCCAATGGCCAGACATCATCATTTTGAGCCAGTTGCACAAACTGCAAGGGCTGAGTGAGCACGAAGTCGAGGCGGTTTTCCCGCACGGCGGCGGCAAGCTCGGACAGGAACATTGGCTCTATATGAAAGGAATAGCCGGGATTTTTCTCACTCAGATACGCAGCGGTTGAATCCCAGCGACGCGCCGTTTGCGCTTTTCCCTGATAGGCCAATACGCCGATTTGAATGACCTTGTCGGTCGTTTGGGTTGGTTCCGCCGCCTGAACGCCAGAAACTGACGAGACAAACAGGAACAAGGACAGCAGTACACGAAAAAAAGGGATATTTTTGCACCAAAGCACCTTAACGACCCACTGTCGAGGCCCATAACATGCTTTTGTTTCAAGGTGCACTGATTGCGTCACTGGCTCATCCTGGCTATCAAAATTAACGCCTGTCCATCCGAGGATCAGGCACTTGGCAGCGGTTCAAGCAAAGGCTGAGAAAATATGCCTCAGAAATGGCGGCCGGCTTGCGCAGCAATGCGCATACGAAGCGCATTGAGCTTGATAAAGCCCGCCGCATCACGCTGATCGTAGGCACCGGCATCGTCTTCAAAGGTGGCAATGGACGGATCGAACAAGGTGTCATCCGAGCGGCGGCCCAACACCTGGACGTTGCCCTTGTAGAGGCGCAAACGCACGTCGCCATTCACATAAGCCTGGGATGCGTCAATCGCCGCTTGCAGCATAACGCGCTCAGGCGACCACCAATAGCCGTTGTAAATCATTTCGGCGTAACGCGGCATGAGTTCATCCTTGAGATGGGCGACACCGCGATCCAGCGTGATGGATTCCAGTGCCCGACGCGCTTTGAGAACGATCGTTCCACCCGGCGTTTCATAGCAGCCACGCGATTTCATGCCGACATAGCGATTTTCGACCAGATCAAGTCGGCCGACACCATGCGCGCCGCCAAGCTTGTTCAATTTTTCCCACAAGGTGGCAGGAGAAAGGGCTTCGCCATTGATGGCAACCGGATCACCTTTGACAAAGGTCAGCACGAATTCTTCGCCTTGCTCCGGCGCCGCTTCCGCGGATACGGACCAGCGCCACATGCTTTCCTCAGGCGTCCACCATGGATCTTCCAAGTTGCCACCTTCGTAAGAGATGTGCAGCAGGTTGGCATCCATCGAATAAGGGGATTTCTTGCCCGCAGCGGCGAAATCGACAGGAATATCATGGGTTTTGGCGTAGGCCATCAGTTTTTCGCGCGAGAGCAGATCCCACTCGCGCCACGGCGCAATCACCTTGATACCGGGTTTGAGGGCATAGGCGCCCAATTCAAACCGCACCTGATCGTTACCCTTGCCGGTCGCACCGTGCGCAATGGCATCCGCACCGGTTTGATTGGCAATATCGACAAGACGCTTGGCGATCAACGGGCGGGCAATTGACGTACCCAAGAGGTATTCCCCTTCATAAACCGCATTGGCGCGGAACATCGGGAATACGTAGTCACGGATGAATTCTTCACGCAGATCTTCAATAAAAATCTGCTTGACGCCCATTTTCTGCGCCTTGATGCGTGCAGGCTCCAGCTCGTCGCCCTGCCCCAGATCGGCTGTGAATGTCACCACTTCACAACCGTAGGTATCTTCAAGCCACTTGAGAATAACTGAGGTATCAAGGCCACCGGAATAGGCCAGCACTACTTTCTTGAATTCGGATTGTGTCGTCATTACGCTTCAGGAACCTGTCGTTAAAAATGCAAATTTTTGGGGATTATAACCCAAAGCTGGGTTGGACCCGCCCAAGCCAAACCGCCCGGATCAGGCGGTTATCAAGAACAAAAAACCATGCTGCTGAACAACTGCACGCCTCGCACACCACATGTTACGGTGCACCCGGCGATAGCAAAGGGCATAGCTTGACGGGACGCTGGATAATATTTATTCCATCTGTTCGTTGATTTTGCTCAATACCGCGTAGCGGTCATCGGGCAATGTAC
This sequence comes from Halothiobacillus neapolitanus c2, assembly GCF_000024765.1. Lineage (GTDB taxonomy): Bacteria > Pseudomonadota > Gammaproteobacteria > Halothiobacillales > Halothiobacillaceae > Halothiobacillus > Halothiobacillus neapolitanus. The sequence continues at coordinate 741,660 of NC_013422.1, read as the reverse complement.
CGCCAGTCACACTGATTTCAGACACATCAATGCGTGTTGAACCGTCTTTCTGCGGTAACGCTTTCAAAGTGAGCTGCATGCTCATCTTCTGCTTCATATCCACCTTCGCACCGCGAATGGCGCCATCGGCATAGAACGATTGCGGGTAAGGGTGTGTAACCGTAATTTCACCGTCTTTCTGATTGCTCTTGACCGGATTGAAGCCCAAGCGATCCAAGGCCAAGCCCAAGCGATTCCATACTTGCGGATAAGCCTGGCTAACCACCAGATACCGCTCGTCCTTATCTTTGTTGAAGATGATTTTCGAACGAGGAGCGAAGCTGGCAGCTACCAACGCACGGGATTCTGCTTCGGTTTTGCCCGAGAGATAGGCCGTCAAGCGGGCAAGCATATCTGCCGTCAGCGCAGGATCAGCCTTAGCATTGGCGTATTTGAACGAAGACTCATCATCACCCGGGAAGTATGGCTTCTCGCCGGTCAACTCCATTTTCTTACTGGTCACGAATACGAGCGTCTGATCCTTACTCTCACCATTTTCGATGCGGATACGCACCTTCTGGATATGATCCGGCTTGAAGAACGTGTCCTTGGCAATTTTCAAGAAGCTCATCAGGTTGAAACCGTTTTGATCGGCAGACTGCGTGCCGGTCCAGTCCGTTTCAATCATCCCGACACCCGGCTCGATTTTCTTGACGATATAACCCTCATCCTGCAGGAAATTTTGCAGTTTCGGCCATACGGCATCCGGCTTGGCATCAACGGCCAGATAACGCGAATCCGGTCCACCCATGACCTTGACCCCGGTACCGGAAACAAGGACACCGCTACCTTCTGTTCGAGCCGCGGCCTGTGCAGCCCGAGCCGAAGCAATTTCGGGAACAGCCAATTCAGCGCGCGGGCTTGGTGGTGTAAAGGCCGGCGGCACGTCCAGCTTGGCAGCCCTGTTCACCGGTTGGTCAGAAGAGATAAACGGGATGTAGGAGCAGCCCGCCAAGGTGCTTGCGCCCAGAACCATTCCGGCCAGGATGGTAAGTTTGAATCGCACGGCTGAAGGGGCGTTGAAGATCATGGAAAAAACTCGCGATGATTAGGAAGTAAATTTTGAGGCCATAAGGTAACCGATTCGATCACATCTTTTCTCATTTTCCAATGAGTGGGGCACATTAAAAAGCGGCACAAGCTTGTAACCGCTGTACTGCTGTGTTCTATGAACAGCCTTCGGTGGCAATGCCAGCGGAATTCAGCGCAGCACAAACCTGAGGGATGAACTCCGGCGTCAACGGCAGCAAAGGCAGGCGGAGTGCCGGAGAGGCCAAGCCCATTGCGGCAACTGCCCATTTCACCGGAATCGGATTGGGTTGGCAGAACAATTCGCGGTGAAGAGAAGCAAGACGGGCATCAACGGCCAGTGCTTCGTCTTCATCACCCCGCAAGGCCGCCGACGTCATTTGATGCATCAAGGCCGGAGCCACGTTGGCCGTAACGGAAATGGTGCCCTGCCCGCCCGACAAAATCGTTTTGCATCCCAGACCGTCATCACCGCTGTAGATGGCAAACCCTTCCGGCGCGCCCGCAATCAACGCCTGAATGCGTTCCAGGGACCCACTGGCTTCCTTTGTGCCGATAATTCGAGGGTGCGCGCTCAAGGCCAATGTGGTTTGCGTCGTCATGTCCACTGCGGTACGGCCGGGCACGTTGTACAGGATCATCGGGAGGTCAACCGCATCGGCGATGGCTGTAAAGTGGGCGATCAAACCCGCTTGCGTGGGGCGGTTGTAATAAGGCGTGACCGACAGGTGCGCGACAACACCGGCTTTTTTGGCGGCTTCGGTCAGTTCGATGGCTTCACGGGTATTGTTGGCGCCCGTACCGGCGATGACCGGAATCCGATCCGCCGCCGCGCGCACGGTCGCTTCGATGACGGCCACATGCTCGTCGAAGTCCAGCGTGGCCGACTCACCTGTCGTACCGACCGATATGATCGCGTCCGTACCTTGCTCGATATGAAACTCGACCAGCTGCGCCAATGCCGAGTAATCCACGGCCCCAGTGTCCGTCATCGGAGTGACCAGTGCCACCAGACTGCCCGTGATCTGTTGCGTCGCCATATACCGCCTTCGTAGAAAAAGATTTGTTATAACTTAAGTGAAGCCTTAACCCGCCATACTACCGATTGGCCGGGGCAACTGACAAGCAATCTGCAGTCAACCCTCCGAAACTTCGCCCAATCGGGCCTGAACAATGGCGTACGCTTCGTTGCGCTTCATCGCAGTCAATTTGGTCAGTACGCGGGCGATCATGCTGGCAGGCGCCTTTTCGGCCAGCAAGACAGTAAGCAATTGCTCGACAGCCACGCCCGATGCTTCGGCAGAAGTTTCCTGGGGCTCGGCCCCTTCGACCAGCACCACAAACTCGCCACGCTCCGGGATTTGGCCTGATTGAACGGCGGCAGCCAGATACTCCAGGTCACCGGAAACCAGCGTTTCGAACCGTTTGGTCAGCTCTCGACCCACAACGGCGCGGCGTGCTTCGCCAAGATGCGTCTGTGCGGCTTCCAGCATGGCGCGTATCCGATGAGGGGCTTCGTAGAAAATCAGCGTCGCCGGTTGGGTAGCCAAAACCTGTAAACGGGCAGCGCGCGATTGGGTCTTGGCAGGCAGAAACCCTTCGAACCAGAAATGCGTGCTGTCGAGCCCGGAAGCCGACAAAGCTGCAATCGCCGCACACGCGCCGGGAATGGGGCTCACGCGATGCCCCAGATCGACCAGTCGCCGCACCAGCAGGCTTCCCGGGTCACTGATGGCAGGTGTGCCCGCGTCGCTGATCAACGCAACCGACTGCCCCTCAGAAAGCCACTCGGCCACAGTCGCCACACGGGATGCTTCGTTGTGCTCGTGTAACGCCACTACGCGCTGGCGAACACCAAAATGATCCAACAACTTGCGCGCATGGCGCGTATCCTCACAGGCGATAACCTGTACGCCCTTGAGCACGGCAACCGCCCGCGGGCTCAGATCAGCCAGATTGCCGATGGGTGTCGCCACAAGGTACAACACGCCGGGTTCAACCCAGCGGGTGGGCGTCAGGCCATCATCGAATTCCTCTGTTTCATCCGCTACCGGCGAGGTTGGCGCGGCATGGGCACAACAGGTGTCCGCAGAGGAAGCGTCCATCGGCATCATCATGACTTGCTACTCAAAATTAATTTAATCATCATACCGTCCATCGTCACTTTAATCTCATGGCAACTGTGCCATTTCCATCACGAGAGTCACTCATTTGCCATGCCTGCCACTATTAGAGATTTGAGCGCCTTCCGCCGACAAGTTGCGAGTTTTCGTCACATAACGAAGGCGGGCTTCGCGTTCCTGCTCATGCTCGGCCTGCTCTCAGGCTGTGCTCAGAACCCCTATAATTCCAACACAAGTCAAGCACCATCCGGCCCGCAGGCTGCGCTCAATCAGGCACTTGCCAGCCAGGATCCAAAACAGATCGCCGCCGCCCAGATGAACTACGCCGCCACGCTCAAAGGCACCACGCAGGCGGATATGCAGATGCGCGCACTGGAAACGGCCATAGACGCCGAAGATTTTGCGCTGGCAAACACCCTCTACGCGCAGGCACACACGCAAGCACTCTGGCCTGCCGTATCCGCACGGCGCGCCCAACTGCTCACCGGGTTCGAACAATGGCAGCAAGGCAGTCTTTCCAATGCATATGATACGGTCAACAATCTGCCGATACCGCTGACTCCGGATGAAGCGAAACGTCGCCTGATCCTGCTGGCCGCCATTGATGAAGCCGAAAAACGGCCTATCGATGCAGCCCGCCAACGCTCGGCACTTAATGATCTGCTCACCGGTGCAGCAGCAGATCAAAACCGAGCAACGCTCTGGAACGATCTTTCCTCAGCCGACATCAATCAACTCTCGGATGCAGCGAAACAGGCAACCAATGCCCATTTTGCCGACTGGATCGGCCTTGCCCTGGCGTACCGGACACGCCCCGGAGAGCTGAACACCTGGATCAATAACCACCCGGATCATCCAGCGGTCACCTCCGGATTCACTGCCCTGCTCCTCAGCCGATCGGATACTGCCACAAATATTCCCCTACCGACGGGCCAAGGGCCGGTCATTGTATTGGTGCCGCTATCCGGCGATTACCAGCCTGTAGGCCAGGCCATCAGCGATGGCATCAATTTCGCCCATGACCGGCTCGGAATGGCCGGTGATCGCAGCGTTCAGATTCAGGACAGCGGCAGCACACTGGCCTCTTTCACCCAGGCATTGACGGCGGCGCTGGCAACCAATCCTTCGGTGATTATCGGGCCGCTGCTCAAGGAGCAGATTCCAGCGCTTGCCAACCTGCCTGCCAATGCACCACCCGTCATTGCCTTGAACACACCCACCGATGGCACCAGCCTGCCTGCCGGTGTCGTAAGCTACTCGCTGTCGCCCGATGCCGATGCGCGTGCCGCTGCCGATCAGATGATTCGCGACCAGAAAATGACAGCGCTGGTCTACTGCGCGGACAACAGCCTCGGTCACCGCATCAGTGATGCCTTCACGCGTGAGTACACTCTGCTCGGCGGGCAGATTCTCGACAACGCCTTCTTCGAACCGAGCGCCACCGATTTCTCGAGCCAGCTTCGCCGGCTACTGGAAGTCACCTCTTCCAGAAATGGCCCATTCCAGCCGAAGATTAGACGAGATGCGCAGGGGATTTTCCTTGGTGCCACCAGCCAGCAGATGCGGATGATCGTGCCGCAACTCGATTATTTCGGCGCCGACCAGCTTCCTAGGTACAGCGTCGGCATGGTGTACAACGGCACGCCCAATCCGCTCGCCAATCAGGACATGGACGGCCTCGTTATTCCGGTCGAACCGGTACTGCTCGCAGCCAACGAGGGGCCAAACGGCACCATGCGGCCTAATTACGAACGCGCGAGCCTCTCACAACTCCCGCGTCTATTCGCTTTTGGCGCCGATGCCCTGATGATTGCCGCCAACTTGCAGCCCTTGCTTGCGCATCAGGCCATCAATGGGCTAACCGGTCAGTTGAGTCTCTCCCTGACAGGGGAAATTGAACGCAAACCGGCCTGGGGACAATTCCAACAAGGCCTGCTGCAACCGATGGACGGCACGGACAGTGGCTATATCCCAAGTACAGTCGTCGACTACAGCAGCAAGCAGGCAGAGGGCAACCCGACGGTTGCTCTGCCGCCGGAAGACAACATCACACCCGACAGTGGTGACGGCACAGCCACCCAACCGGCGGGGTCGGAACCTACAGATTCGGGCACTGCCAAGGCCGTGCCGACATTCACGGATGGCGGTGGCATGGCGCCACCACCGGCAAGCGTAGCGCCCACAAATGATACTGCCCCGATGGCTAATTAATGGGCTCAGTAAACGGCTTAGTAAACGGTTCGGCAAATTGATTCCGATGCGCGGCACGGACGCAGAGTTGCCGAACGCTAAAGCACAAACCACGCTGGCACGAGGTCACCGAGCCGAGACGATGGCAGCGGAATATCTTTCGCGACAAGGGCTCAAGCTGATTGACCGCAATGTCCGCGCAGGACGTGGGGAAATCGACCTGATCATGCAGGATGGCGCAACCCTTGTGTTTGTCGAAGTCCGTGCCCGCAAGGCAGGCGCCTGGGTATCGGCGGCGGAAAGCGTATCGCCCGCCAAACGCAAAAAAATCATCGAAACCGCAGAACGCCTGCTCAACGAAAAACCCGTTTGGCGCAAAAGCCCCTGCCGCTTTGATGTGGTCGCCATCGGGCTTCCTTCCGAGTCATCATCCGAGCCGGCTGCCAAGCAGGCTGAAGTAAACTGGATACAAGATGCCTTTCAGGCTGAATAACCATCCGGCACGGCACACCACCGTGTTGACATCCATGCACCGTCCAGCCCGAATGCACACTCGCTGAAGAAATCGCCATGCTAAAACTCGTACATAACCGACTCCAACAAACCTTATCGCAACTCGACGCGGTGCTATCCCCTCAGTCCGAACCGCTCCTGCAAGCGGCGGGGGCGATGCTGCATGCCGTACTCAACGGGCAGAAGATTCTCGTCTGCGGCGCACGGGAACGCTCGCAACTGGCCGCACATTTTGCCCGGCTGATGGTCGGGCAATTCGAGCATGATCGCCCCGGCCTGCCGGTGATCTCATTGCAGGAATTTCCGGGCGGTCACGAGCCTTATGCCAAACCGATTCGCGCTCTTGGCACGCACAACGACATTCTTTTTGCGATTGCGCGGCGCGGCACCGAGGGCTTGCAACCCGCCCTGAACGCCGCACGGGAACGTGGCATGACGATCGTCCTACTGACCAGTGGCGTCGCAGAGCAACTGATGCCGGAGATGCAAACCAGCGACTCCTTGCTGTGTCTTGCCTCAGACTCCGAGAGACTGGTACACGAAGCCCAACTCATCATCCTGCACACCCTGTGCGACTTGATCGACCGCCAACTACTTGGCCTGACCGAATGAGCACCGAAAAGAATCTCGACGCGTTGCTCGCAGTGGATATTCAACCACTCTTACGGGCGCTCAGTGCCGAACTTCCCGCCGATCGCCTGAGCATCGAACCGGCCACCTGCTGGGCGTATGGCATGGATAACAGCCGCCTGCATCACGCGGCGCAACTGGTGGTTTTTCCCGATCGTCACGATGAAGTCGCCACCCTCGTCCGGCTTGCCCGCCAGCACCGGATTCCCATCACGCCCAGAGGGAGAGGCACCGGTACGGCGGGCGGCAGTGTGCCGTTGCATGGCGGCGTGGTGGTCGTGATGGATCGAATGAACCGGGTGCTTGAGTTTCGACCGGAGGATCGTCTGATCCGGGTGGAGGCCGGCATCATCAATGCCGAAGTTCAGCGCATCGTCGGCGAGGCAGGGTTTTTCTGGCCTCCCGACCCGACCAGTAACGCACTGTGCACCATCGGCGGCAATCTCGGCTGCAATGCGGCGGGGCCACATGCCGTGAAATACGGCACAACCCGCGAAAACGTACTGGGGCTGACGGCCGTGGCCGGTACGGGCGATACGGTCAAGGCGGGCACGCAAACCACCAAGGGTGTGGTCGGTTACGATCTCACGCGCTTGTTCATCGGTTCTGAAGGCACGCTCGGCATCATCACCGAAGCGACCTTGAAGCTCACGCCCCTGCCGGATGCCATCCGATTGATGCGCGTTTTTTTTCGAGACATGCATGCCGCATCCGCAGCGGTTTCCCGCCTGATGAATCAGCCCGCCACACCGTCGGCAATCGAATTCATCGATGGCAATGCCCTCAACCTGATGCGCCAGTTCAGTGACCGGAATTCTGCGCTGGACATCCCACCCGAAGCCGGTGCCTTGTTGATGATCGAAATCGACGGGCTTGCCGAATCACTGGATGGACAAATCCAGAAGATACGGGCCGCAGCAGAAGGTGACCCCGGCCACGTTATGGCGCCAATCAGCCTGAGTGTTGCCACAACCAAGGCCGAAATCGCGGCACTGTGGTCGGCACGCAAGGCACTGTCCCCGACCTTGCGGCATGTGGCACCCAAAAAGATCAACGAAGACGTTGTCGTGCCGGTTTCCCGCATCCCAACGCTGATTCAAGCCATCGATCAGAGCGCGGCACGGCACGGCATCACGATCGTCAATTTCGGCCACGCGGGTAACGGCAATATTCACGTCAATCTACTCATCGATCCTGAAAACCCCGGTCAGATGGCAGCGGCGGAAGAAGCGCTTGGCGAGATTTTCACGACGGTGCTGGCTTTGGATGGCACCCTTTCCGGTGAGCATGGTGTCGGCGCGGTTAAACGTGACTATGTGCGCGCCGAAATCCCGCCGGTCAACCTGGCCTTGATGCATGGCATTAAAAGGGTCTTCGACCCTGAAGGCATCATGAATCCCGGGAAAAAATTGCCCGCTCCAAATCCATGAGTCAGATTAGCGCTCAATTTATTCTTGAAATAGCGTATTCTGAACGCTGTCATTAACTAATCATTCTGTTTGTCATGACCAGCATCGCCCTTCTGACCATCCTCGGATATGTTCTGGCCGCAGTCCTACTCTACCCAGGCATGCAGCCGGCACAAACGACGACAAAATTCCGCAAGGCCATGCTAATTGTTTCGGCTCTGGCGATGCTCGGTAATGGCTATTTGATTTATCAGAATGCTTATCTCGAGCACGTCATGGGCTTGAACATGAGCATATTCAACGCGCTGTCGGCGATATTCTGGCTTTCTACCTTCATTACCCTGTTCACCAGCCTGCGCAGTCCGGTTGAGAACATCTTGCTGGTCCTGCTTCCGGTCACCGCGGTATCAGTCGTACTCGCACAGTTTTTTCCCGACCACAGTATCGTGCTCCATGCGCGCAACCCCGCGCTGGATGCCCATATCTTCATCTCACTGATTGCCTACGCATTGATTACACTTGGCGCCCTGCAAGCGCTCATGCTCTCCTGGCAGCATCGCGCATTGCATTCGCGCAATCCATCCGGCTTGGTCAGTAAATTGCCGCCGATGGAATCGGTCGAAGAACTGATGTTCCGTTTTATCAGTGTGGGGTTTCTTCTACTGACGCTGGCTCTGGCGACCGGCTTTATCTTCATTGAAAATATATTTGCCCTGCATCTGGTACACAAAACAATTCTGGCCGTGATCGGCTGGTTCATTTTTGCCGGATTACTGATCGGTCGACATGTTGCAGGTTGGCGCGGGAAAACCGCCGTGAACTGGACACTTGTGGGCTACTCAACCCTGGTTCTGGCCTATTTTGGCACCAAGGTCGCATTGGAGTGGGTGTTTCAAATCAGGTAAGCCGTCGCAGCTTACCGGAGACAGACTTTCCTCGAATTTATTCGAAACCAGCTTCGATTACGCACCGCGCAAATGAGCCACCAATTCAAACCCGTCGATCTTGAACGCACGACCAAAGCCGTTCACCAACCGCCCGGCACCGGGCACAATGCAATGCAAGTGAAAATCAGGCAATTGGGTTAATACATCCAGAATCTTTCCGTGGCGTACTTTCAGCGCATCAAACATTTCATGCACACGAGTATCGTTGCGCTCGATCCGGGTTACATCCGATCGCCAGGTCACGCGTACGCGATTGTAGATGTTGTGCGTTCTGGACTCATCTTCCAGTAACATCAGTTCGACCGTCGGATTGCGCCGTACTTGTCGCGTGTGGGGCGAAAGATCGCTCATCAAAACCCAGAACGCGCCCTCATGCCAAACAAATGGCAGGGTACTCAAGCTCGGGAACCCATCTTCATCCATCGTTGCCAGAATCAGCGCCCGCGCTTGATCACGCAGTGTGATGAGGCGCTCGAGGTCTGAGCTGGGTTGAAGAGGAAGGTCGGAAGAATCGCTCATGTCGTGGTCATCCAAGCTGCGTGCAAACTCAAATTACAGTATAGCGCTTAGAACCCCGTTTGAGCGTTCAATCCGACCCTACCGATCAACTGGTTCGAATACGCAGCGTACTGTAATCGAACGACCTCGTTATGAGCTGAGACTGGCAATCAACAACTTGCGCCGCATCGCCATTCGCTTACTGTAATGTCCTTCCATTCGGCCCAGCACCCAGCTGATCCGATGCGTGCGTGGGAAGAGGGTCAAATATTCCGCCCATTCAACTGCCACGGTGACCAAAGAATCTGGCTTCAACGATTGACCACACCGTGACAGCAAGGTGGTGCTGTTACTTGTCGCGGTCCTCGTCCACCTGCCGGATGACCCGATGCTCCTTATGCACGTCGACGATTTCTCCCTCATAAACCTGACCACGTGCATTTCGCCTCGTTACGATCGTGTGCAGGTTCTTTGCCATCCAGATACCAAACGTCAATTTCCTCAACCAAGGAAGGACAAGAACCAAACCCAAGAGATCCGTAAGTGGGCCAGGCAGAATGAGCAGAATGGCACCAACCCAGGTAGCAAAAATACCCAACGAATCAGCGGCTGTCGACTGCCCGACTGCATCCAGTGGCCGCCCGATCTGAAACGCCCCGCGCACTCGCCGAAGCAGATAGACACCGACAGCAGCCGTGCCGATAATCCACAATAGAGTGAACCAGAACCCGAACAGAGAACCCATGCCGATGAGCAGTATGATTTCGATTACAGGTAACAGAGCAATAAGAGATAACGGGTTCACTATCAAAAACCTTCATAGATTGGGCGATGCAAAGGCATCGATTTATTTGCATACTAACTAACCGGCCTAAACGGTCTAGGATCATAGTGGTGTCATGCAAAGCAAAATTCAATGCAGCAAATGGAGTGGCCACTCATACAAATTTTGGCCCAAACCACCACACTCCGGAATCTCCGTGAAGAATTCGGGTCTCAGTCATCTGAAACCGCTCCCAACAAAAGGTGCTTGAACCGTATGTCCATGTACAAATTGCTTAAGGCAGTCCTCACCAGCCTGGTGTTGTTTTCAACTGTTTTTCTGAATTACAGCGCGCGCAGTGCGGATCTCCTCAACCCCGAAGAAGCTTTCCACGCTTCGGCTGAGTTAAATGGTGCCAGCATTGATCTGAAATTTCATGTCGCCGATGGCTACCATCTTTACCGTGACAGAATTGCGATCACCTCGCAGACCGAGTCGCTCAAACTCGGCAAACCTGTCTTACCAGAAGGCGTTATCGACAACGACCCCTACTTTGGCAAACTTGTCGTGTACAAGAAAGACTTTACCGTTCAGGTGCCGATCGAAGCCAGCCAGCCGGGCGAAGCCAAATTAAAGCTCAAATACCAAGGGTGCTCCGATACTCAGGGTGTCTGCTACCCTCCTCAGACGCAGGAAGTAACAATCAAGCTTCCTGCGAGCGCAACAAAACCCGCATCGCCTGAATCATCAAGCCTCAGCAGCCTCTCGTCGCTTGGAGGCGATGGCGGGCAGCAACCGCTTGATCCTGAGCAGGCATTCAAGGCCAGCATCCAGGTAAAAAACAATGAAATCCAGCTTCACTGGGATATCGCCGACAACTACCACTTGTATCGAGATCGCATCAAGGTAGGGCTCGACGACACCGATGCAAAAATCACCACGGGCTCCATACCAAACGGCAAGGTTGTTGATGATCCGGGGTTTGGGAAAGTTCAAGTCTTCTATCACACACTCGACGCCAAAGTCGGCATCAAACCCGGCAGCAGCGATTCAGCCGTCGTCGTCGCCGGCTCTCAGGGCTGTGCAGATATGGGCCTGTGCTATCCCCCGATTGAACATGCCTGGAAGGTAAACTTCAAGACAGGCTCGGTCGAGCCCTTGGCTACGGCACCGAAGGCCACCCTTGAGAAAGTCGTCAGTCTGCCGAGCAGCATGAATTCCGCTTCTACCAGAGCGCCGCAACCGGCTCAATCGGAACCGGTGCAACGCAGCCAGACGGATGCCATTACCCATGAACTGCAAACCGGCAGCCTCTGGACCATCATCCTCGGATTTCTGGTGATTGGTCTGCTGCTGGCATTCACCCCTTGTGTATTCCCGATGATCCCGATTCTTGCGGGCATCATTGCAGGCCAAGGCGATAAAATCACGACACGCAAGGCTTTCGTTCTCTCAGTCGTATATGTACTCGCGATGGCGGTTACCTACACCGTGGCGGGTATACTTGCCGGTCTGTTCGGCTCGAACCTGCAGGCGGCCTTCCAGAACCCCTGGATTCTCACTGCCTTTGCGGGCGTTTTCATTGCGCTTGCCTTCTCGATGTTCGGGTTCTTTGAACTGCAACTCCCCTCATCACTGCAATCAAAAATCATGCAGGTCCAGAACAACCAGCAGGGCGGCACACTCGTGGGTGTGGCCATCATGGGCCTGCTCTCCGCGCTGATCGTCGGTCCTTGCATGGCACCACCGCTGGCCGGTGCGCTGATTTACATCGGGCAGACGGGTGATGCCGTTCTCGGCGGTACGGCTTTGTTTGCCATGAGTATCGGCATGGGCCTGCCCCTGATCATCGTGGGCACGCTGGGCGGCAAGTTCCTGCCGCGCGCCGGTGCCTGGATGGACGCCGTCAAAAACGTATTCGGCGTGCTGATGCTGGGCGTTGCCATCTGGATGCTCGAACGCATCATTCCGGATATCGTGGCTCAAGCACTATGGGGCATCCTGTTGATTGGTGCGGCCGTATATTTGAGTGCAACCGACCCGCTCAAGGAAGCAGCATCGGGTTGGTCGCGACTCTGGAAAACGATCGGCGTCATTCTGCTGATCTGGGGTTCGTTGATTTTGGTCGGTGTTGCCACCGGGGGCAAAGGCAGCGTCTTTACACCCCTGGCAGGCGTGGGCATGGGCACGCAAGTTGGCGGTGCTCAATCAGCCGCCGCGCTTTCGTTCACGCCCGTCAAGAATCTGGCCGACCTCAACACGAAACTGGCTCAGGCCAAAGCCGAAGGCAAGCCAGTGATGCTGGATTTTTATGCCGACTGGTGCGTGTCATGCAAGGAGATGGAGCACAACACCTTCAGCGATCCCACTGTCATCGCCGGCTTGAAACCCTTTGTTCTGCTTCAAGCGGACGTGACCGCCAACAACGCGGATGACAAGGCACTCTTCAAGCGTTTCGGTGTGCTTGGCCCACCCACCATTGTGTTTTTCAACGCAAAAGGTGAGGAACAAAAAGCCCAGCAAGTGGTGGGCTATGAACCACCCCAGACGTTCATGAAGCATATCGAAGCAGCGAGTGCGCCGTGAGGCAACAGCCGTCCACTGAAATGTGCTGATTCTTAATAATGCCATGGAATAAGAAACAGAGATAAACCCTCAGCTTTTTTTCTGGGGGTTTTTTGTGCTTTGGGGGTAAAGTGGTGATCGCTGGTTAAAGTCGATCTGTTCCATCATCCAGATAGGATCATGGCGCAACTAAAGAACAGAATAAGAGAACAAATTCTTTGATTAATGCGGCTACCAAAACAAAAAATGATCGCATGATTCGTTTTTTCACCCGCCCGCTTGCAATCAATCTCCTGCTGGGGTTGCCGGCTCTGATCCTTTTGATCTGGATCGTGATCAGCGAGCATCAACAGTTCCAGCAAACCGCGCTCAGCACCAATCAGGATGCAGACCGTGCCGCCGCGGTTTTTGCCAGCCAGATTCAAAGCCGACTTTTAACGCAATTTATAGAACTCGAATTCATCGGCACCAGTCTGCTTGATGAAGGGACGGATCCGACTGATCTCTCACCGAGAACCGTTCGCTCCCTTCAGCGGTTCATGGACATTCATCCGGATTTTTACGCGCTGAACATCCTTTCTGCCGACGGCAAGGAAATCCTATGGTCAACCGTTCAGCAAAGTAGCGAGCCAATCTTTGGGACCGAGCAGTTTACCCCCATGGACGACCATCCAAACTTTCTACTGGGCGAGAGTAAGTTTGCACCGCGTTTTCAGGACCATGTACTCTCAATGCGTTATCGTGTAGAAAATCAGGAAGGTGTAGTGCGTTTTTTTCTCGGCTCGCCCTATCGACTGGCTCAGTTAATATCATTCGACTTAAAAAATACCCCGTTTTTCTTTCGCCTCAAAGACACGCGCTCCAATAAAATTCTGGGGGAATGGCGCGATGGCGCTATTTTACCCCCCCATGACTTCGCATCATCTGAGACACAAAATCAAACGAATATCATAGGGACTCCCCTCTGTGTCGAGGCTTATGGTGCTGTCGATCTCGCCTGGAAACGTTATCTGGCAGCGGCATGGCAACGCTGGATCCTTGAGTTCAGCCTGATGATCTTCCTGGGTACTGTTTCACTGCTCACCCGGCGCCTGTTGCATGAACGCGCGCACGCCAATCAACACTTGCAGCGGTTATCTCAATTCAACCGGATGCTCGCCGAAATAAGCCAGGTCATCGCAGTAGCCGAGGATGAAACCCAGTTATTCAACGAGATTTGCGAGATCGGCGTCAATGAAGGGCAACTTGCGCTCATGTGGGTTGGCAGACCAGACGAACAAGGTGTTTTCAAGTTTCTGGCCGCAGCGGGCAGGACGGAGTTTCTGGATGGACTGCGTTTGTCCATTGATCCCAACCACTACACAGGTCAGGGTTTTTGCATACAGACCTGGAACACCGGCCGGCCATTTTTCAGCACCGACCCCAGCATCTCCCCATTTCCCTGCGAGTGGCAAGAACGCGCACGCGCTTTCGACTTGCGGGCAGTGGCCAGCCTGCCGCTTAGGCGAGAGGGTGAAATTCAAGCATTGTTAGCCATCTACTATCCGGAAGTCAGGGACTTAACGGAGTTCCAAGGGCTATTTGAGGAACTTGCCGAAGATATATCCCGTGGGCTCGATCGGCTGGAACTCATGAAACGTGAACGCCTGAGCTCTGCCTTTAACCGGGCCATTCTGGATAATTCATCCGCTGGCATCATGCTGCTGCAAAACCGCATCATCAAATTCGCCAACCAGCGCTTGGCTGACATGATCGGCGCAGATGGCCCCGAGGCGTTGGTGGATCACCCGACGCGCGAATATTACTATCGCCCAGAGGATCAGGCGCACCTGCTTCGACTGATACCGGAGACCTTTGCCAAAGGCGAACAAATTCGCTTCGAAGCCCAATTTCGACGGCTAGATAATGCAGAAATTCGCTGGTTTAGCCTGACAGGGCAACCGTTCGATCTACCAGGCTTCGATGAAACCTGGATGATTACCGACATCACGGAGTACCACGAAGCCCTCAGCCAGCAACGCCTTCTGGCCTCGGCCCTGACTTCAATCCAGGAAGGCGTGGTGATCGCGGACAACCAACAACAAATTATCTACGTCAACGCGGCCTTCACCACTCAGACCGGGCTGACACTGTCGGAAGTCAGAAACACCTCTCTTGTCGATCTGCTTGATCCCCAAACACCAAATGAAATTAAATCTGTCGTTAAGCAAATCCAAACCGACGGCAAAGGCTATCAGGGCCAAACGCCGATCAAAAAGAAAAATGGTCAAGCATTCTGGAGCCTGATGACCATTAACCCCGTCGTCAAATACAGCAAACCAACGAACGCACTATGTCTGCGTTCTGCGTGACATCACTGCGCTGCGGCAACTCAATGAACGGCTCGAATATCAATCGCTCCATGACTCGCTCACACACCTGCCCAATCGGCGCGCGCTTGAAAAAACCCTGGAGGAACGCGTCCTTCAAGCACGGTTGACGAACCAGCCTCTGGCTGTAGGCATGATTGACCTCGATGACTTCAAGCCGGTCAACGATACCTATGGCCATGAAGCTGGCGACCGGTTACTTAAGGCAGTATCTCAACGCCTGACAGGGCGATTGCGCGAACACGATGTTCTGGCACGAATCGGCGGCGACGAATTTGTGATTATCATCGGCCATCTCGATGCGGCGCATCTGGACGAACAGTTGCCACTGATACTGAATCGCCTGCACGAAGCTACCGAAACACCGTTCGACATTGCAGAAGATCAACTTGCTTGGGTGGGCATGAGCATGGGCGTAGCCATCTACCCTGATGACGGCATTGAAAGTGACTTGTTACTGCGTCGCGCTGACGCTGCACTCTATCGAGCAAAAACGCACAAGCAGACGCACGGGATCTGGTGGCGACGCTGGATCGAAGAGACTCCCACCGTCAAACCGCAAAAGTCATGACGCTTCGATAACTGGGAAGCTCGTAAAACCCGTCATTCCCGCGTAGGCGGGAATCCAGCGCCTTGATTTTTCTGGGTTCCCGCTTTCGCGGGAACGACGAATCACGGGTATTTCGAGGTGCCCAACTATAAAACAAGTATTCGCCGGCAAAACGCGGCAAGCGACGCAAGATCAAGCAGTGTCGGTGCGAACAATCAACACCACTGCCTCTGCCGCGATACCCTCACCCCGACCGGTAAAGCCCAAACGCTCTGTGGTGGTGGCCTTGATGTTCAGCGCACCGACTTCCATTTGCAGAAGATCGGCCAATCGCGTCCGCATGGCCGGAATATGGGTGCTCATGCGAGGCGCCTGGGCAATGATCGTCAAGTCGGCATTGCCGATACGCCAGTGGTGTGACATCAAAAGCGCATGCACATGCGTCAGCAGACGTGTGCTGTCGATCCCGAGGTACGCGGGATCCGTATCGGGGAAATGCTGCCCGATATCCCCCAAACCTGCCGCACCCAACAGCGCATCGCAGAAAGCGTGAATCAACACATCACCGTCCGAATGGGCCTTGAAAGCCTGATCGAACGGGATACGCACCCCGCCGATCATCAGGTGATCGCCCGGCTTGAACGCGTGCACATCGAACCCGTGCCCGACCCGCCAAGGCACGGACTGGAATGACGACGATTTTTGCTCGCTCATAACTGCTCCGATCTGTTTATTCAGGAGTTAACTTGTCACCAATCCAGGCTGACTGAGTGGCGGCCTGGATGGCGGACTGGGCCTGCAAGATCAATCTTGCCAACGGCAAATCATCGGGATGCGTGATCTTGAGGTTATCGGCATGACCTTTCACCAGTAACGGTTTCATACCGACATGCTCCATCGCCGAGGATTCGTCCGTGAGGGTCACACCATCCTGATGCGCACGATCCATCGCATCAGCCAAAGCCCCAAGCCTGAACGCCTGGGGCGTGAGCGCATGAAACACCCCGTCGCGTGGAACGGTCATCGAAACCCGGTTGCGTTCATCTGCTTGTTTCAGCGTATCCCGCACGGGTACCGCCAGTAAACCACCCGCATTTGAACCACGGACTGCTTCGAGCAGCTTGTGCACATCGGCAGGCCGAACACAGGGGCGTGCGGCATCATGCACCAATACCCAATGCTGCCAGTCAACCGCCAGTTGGCCAGAAAGATAGTTCAATGCAGCCAACACGCTATCTGAGCGGGTGGCACCACCTGCGGTGAAGTGGAGCGGGAAAGCTGAAAAGGACGCCAGAAGCTTCGGCGTCAGTTCATCGTTTGGCGCCAATGCCAACACAGCCCCTTTCAACCCGGGCAAGCCGATGAAACGAGACAGGGTGACTTCAACCAGAGTCCGTTGATCAACCTTCAAATGCTGCTTGGGTTGATCGGCACCCATGCGCCGCCCCATCCCGGCCGCAGGCAACACCAACCACCAATCATCGATGATCGAATCGTTCGGGGATAAATGAGGAGGAATCAAGGAAGTTGGCGCCAATGAACAGTGGGTAAGGATTACGGAGTTGAACGTTGTTGAGGCGTCCCTTGTCCCGATCCGGTTGATATCGCTGATGGCGTGGGTTCAGGATTCACCGATGAGGTTTGCGGTGCCGTTGGCGCGTTAGGGGTGATCTGGTCGGTTTGAGCATCTTCAATGACCTGATAGAAGGTTTCATTAGGGCCGATCATCCCTAGATCCAGACGAGCGAGGGCCTCAACGACGCCCAAGCCGGTCTTGAGATCATCCACTTCTGCGAACAAACGACGATTGCGCTCGGTCAGCGCATCTTGCGTCTGAATCATTTCCGACAGTCTTGCCTGCTTTTGCCAAAGCTCCCGCAGAGATGACCCACCAAACCAGAGCCGCCACTGAAGGCTGCCAAGAATGATCAGCAACCCTACCAGCAAAGACAGGCGGATGGTTCGAGTCATTTCAATGATTCGCGAGCGCTAATATCTCAGGCGCGACGGAAAACGGAAACGCCAGGGAATGTGGCGCGTGATCCCAATGCTTCTTCGATACGTAAAAGCTGATTGTATTTGGCCATACGATCGGAGCGAGACATCGAACCGGTTTTAATCTGACCTGCGTTGGTCGCGACTGCCAAATCGGCGATGGTGGTATCTTCGGTTTCACCAGAGCGATGCGAGACCACGTTGGTATAACCGTTTTCCTCGGCCAGGCGCATGGTTTCGAGGGTTTCGGTCAGGGTGCCGATCTGGTTGACCTTGATCAGAATCGAATTACCGATGTGCTTGTCGATACCTTCACGCAGAATTTTGGCGTTGGTAACGAATATGTCATCGCCCACGAGTTGGACCTTGCTCTTCAAACGCTCGGTCAGCAGCGCCCAACCGTCCCAGTCTTGTTCGGCCATACCGTCTTCGATGGAAAGGATGGGGTATTTGCTGACCCAGTCCGCCAACAGATCAACCATTTCGGCTGATGTGTAGGCGCGACCTTCGGCCGTCAGGTGGTATTTGCCATCCTTATAGAACTCGGAGCTGGCCGCATCGAGACCGATGAAGACGTCTTTGCCCGGCACAAAACCCGCCAACTCGATGGCTTCGATGATGATCTGGATCGCCGCTTCGTTTGAAGGCAAATCGGGTGCGAAGCCGCCCTCGTCGCCTACCGCCGTATTCAGTCCACGATCATGCAATACTTTTTTCAGCGTGTGGAATACTTCGGTGCCATAGCGCAGCGCTTCACTGAAGCTGGGTGCACCGGCAGGGATAATCATGAATTCCTGCATATCAACGGAGTTATCTGCGTGCGCGCCGCCGTTGATGATATTCATCATGGGCACCGGCAAGGTCACGCCTTTGCCTTTGCCAAGATATTCGAACAAGGGTTTGCGAGCAGCAGCAGCACCTGCATGTGCCGCAGCCAAAGAGACCGCCAGAAGGGCATTGGCGCCCAAGCGGGATTTGTTCTCGGTACCATCGAGCTTGATCATCGCCGCATCAATCGCAGCCAGATCGTCAATATTCATGCCTTTCAGCGCAGCGGCAATTTCACCATTGACGTTAGCTACCGCACGAGTAACGCCTTTACCACCGAAACGGGATTTATCGCCGTCGCGCAGCTCGATGGCTTCACGCGTGCCCGTAGATGCGCCCGATGGAACAATCGCACGCCCCATGAAGCCGCCCGTCACGTGCACTTCGGCCTCAACCGTGGGATTGCCGCGGGAATCGATTACTTGTCGGGCGCGCAGGCCTTCAATGGCTGTCATATGGTTTCTCCAGATTAGTACAAAGTTTAAGTATGTGTTGGCCGCATGACACCTTGGCGACAGGCGGCCGGAAATGGGTTTTACCGCGTCATCAACGCCTGTTCGGGGAAACCGGCGCCTTTCACAAGACGATCAATCTCCACCAAGGTATGCAATAGCTCTGCCATTTGATCAAGGGGCCAGGCATTCGGCCCATCGGACAATGCCTTGGCAGGATCGGGGTGTGTTTCCATGAACAAACCAGCCACACCAGCGGCAACGGCAGCCCGCGCCAGCACAGGCACGAATTCACGCTGGCCGCCTGAACTTGCGCCCTGCCCGCCCGGCAACTGCACCGAATGGGTCGCGTCGAACACGACCGGCGCACCGGTTTGGCGCATCACCGCGAGGCTGCGCATATCGGAAACCAGATTGTTGTAACCGAAACTGGCACCGCGCTCACAAACCATGATCTGGTCGTTGCCCACCGCACGGGCCTTATCGACGACATTGCCCATGTCCCAAGGCGCAAGGAACTGCCCTTTTTTGATATTCACCGGCTTGCCCTGACGGGCGACGTTCTGGATGAAGTTGGTTTGTCGACACAGAAACGCAGGCGTCTGCAACACGTCGACGACGGCGGCCACTTCATCGAGCGGCGTGTCTTCGTGCACGTCGGTCAACACCGGCACGCCGATGATCGATTTCACCCGCTCCAATATCGCCAAGCCCTGCTCCAGACCCGGACCGCGAAAACTGGCACCGGAAGAGCGGTTGGCTTTATCGAACGAGCTTTTGTAGATGAACGGGATATTCAGTTGCTGCGCAATTTCTTTAAGCCTTCCTGCCGTTTCCTGCGCCAACGCTTCCGATTCGATCACACAGGGACCGGCAATCAGAAACAAGGGCTGATCTAATCCGACTTTGAAGTTCAACAGGTTCATTCGGCAACTTCCTCATCTGACCCACCCGCTCGCTGTGCTAGTGCGGCCTGGATGAATGCGGTAAATAATGGATGACCATCGCGCGGTGTCGAGTTGAACTCAGGATGGAACTGACTGGCAATAAAAAAGGGATGTTCTGGCAATTCGATTGTTTCGACCAGATGATTCTCGGCGGAAAAGCCGGAGAAAACCAAGCCGGCTTCTTCGAGTGTTTTTTGATACCCGTTATTGAATTCGTAACGATGACGGTGACGTTCGCTGATTTCCGTCTTGCCATAGGCCAAGGCAGCCCGGCTGCCGGAAATAAGTTCGCATCGCTGCGCACCAAGGCGCATGGTGCCGCCGAGGTCGGTTTTTTCATCGCGCACGATCAGCTCGCCGTTTTCATCCCGCCATTCGGTAATCAGTGCAATGACTGGATGGGCTGAATCCTTACGGAATTCGGTTGAGTGTGCATCACTGAGACCGGCAACATGGCGGGCATATTCGATCACCGCCACCTGCATCCCGAGACAAATGCCAAGATAAGGTTTCCGGGATTCCCGCGCAAAACGCACCGCAGCAATCTTGCCTTCAACACCACGCTCACCGAAACCGCCCGGAACGAGGATCGCGTCCATCGCTTCAAGCACGGTTGTTGGCTCACGTTCGAACCGTTCGGAATCGAAGTAATGGATATTCACCCGTGTGCGCGTCTGAATGCCGGCGTGCAGCAAGGCCTCGTTCAGGCTCTTGTAGGCGTCCAGCAGTTCAACGTATTTACCGACCATCGCAATATCGACGATGCGATCGGGTTTGGTTTGCGCTTCGACCACACAGTCCCATTCGGACAAATCGGCTGCACCTGTTTGAATATGCAGTTTACGCAGTACGATTTCATCGAGCTTTTGCGCATGCAACAAACGCGGGACACGGTAGATGGTGTCCGCATCCACGGAAGAAATCACGGCATCGAAATCGACGTTGGTGAACAAGGCGATCTTGCGACGCTCCTCATCCGGCAGGCTCACCTCCGAGCGACAAAGCAGAATATCAGGCTGAATACCAATGGAACGCAATTCCTTCACAGAATGCTGCGTCGGTTTGGTCTTCACCTCGCCCGCTGTACGAATGTAAGGGACCAGCGTCAGGTGCATGTAAATCGCACGCTCGCGGCCCAATTCCACACCCATTTGCCGGATGGCCTCAAGGAAAGGCAGCGATTCGATATCGCCCACCGTGCCGCCGATTTCGATCAGCGCGACATCGTAGCCTTTACTGCCCTCAAGAACCCGTCGCTTGATCTCATCGGTGATGTGCGGGATAACCTGAACGGTGCCACCGAGATAATCGCCACGCCGCTCGCGCCGAATCACCGACTCGTACACACGACCGGTGGTGAAATTATTGCGTTTTCCGACCGGACTACGCACAAAGCGCTCGTAGTGCCCCAAGTCCAGATCAGTTTCTGCGCCATCTTCGGTTACAAATACTTCGCCGTGCTGAAAAGGGCTCATCGTACCGGGATCAACGTTGATATAGGGATCGAGCTTAAGCAACGTGACGCGCAGTCCACGAGACTCGAGCAAAGCGCCCAGAGATGCCGCTGCAATCCCCTTACCCAGAGAAGAGACGACGCCACCGGTAACGAACACAAATTTGGTCATAGAAGAACCATCAGTAAAGTATGCCTATAACGAAGAAGCCAACCAGAAATTCATGCGAAGAGGCGAGCGGAAGATTCGCAAAAGGAATCGCCAGACAAAGAACCTCTGATGACCAGAACGGCAAAGTTGATGGACTGGCATCATAAAACATTCGGCCCCCAAGAACAATTTGCCCCGTCAGCAACGCACCTCGTTCGCTCATCTGGCACTGATGGGGACCTCGAAATACCGTGATTCGTCGTTCCCGCGAAAGCGGGAACCCAGAAAATTCAAGGCGCTGGATTCCCGCCTACGCGGGAATGACGAGTTTTTCGAGCTTCCCTGATGACTGACGATCGATTTTCCTTAATTTTTCCAGCGCAATATTTCTAATATTTATATATATCTGCATATTTTTTATATAATGTTTTTGATTAGATCGACTCATTGGTTCATTGAGAAGATCTGATTGATGTGGAAAAGACGGGATCACAACGACTGGGCACCTCATGTATGTGCCAGGCAAAGAGCGAAGCGGACACCCAACCGTCTGTTTATTTCGCATATAATTAACTGGAAAAATCATTAGGTGGTTACTATTATGCTTAAAGACTACGCAACAATGTCGGACGAACAGATTGCCCGTCTGCTTTTCGATACCACGCGGATGTGGCGCGCTCAGCTAAACACTGTGTTGGCACAATATGAACTTACGGCATCCGCATGGTCCGTCATCCGCGTGCTGAGAGATGAAGGCCAGGGACGCACCCAGAAAGAGTTGGCGAGCGCACTGGCAATCGAAGGGCCGACACTGGTCAAGTTGCTCGACAGCCTGGAGCGCCTGAATTGGATCGAGCGTCGTGTCGCACCGACCGACCGCCGTGCAAAAACGATCTGGCTGATTGATTCGGCATTGCCGCAAATCAAAGAAGCTGATGAAAAACTGGGTATGGTCCGCCACGCCATCTTGGACGTGCTCGATGAACAAGAACGCAATGATTTCACAAAGTTGTTGAGCAAAGTAAAACAAAATCTGGAGCAGATGTGTCATGAATCAAACAACCAAGGAGACCCAATCTAAGGCGGACACATCTGAGCCGAACAAGGACGCGCCAACGCTCTCTGCCTCGACTGACGCTTCATCCGAGGCACCAAAGAGCAAGCAGCAGAAACCCGCATCGGCCAAATCAAAATCTTCAAGGCAGCGGCTTGTATTCATCATCGTATTACTGCTGATTGCCACCTGGTTTGGGTTGGGTTATCTCAACTACAGTCACCAGTATCTATCAACTGAAGATGCGTTCATCAGCGGCAATCAAACGCAAATTGGTTCGCAAGTAGCCGGCCTGATTCAAACCACACCCTGGCAGAACAACAAGGATGTCCAAAAAGGCGACATCCTGTTCACGCTCGACCCCGCGCCGTTCCAGATTGCCGTCGATGAAGCACAAGCCGGTCTGGCCACAGCAGAGCGCGAGCAGCAAACAGCCAACGCCGCAATCAACACGGCACAGGCGGAACTCATGCGCCAGAAGGCATCGGCCCAGCAGGCCGAGGATCATTTGCATCGGCTCACCAACATTAAAAACAAGCAATTTGTATCCGAGCAGGCGTTATCGGACGCGCGATCAGCTTTAGCCGTAGCCAATGCCGCTGTTGATCAGGCTCAAGCGCAATTGGCACAAGCCAAAACCCAAGCGGGCGCAGAAGGTGCGGAAAATGATCTGATAAAAACGGCTCAGGCCAAGTTGGCGCAAGCACAATACAACCTGAGCAAAACGGTCGTTCGGGCGCCCATGTCCGGTCGACTCGCTAACTACAATATTGAACCTGGACAAACCGTCAATGCCAATCAAACGGTTTGCTCGATTGTCGCCACCACCGGTTTATGGGTCGATGCCAACTTCAAGGAAACCGATCTGGGTGCCGTTCATATCGGCCAACCGGCGCAGATAGAATCGGATATATATCCCGGCCACGTATTCAAGGGCCATGTCCTCTCGATTGCCGCAGGTGCAGGCAACGCGTTCTCGCTACTGCCGCCACAAAATGCAACGGGTAATTGGGTGAAGGTGACGCAGCGCGTGCCGGTGCGCATTTTGCTGGACGATACCGATACCAAACATCATCTTCCCATTGGCACCAGCACGACCACCCGCATTGAACTGACAAAAGACCCGCACGGTTTTTGGCAATCCATGCTCAACGTGATCGGTTTGGGCGGGCACACGTCGCCTTCGCATAAGAGCTCGCTCTAACCGAGGCGTGTTTGACATCTCATGAGCCAATCAAAACCACTATTTGATGCCACCAAACTGACCTCATTCGAACGAGTGATGATCACGTTTGCGGTGATGACGGCAACGGTCATGCAAGTGCTGGACACCACCATTGCCTCGGTTGCCCTGCCGTATATGGCCGGCGATTTAGGTGCCTCGCCCGATCAGATTTCCTGGGTGCTGACCAGTTATCTTGTGGCCTCGGCGATTGTGATGCCGCTGACCGGCTACTTCACGGATAAATTCGGCCAACGCGAATACCTGATGTTCAGCATCGGCCTGTTCGTGGTGGCCTCGGCGCTCTGCGGCTTATCGGCGAACTTGCCGCAAATCGTCAGTTTCCGGTTGCTTCAGGGTGTGGCCGGTGCGGCGCTGGTACCCTTGTCGCAGGCCATCATGGTTCAGGTTTTCCCACCCGATCAACGAGGCAAGGCCATGGCGATCTGGGGCATTGGCGTCATGGTCGGCCCCATTCTCGGCCCCACCATCGGCGGCTGGATCACCGAAGCTATCAATTGGCGCTGGACGTTTTACGTCAACTTGCCCGTGGGCCTGCTTTCTTTTTTTATCGTTGGGCGTTTTGTACCACGCCTGCCGCGAAAGCACGGACGCACCATGGATTGGTGGGGTTTTACCCTGCTCGGCCTGGCCATCGGTGGGCTGCAATATGTGCTTGATCGAGGCAATCAAGACAACTGGTTCTCTTCATCTACCATCGTCACAGCAGCGGTCGTTTCTGTGATCGCGTTCATCTTTTTTGTCTGGTTGAGCTTTGTGCCCGATCGCAAACCCGTCTTCTCGCTGGAAATATTCAAGGATCGCAATTTCACGCTGGCCAATGGCGTGATGCTTTTAATGGGGCTCGGCATGTTCGGGGCGATTTTTGTGCAACCCTTGATGCTCGAACAGGAAATGAATTACCCCGTCCTCACCACCGGCATGGTGCTGGCGCCACGCGGCATTGCCAGCATGATCGCGATGATGATTGTCGGGCGGATTATCGGCAAGGTGGATATTCGCGCCATCATTTTGATGGGAATTGTATTGAGTTTGGTGGGCAGCTGGGGGATGACGCAGTACAACCTTGAAATCAACACGTGGCAGATCGTTTGGCCGCTGTTGTTCCAGGGGGCGGGCATCGGCATGATTTTTGTGCCCTTGTCCACTGCCGCATTTTCGACACTTTCACCACAATTCGCCGCTGAAGCCGCTGGGATTTACAGTTTGGTGCGCACGGTGGGTTCTTCTATCGGGATTTCACTGGTTGCCACCTTGGTGAGCCGCCATGCACAGGTTGCCTGGAACCAACTCGGCGGCGGAGTGACAATCGAAAACCCACTAACCTGGCAGTATCTTGCCCCATTGCACTTGCAACCTGACTCGCCACAAGGCGCAGCTATTTTAGGGAATGTACTTCGTGAGCAAGCCAATATGCTGTCTTATCACGATGCATTTGTGATGATTCTTGCCAGTTTCTTGTTGATGATACCCGTCGCCTTCGCCCTAAAAACAAAAAACGGCAAGAAGTCAAAAACAGAAATCGTTCCAGAATAACGTCAGCAAACAGGACGCCAATTCGACCGATATGCCCGCGCTTATTTGGTTATACTCTGAATCCTAATTTGGTCGAGAGTGTCATGCCACGAAAGTTTTTTCGCAAATGGGCCCCGAGTAAGGATACCGTATTGGCGCCGGCTTTTATGCGGCCTTTTGCCAAGTGGCTCGCCCATCCAAACTTATGGCATATGAATCGCCGCTCTGTCTCCGGCGGCGTGGCCATTGGATTGTTTATTGCTTTTCTTCCAATCCCGTTTCAAATGCTTTTGGCTGCGATCACCGCAGTATTTTTCCGTGTGAACGTGGCGCTTGCCGTGGCTATGCCACTGCTTTCCAACCCGTTTACCATGGTGCCGATCCTGTGGTCTGCCTATATCATCGGGGCTTGGCTGACCGGCGGCACAGTGGCACTACCCACATCGGGCATCACGTTTGAGTGGGTGCTTGCGCAACTGCATGTCCTGTGGCTACCTTTACTGGTTGGCCTTTTGATATTGGCAACCCTTAGCGCAGTGCTCGGTTATCTGATCATTCAGTTTTTATGGCGTCTGAATGTGATATTGCATAAACGTCGTAAGCAAAAACAACGCGCAAACGGGATCAATCAGACGCCCTCGTAGATACAACATCCCATAAATACAATCATCCAGCGCAGTACATTGTCAGCGCACGCATTTCTGGTTCATCACACTCATGACTCAAAAAATCATCGAACAACCTGTTTTCGCCCAACTGCGCGCCTTGATGCACGAACGCATCCTGATTCTGGATGGCGCGATGGGCACCATGATTCAGAAGCGCAGACTCTCAGAATCTGAGTTTCGGGGGGAACGCTTTGCCGATTGGCCGGTTGATCTTAAAGGCAATAATGATCTGTTGGTGCTGACCCAACCAAAAGTGATTAGCGATATTCACCGTGCCTACCTCGATGCCGGTGCCGATATTATCGAGGCCAACACGTTCAACGCCACGCGCATCTCGATGGCCGATTACCAAATGCAGGAACTGGCCTACGAGATCAACGTCG
The DNA here is from genome assembly GCF_000024765.1 of Halothiobacillus neapolitanus c2. Classification (GTDB taxonomy): domain Bacteria; phylum Pseudomonadota; class Gammaproteobacteria; order Halothiobacillales; family Halothiobacillaceae; genus Halothiobacillus; species Halothiobacillus neapolitanus. The sequence goes on along the minus strand of NC_013422.1, from coordinate 715,346 downwards.
CGGCAGCCCGTCTCGCTCGCGAATGTGCGGATGCCAAAACCCTTGAGACACCCGAAAAACCGCGTTTTGTTGCAGGCATTATCGGGCCGACGAGCCGAACCGGTTCGATCTCGCCGGATGTGAATGATCCGGGGTTTCGCAATGTCACCTTCGAGGAACTGAGTTCAGCTTACCGCGAATCGGCGGAAGGGCTCATCGAAGGTGGTGTCGATATTCTGTTGATCGAAACCATTTTCGACACGCTCAATGCCAAAGCGGCGGTGTTCGCGCTGGAACAGTTGTTCGCGGATCGCGGGCAGCGCTGGCCGGTGATGATTTCCGGCACCATTACCGATGCCTCCGGCCGCACGCTCTCCGGGCAGACGACTGAAGCGTTTTACAACAGCCTGCGCCACGCGCAACCCTTATCCATCGGCCTGAACTGTGCGCTCGGCCCTGATTTGCTGCGTCAATATGTCGCCGAGCTGTCGCGCGTCAGTGAGTTTCCGGTATCCGTCCACCCGAACGCGGGCTTGCCGAATGAGCTGGGCGAATACGATCTGGAAGCCGACCCCATGGCGCAACAAATCGGCGAATGGGCGCGCTCGGGGCTTATCAACATCGTCGGCGGTTGTTGCGGCACCACGCCGGAGCACATTGCCTACATGGCCCAGCAGGTCGCGCCGCATCCCCCTCGCGTACCGCCCAAGCCCGAGCCCGCCTGCCGCTTGTCTGGGCTTGAGCCGTTCAATATCACGCCCGAATCGCTGTTCGTCAACGTGGGCGAGCGCACCAATGTGACCGGTTCGGCGCGTTTTCGCCGGTTAATCAAGGAAGGAGATTTTACGACCGCGCTCGACGTGGCCCGTCAACAAGTCGAAGCCGGTGCGCAGATCATTGATATCAATATGGATGAAGGCCTGATCGATGGCGAAGCGGCGATGGAGCGTTTTTTGAAGCTGATCGCCTCCGAGCCGGACATCTCGCGTGTGCCGATCATGATCGACAGTTCCAAATTCGCCGTGATCGAAAAGGGCTTGCAGTGGGTGCAAGGTAAACCGATTGTCAATTCGATCTCGATGAAAGAAGGCGAGGACATTTTCCTCGAACACGCGCGCCTGGTGCGGCGCTACGGCGCAGCGGCCGTGGTGATGGCCTTCGATGAGCACGGTCAGGCCGACACGGTACAGCGGCGCATCGAGATTTGTTCTCGCGCCTACAAACTACTCACCGAAGAAGTCGGCTTCCCGGCCGAAGACATCATCTTCGACCCGAATATTTTCGCGATTGCCACCGGCATTGAAGAGCACAACAACTACGCGGTGGACTTTATCGAGGGCACCCGCTGGATCAAGCAAAACCTGCCGCATGCGCTAATCTCCGGCGGCGTCTCGAATGTATCGTTCTCGTTTCGCGGTAATGAGCCGGTGCGCGAGGCCATTCACAGCGTATTCCTCAACCATGCGGTGGCGGCTGGCATGGACATGGGGATTGTCAACGCCGGACAGCTGGTCATCGTCGATGACATCCCCGCCGAACTGCGCGAAGCGGTCGAGGACATCGTGCTCAATCGCCGCGATGATGCCACCGATCGCATGCTCGACATCGCCGAAAAATATCGCGGCAGTGGCACGGGCGAGGCCAAATCCGGTGCGGATCTCGCCTGGCGCGAACTGCCCGTCAACAAGCGATTGTCGCACTCGCTGATCAAGGGCATCGACCAATTCGTGATCGAAGACACCGAGGAAGCCCGATTGGCCGCCGAGCGCCCGTTGCACGTCATCGAAGGCCCGCTGATGGACGGCATGAATATCGTTGGCGACCTGTTCGGTGCCGGCAAAATGTTTCTGCCGCAAGTCGTCAAATCCGCCCGCGTCATGAAAAAGGCCGTGGCGCATCTTTTACCCTTCATGGAGGCCGAAGCCGCCGCCGGTGGCTGCGCGGCCGAAACGGCGGGCAAAATCTTGATGGCGACCGTCAAGGGCGATGTCCACGACATCGGCAAGAACATCGTCGGCGTGGTACTGCAATGCAATGGCTTTGAGATCGTCGACTTAGGCGTGATGGTGCCCACCCAGAAAATTCTCGATACCGCCATTGCCGAACAATGCGACATCATCGGTTTGTCCGGGTTGATTACGCCATCATTGGACGAAATGGTCACCGTCGCCAGCGAAATGCAGCGCCAAGGATTTACCCTGCCCCTGATGATTGGCGGCGCCACCACCTCCAAACTGCACACCGCACTGAAAATTGCGCCGGTGTACGAACAACCCGTCGTGCATGTGCTCGATGCCTCACGTGCCGTCGGCGTAGCCGCAAGCCTTTTGGGCGAAAACAAAGCCGTCTATGTCCAAGGCATCGCCAACGAATACGCCGAACTCGTGGCCCGCCGCAAGGCCAATCAGAAAGAAGCCAAACGGGCCAATCTGGCCGAGGCGCGCGCCAACAAACAGGTAATGGATTATTCGAATTACACGCCCGTGGCGCCGAAAACACCGGGCATCACGGTGTTCGAAGATTATCCGCTCGAAGACATCCTGCCCTTTATCGACTGGACGCCGTTTTTCCAGAGCTGGCAACTCTTTGGTAAATATCCGGCGATTCTCGACGATGAAAAAGTCGGTTTGGAGGCGCGCAAACTCTTCGATGACGCACAAGCCATGCTCAAAACCATGGTCGAGGAGAAGTGGGTGAAAGCCAGCGGTGTGATCGGATTCTGGCCTGCCGCCAGCATCGACGATGATATCCGCGTGTTCACCGACGAAAAACGCCAATCGGTATTAACCACATTGCATCATATCCGCCAGCAAATGCCGCGCAGCGGCGGTAAGCCGAACCAGTGCCTGGCCGATTTTGTCGCGCCCACCGGCAAGAAAATAAAAGACTGGATCGGCGGCTTTGCCGTCACCACCGGCCACGGTATCGAACCGCACATCGAACGCTTCGAAAAAGCGATGGACGATTACCACGCCATTTTGCTCAAAGCACTGGCCGATCGTTTAGCCGAAGCCTTCGCCGAGCACCTGCATTACCGAGTACGTACCGAATTCTGGGGCTATGCACCCGACGAGCCGATGGATAACGACGCCATGATTGCCGAGCAATATCAAGGCATTCGCCCGGCACCGGGGTATCCCGCCTGCCCCGATCACACCGAAAAAGGCACGCTCTGGTCTTTGCTTGAACCGGAGACCCGCGCGGGCATTTCCTTAACGGAGAACTTTGCCATGTACCCGGGGGCGGCGGTATCCGGCTGGTATTTCGCCCATCCCGACGCCCGCTATTTCGGCACGGGCAAAATCGGCCGCGACCAGGTTCACGATTATGCCGAGCGCAAAGGCTGGTCGCTCAAAGAAAGCGAACGCTGGCTGGCGCCGATTTTGGGCTACGAACCTGAATAAACCTTGGCGAGCACAGATGGTAGGCCAAACTAAACCCAGGGCATAGCCAGCCCGCCTTCGTTGGGTGTACCATCAAAGAACGTGGATTTGAGCATGCTTTGAATAACGCCATCCCAGCGTATTCAGAGGGCAAAAATCAAAAAATATGATATTTCATGTACATTCACGCTATTGATGGTTCATGGCGGCACATTCGATTTAATCAAAGATGCCATGAAAGAACAGTTTACCGGGGCAAGCTTTCTGAAAAACTTCGAACAACCTTTGAATGAACGGATTCGTGCCTGTCTCAGGCTGGAGTATCTGTTCGATCGCTTCGATCAGCACTTGGCAGACGAAACTGCCGAGGGTTCGTTGTGTGCGATGCTCATTCTGATCGAAGCCACCGATGTGCTCGGGCGAATTGATGTTAAACGGGAACTCATCAAGGAACTGGAGCGCCAACAGGCCAAGCTGCTTCAGGTAGCGCACACGCCGCAGGTCAATGCCGAAATGCTGAATCAGTTGCTGGATCAGCAGGCGCAATTGCTCGATCAACTCCACCGGATGAACACGCAACCGGGGGCACACCTGAAAAAACACGAGCTGATCAATGCCATTCGTCAGCGCGCTTCGATCCCCGGCGCCTTGTGTGTTTTCGACTTGGCAGCGTTGCACTACTGGCTGGCGCAGCCTTATTCAGAGCGAAGGGAAGACTTTCTGGAGTGGCTGGAACCCCTCGCCACCATCCGCAGAGCAAATGAGCTGGTCATCGACCTCATCCGCAACAGCGTAGCTCCGGAAATCCGAACGGCGGAGGATGGCTTTTTTCAATTGAATCTGGAACTGGGAACACCGTATCAGCTGGTTCGCGTTCTTTTGGATGATGGCAGCAATGTGTATCCAGAAATTAGCGCCAGCAAACATCGCGTCATCGTCCGCTTCATGCGACTCGACCGCCAGACAGGGCATCCTTTTCAGGTCAATCACGATGTCGCTTTCGAATTGGCGATCTGTCAGTTATAAAGCATCACGGTACCGTTTCAACGACCAAGTCCTAACGAAAAAATTTCATCCCAAAATATAATCAGAAATATAACCAGACAATCCATCCATGAGCCCATCGCCCTTTACCCCGATCGAACACGAAACGTTCAGCCTGCACCGCAACCCTGCTCCCGTGACTTGCCTGGTGCTGCGAGAAACCCACTTACTGAAGCTGACCAGGGCGTTCAAAGATACATTCGGTGGGCATGGCATCTTCAGTAAACCGGAGCCGATACTGATTGATCTTTCGGGTATCGAAAACAGCGGCAAATGGGTCGATTTCCCAGCACTGATCAGCTTGCTCCGGAATTACCAACTCGAACCCATTGCCGTGTTGGGCGGTAACGCAAAACAGCGAGAACAGGCAGCACAAGCCCAACTACCGCACATTGAAGGCCGCCCTGTTCCAGAACCCGTGGCGGCTCCACCCGTAGTCAAAGAACTTGTAGCCCCGGAGCCAGTGGAGCCAAAACCCGCCGCCAAGGAAGTACACGCGCCTGAAACAGAACGTCCGGCTCATTCGCTGGAGCCGCCGATGGTTATTCGTCAGCCAGTGCGTTCAGGGGCAGAACTTTATGCAAAACAAGCCGACCTGATCGTCATCAGCATGGTCGGAGCAGGCGCGCGGGTGGTGGCTGATGGCTCAATTTATGTCCATGGCGCACTCAAAGGCACGGCTGCGGCGGGCGTCAACGGCATGCCACAGGCCCGAATTTTCTGTGAATCATTCGAGCCGGAAATTATCGCCATCAACGGCATCTACCTTGATGGCGAGCAGTTAGCCAAGCATCCGGCATGGGGCAAACGGGTATTGATCGAACTGGATCAAAAAGGTCAACTGGACATTCGTGTTTTTATCTAAGAAAGGTTTGCACCAATGCAGACCTACCCGTGCAGGACATGGAAAATACCCTCGTTCATGCCTCATCCTAAACCAGGGATAAGGCAAGCCTGAAGGATCCAAAAACACACCAGACCCGCAAAGGTATGAATCGAAGTGCTTTCAGTAAAGTTGGGGTGCAAGGCACCGCGCTTCACGACCTGCGTACCAATTCACTCAAAGACTCAAAAAAATACGCAAGCCCTCGGCGGACACGCCAACGAAGAAATGACGAACCGGTATATTCGTAATCGTTCATGCGTCATGGTGGATACTCCGAGTTTTAAACAGTCATTGGGAAAATTAGACGAAAGAGCAACAAGTGACTGAATCAAAAGATCTAAGCCAACACACGCCGATGATGCAGCAATTCTGGACGATGAAACAGGCGCACCCGGATGTGTTGCTGTTTTATCGTATGGGGGATTTTTACGAGCTGTTTTACGCCGATGCCGAGCGGGCGGCGCGCATTCTCGATTTGACACTGACGACGCGCGGGCAGTCGGCAGGCGAGCCGATTCCGATGGCGGGTGTTCCGGTTCATGCCTACGAGAGCTATCTGGCGCGGTTGATTCGCGCGGGCGAATCGGTGGCCATTTGCGAGCAGATCGGTGAAACCAAAACCAAAGGCCCGATGGAGCGTGCGGTGGTGCGGGTCGTCACACCCGGAACGGTCACGGATGAGGCCTTGCTCGATCAGCGCGAAGGCAACCGCTTGGCGGCATTGGTGCCGCTGGCAACCACGCCACCGGAATACGGGTTGGCGCATCTGGATCTGGCGGCAGGCGATTTCGTGCTCATGCGGCTCGATGATGCGGCGCTGACGGCCGAGCTGGCGCGAATCGATCCGCGTGAATTGCTGTTGCCGGAATCGCTGGCCGAGGCCGCCGACACGGCGGCGAAGATAGGCGTGGACCCCAAACGTTGGCGTACGCGCGCCGATTGGCAGTTCGATGCCAAACGCGGGCAGGCGGCCTTGCTCAAACACTGGCAGATTCACGATCTTAAAAGTTTTGGCGTGACGGAAATCCATCAACCGGCGCTGGGTGCGGCCGCCATTTTGCTGACCTATGTAGCCGAGACCCAGCGTAGTGCCGTGCCGCATATCGAGCGCCTGCGGGTGGAGCACCTGGGCGATGCCCTGCTGATTGACCGCAACACCCGTCGCCATCTGGAGCTCTTCACTTCAAATCAAGAAGGAAGTCACGATGACGGCCGTTCGGCAGCCACGCTGATCAACCTGCTGGATGAGACGGTGACCGCGCACGGCTCGCGGCTGCTCAAGCATTGGCTAGGTCGCCCGCTGCGTGATCAGGCCGTGTTGCGGCATCGGCAGCAGGCGATTGGCGAACTGATCGAGCGCGGCAAGATCAATGCGCTGCGCGAATCGTTGCGCGGTATCAACGATATTGAACGCATCACCACCCGCATCGTGATGGGCAGCGCCCGCCCCCGTGATTTGTCCGGGCTGCGCGATGCCCTTGGTGTATTGCCCGCGCTGAGTGCGCAACTCAACCAACTCGACCTGCCCTTATGGCGCGATCTGGCCGTTCGGCTGACCGATCAACCCGCCCCGCGTGAATTGCTGAACCGCGCACTGGTGACCCAACCACCCGTGTGGCTGCGCGATGGCGGCGTGATTGCCGCCGGATTCGATGCCGAACTCGACGAATTGCGCCACCTTTCTGAACACGCGGACGACGCCCTGAATGCGCTCGAAGCCCAAGCGCGACTGCAAAGCGGTATTCAGTCCTTGAAGATCGCCTACAACCGTGTGCAGGGGTTCTATTTTGAAGTCAGCCGGTTGCAGGCCGAAAAAATGCCACCGCAGTTTATTCGCCGCCAGACGCTCAAATCGGTGGAGCGCTATACGACCGAAGAGCTGAAAACCTTCGAAGATCGCGTGTTGTCCGCCCGCGACCGCGCCTTGGCACGCGAACAAGGGCTCTTCACCGAATTGTTGCAAACCCTCGCGACGCACCAGAGCGCCCTGCGCCGCATGGCCGAAGCCATTGCCGAGGTCGATGTGCTGCACAGTTTGGCGCGGGTGGCCGAGTGCCAGCGCTGGGTGGCACCGGAACTCGGCAGTGAACCGGGCATCCACATCGAAGCGGGACGACATCCGGTGATTGAAGCCCTGACCAAACAAACCTTAGGGAATCAGCCCTTCACACCGAATGATTGCGAACTCACGCCAAACCGGCAACTGTTGATGATTACCGGCCCGAACATGGGCGGTAAATCGACCTATATGCGGCAAACGGCGTTGATCGTGCTGCTGGCGCACATTGGCGCGTTCGTCCCTGCTACCCGCGCGCGTATCGGTCCGATCGATCGCATTTTCACCCGCATCGGCGCGGGCGATGATCTGGCCTCCGGCCGTTCGACTTTTATGGTCGAGATGACCGAAACGGCAGAAATCCTGCACACGGCGACCGAAAATTCACTGGTATTGATCGATGAAATCGGTCGGGGCACGTCGACCTTCGATGGCCTGGCACTGGCCTGGGCCGTGGCGGAGCACCTGATTCGCCGCAACCGCGCGCTCACGCTGTTCGCCACCCATTACTTCGAGCTGACTCAACTGACCGAGCGCTTCGATACGGTCCGAAACGTACACCTCGATGCCGTCACACACAAGGACGATTTGATTTTTCTGCACAGCGTGAAAGATGGCCCGGCCAGCCAGAGTTACGGCATCAAGGTCGCTGCGCTGGCCGGTTTGCCCCGGGAGGCTATTCGGCGAGCACAAGCGTTACTAAAACAACTAGAGCAGCAACACCCCGTGGGAGCGGCCACGCCGCAGCTCGATTTGTTTGCCGCGCCCGAAGTAACCGATGCAATTGAGGAACCTGAGATTGAGCCGCACCCGTTGATTACCGCGCTCGAAAAACTCGACCCGGACATACTCACGCCGAAGCAGGCGCTGGATTTGATTTATGCCTGGCGCAATGAACTTAAGAAGTAAAAACGCTGACGGCCCAGCCCTGCAGGTAGTTGCTATTCACTCGGCCGGTAAACAGCATTGACCGGCACTCGGCTGGTGGATGTTGGCTGGTTTTGCCTTAATCGCTTTGTTGTAGGTGCGATACATCTTTTTTCATAATGACGTCTATCATCATTACGGAATCTGCAACTCATTTTGGAGGCGTATTGATGAAGAGCTTGAAGACACTGACCGTGCTGGGTTTGGTTTTAGTCAGCTTGTCTGGCTGTGCGAACATGACACCCCGCGAGCGCAACACCGCCATCGGGGCAGGGGTTGGCGCCATCGGCGGGTCGATCCTGACGAATGGCAATGCCCTGGGTACCGTGGGGGGCGCCGCCGTAGGTGGTTTGGTGGGCAATCAGGTCAAGCACTGAGAACGATCGACACAAGTGGATCAAGGCAGATCACTGCTCTGAGCCCTCCACTTGAAGTCGTAGTGATACGACTTGATTGAAGCAAACAGTCCTGGCTTTTTGGCGAGCATCCACGACTACTTATTTTGCCTATGATTATTAACGGTTGACTGTCCAAGGCGGCAATCTGATGCCCTATTGTCAGGTTGTCTTTGCCCAGACAATATCGGCAATTTGACCGGCAAATGACGTATCGCATTGCAAGCGATAAGTGTAGGCGTGTTCGGCGGTCGTCAGCGGCTGGAGTTTTTGCAATTGCGCTTCGAGCACTTCCTCGTTTGCTTCCGAAATATCCCCGCCTTGTGCCGTGCGTTCGCGCAGATAGCGACGCAACGTAGGTGCATCGCATTCGATGAATAAAATATGGAACGGGAAACCGAGGGTCTGGGCCAGTTGCTCGAACAACGCACGATGCTCCGCACGCAGAAACGTGGCGTCGATGATCATCGGCCAACCGGCGTTCAATCCAATCGTTGCGATATCGATCAAGTGGTTATAAACGTACTTGGTTGCCTCCGGTGTGTAGCGCATGGCACGTTCCGGGAAGTGACGCAGCCGCTCGGCATCCGAGCGCACTCGCACCGCGCCCAATGATTGCACCAGCTCCATCGACGCCAAAGATTTCCCACTCCCCGAGAAGCCCACCGTAATCCACAGCGAGGCCTCGGTCGGCGCCAGGAACTGTTCGGCCAGATCGGCATAACGGCGGAAGATGGCCCACTGCCCTGCCTGCTCATCGGCGCTCATATCGGGGCGAATGCCGAACAAGGCGATTTTGGCGCGCACCATCGCTCGATAGGCCGCATAGAAGCGAATGAGCGGCAGGGCTTCATAATCGCCGCTGGATTCGAGGTAAACACTCAACAAACGACGCGCGGCACCGAGAAACTGTCGATCGGTGAGGTCCATCAGCAGGAACGCCAGATCGTTGGCCGTATCGCTCCAACGGAAATCTTCGTTGAACTCGATGCCGTCGAAAATCATCACCTTGCCGTTGATTCGGGCAATATTGCCCAAATGCATATCGCCGTGTCCCTCGCGCACATGGCCGGAACTCTTGCGCGCTGCGATGGTGGGCTTGAGCGCCAGAAAAGCCGCTTCGCTTGCCGTCTCAATGCGGTCGATCTGGGTTTGATCGGCATCATCGGTCAGAAAGCCGCGAATCTGCTCGAAATTCTGATTGATTGGGAAATAAACCGTTTCAGGGGTACCGAAATGACTATCTTTCGGCGCGATGGCTGCATTCTGGTGAAATTGATCGATTTGCCGGGCCAGATCGTCGATCAGCACGTCATCCAAGCCTTGGGTCTGCGCGTAGTTATCCAGGCGATCATTCTGATCAAAACGACGCATGTGCACCATCGGCTCGATTTGCGTGTTGGCCGTTTCCACCAGTCGTCCATCCGCATCAAGCCCGACCACACCCAGATACAGATCGGGCGCGAGCCGCCGATTCAGGCGGATTTCTTCATGGCAGAAGAACCGCCGTTGGTCGCGGTCGGTAAAATTGAGAAAGCCGAAATCCATGGGTTTTTTGATTTTGTACGCGTGCGGCCCGGCCAGCAACACGTGGGAAATATGGGTCTGCAAATGCACCACTTCGCCATATTGGTCATGCAGATGTCGCTTGAATTGCTCCAGAGGTAGCGCCTGTGTAACGGGGGAATTCATAACCATTTATTCCTTCAGAAATTTTTGAACTGGAAATTTATATGTGCTCAGGCAAAAGGGCATCACGTGAATAAGATCGAATTGAAGAACCGACTGTTCGTGACGAATGACGCATCGAACGAGGATCACGGTCTTTCGAGGCACCCTTCATGCCAGATGCTGTTAAACTGGTCACTAATTATGGTTCTAGTGTATCAGTGTGGGTGAACTCGGTGGCGCAAACAAAAAAAACAGCTCGACCAGCCCAAAAACCCCCAGCCCGCAAAGGTTCTAACGGTAAAAAACCAGCCAACAACAGCGCTTCGAAGGGCGTTCGTGTGGGTCGTTTCAGCCTGCGTGGTCTTTTCTGGCGCATCGTTATTATCGCTGTACTGGTGCTCACTGCGCTGATGAGCATCTGGGCGTATTTTCTGAATCAACGCGTCGTCGATCGCTTTTCCGGCACGCTCTGGAAGCTGCCCGCCACCGTTTATGCCGCGCCACAAGAAATTTATGTCGGTCAACATCTCTCACCCGGCGAACTGGTGGACGAACTCACCAGTCTGCATTATCGCGACCGAGACACACTCACCGAAACGGGAACATATGATCGAGTCGGCAATGAAATCCGCCTGCACCGCAGGGCATTCGATTTCCCGGATGGCAACGAAACGGACAGGCAGATTCGGGTTCAATTCATCGATAACCGGGTCAAGGCAGTCAACGACGACAAGGGCAACAGCCTCGGTATCATCCGCCTGGAACCGATGACGATCGGCCAACTCTACCCGGACATCAATGAAGACCGCGTGCTGCTCAATGTGGAACAGGTACAGAAAGACGCGCCGCTCCTGATCAAGACGCTCATCACGGTCGAAGATCGGGATTTTTATTATCATCACGGCGTGGTGCCGAGCGCGGTCCTGCGCGCGCTGCTGGTCAATATTGTCAGCGGTCATAAAGTGCAAGGCGGCAGCACCATCACCCAGCAACTGGCCAAGAATCTGTTTCTCACGCCCAAGCGCACCTACAAGCGCAAGCTCGAAGAAATGATCATGGCGCTGGAAATGGAATGGCACTACTCCAAGGATAAAATCCTCGAAGGTTATTTGAACGAGGTGTACCTCGGTCAGGACGGCAGCCGCGCCATTCACGGTTTTGGCTTGGCCGCGCGCTATTATTTCGGCCGGCCGGTCGACGAACTGCGGCCCGAGGAAATCGCCCTGCTCGTCGGCATGGTCAAGGGCGCGTCGTACTACAATCCCCGTCGAAACCCTGAACGCGCAAAGGATCGTCGTGACACCGTCATTGATCTTATGGCCAACAACGGCCTGATCTCGGAAACCGAAGCGGGCGAACTCAAACAAAAGCCACTGGGCGTACTCAAGGAAAAAGGCACGACCTCGCCCCATCCCGCGTTCCTGGATCTGGTGCAACGGCAACTGTCGCAGCAATACAACCCCGAAGACCTCAAAACCAAAGGGTTACGCATTTTCACCACCATGCAGCCCCGTGTTCAGGCAGCGCTTGAGCACTCGGTCACAGCACTGAATGCGATTGAAAAAGCCCGTCATTACAAGCCCGACTCCCTGGAGACCGCGGGCATCATCACCTCGATCGGTACCGGTGAAGTCGAAGCGTTGATCGGCGGGCGCAATCCAACCTATGAGGGTTACAACCGCGCTTTGGATGCCCAGCGACAGATCGGCTCGCTGATCAAACCCACCATTTACCTGACAGCGCTCTCCGATCCGGCTAAGTACTCACTGATCACGCCACTGGACGACAGCCCCTTGACCGTCGATCAGCCCGGCTCAAAACCCTGGAAACCGGAAAACTACGACCGTAAATTCCTCGGCCCCACGCCGCTGTACACTGATTTGGCCGAATCGCGCAATGTGCCGAGTATCCGTCTTGGCTTGAGCGTTGGCTTGGATAATGTATCGGCCATGTTGCACCGACTGGGCGGACCAGACATCAAGCCGTTTTATCCCTCGATGCTGCTCGGCTCGATGACGATGAGTCCATTTAATGTCGCACAAATCTTCCAAACGCTCTCCTCAGACGGCTTTTACAGTCCGCTGCGCGCCATTCGCAGTGTGGTGGATGCCGAAGGCAAACCGCTGACGCGTTACCCGCTGACCGTCACCAAAGTGGCCGATCCCGATGCGCTCTATCTGCTGCAATACGCCATGCAAGGTGTGGTGAATAACGGCACGGCACGCGCCTTGAACCGCACCATTCCCCCGTCGGTGGGTGTAGCCGGCAAGACAGGTACCACCAACGACAGCCGGGATGCCTGGTTCGCCGGCTTTACGGGCAATCGGGTCGGGGTAATTTGGGTCGGTCGCGATGACGACAAGCCCACCAGCCTGACCGGTGCCAGCGGTGCATTGCCTTTATGGGCAGCGGCATTCAAACCGCTCTACAACAAGCCACGGGACATGACACCGCCCAAAGGCATCGATTTCGTCAATGTCGATGTGGCGCAGCAGGCGCGCGTTCCCAGCCAGTGCCCCGGCATCCTGATGCCATTTATGAGCGGTTTCGAACCCAAAACCATTCTCGATTGCAACGGCAACTCGACCGACTCCGGGAATACCGATCGGGGCGGCGGGACAAACGGCAATCCACTCAACCCGATTTTGAATTTTTTCCGATAACGGGATAGGGAAGCGCTGATTTATTCAGTGCTTCCCGTTTGGGGCAGGATGCCTCAACACGAATAAAGACATCAGTCTTTGATTCGTGAGAGTCATCGCGGGCGTGTACCGCGATGAGCGAGCAGATTTATTCCAAGGATGGAATAAATCTGCATTTACATAGGAAAAACTTGCCAATTTGCGCGCACCGACGACTGATCGCAACAACACCCAGCAGGACAGACCCCATGCCAAACCGGATACAGATGAAACACCCGACCCACGGACTCAAAATGGGGGCAGTCGCCTTTCTTGCCATAACCGTTGCGATGTTGGCTGGTTGCGCCGGCACGCCCCCGCCGCGCCCGAGCATGGTCATCAAGCAGCCCCCTGTGCCGCCCTCCGTGCAGGCACACCCACTGAACATCCCGCGATTACAAGAAAAAACCCTGCCGCAATCCAATGGCAATTCAACATCGAACACACCGCCCCAAGCGGTTCAAACAGCCAGCACCCCGGCTGTTCTGGCACTGGTATCCCGCGCCGAGACACAAACGCAGTCCGGTGATTTTGGCGGGGCCGAGGCCACGTTGGAACGCGCCGTCCAGATTCAACCGCACAATACCCGACTCTGGCTCGATTTTGCGCAATTGCGACTAGCCCAAAAGCAACCCGCACAGGCCGAACAGTTCGCCCTTCGTGCCGTGCAATACGCTCAAAACAATCGGGAAGTCAGTGCCGCATGGCAGATGGTCGCAAAGACTCGACAAGCCCAGGGCGACACAAAAGGTGCCGCCGAAGCCCGTCGCAAGGCCGGTTTCGTGCCCGGTCAGACTCAAGGCTGATGAACGAAGAAAAAACGCGCTGGCTTGATGCCCCGCGTACCTTTCGAGGATGCATCCTGTGAACACGGAAGCGGCGGACACACTGTCCACGGCACCTACGCCTTCAAAACCAAGCACGCTGCAAGACGTCTTTGGTGAAAGCGGGGTTCTTGCCGCTGCGTTCAGTGGTTATCAGCCGCGCGCGGGCCAGTTGCAAATGGCCGAGATCATCCGCGACGCCATCACCGATTCGCGTACCGTCGTGATCGAAGCGGGCACCGGGGTGGGCAAAACCTTCGGTTATCTCGCCCCGATTCTGCTCGCCGGTCGCAAAGCGATCGTGTCCACCGGCACCAAGCATTTGCAGGATCAGATCTTCAGCCGGGACTTGCCGCAAATCAAGCAACTGATGGGTTCGACCACGCGCACGGCACTGCTCAAAGGGCGCTCGAACTACCTGTGCCTGCACCGCTTGGAACGCGCGATGACCGAAGGGCGGCTCAAAAGCCCGGACTGGGTCACGGCGCTGCACACCATCAAGGGTTGGAGCACACGTACGCGCGACGGCGACATTGCCCGTTGCGATGCCGTGAGCGAAGAGCATGGCATCTGGCCACTGGTTACCTCCACCAACGAGAATTGTCTGGGCAAGGAATGCCCGGTCTTCGATGAGTGCTTTGTGGTGAAAGCCCGCGAGGCCGCGCATGAGGCCGATCTCGTGGTCATCAACCATCATCTGTTTTGCGCCGATATTGCCATTCGCCAGAGCGGCTTTGCCCAACTGTTGCCTGAAGCGGATGTGGTGGTCTTGGATGAAGCCCATCAACTGCCAGAGATCGCCAGCTTGTTTTTCGGTTCGGCCCTCAGCAGCGGGCAGATGATTGATCTGTTGCGCGATATCGTGCGCGAACAACAGGCCGAAGCGGTAGACATGTCCGATCTGCTTGGCGTGGTGCATCAATTTGAATTGGCCATAGATCCTTGCGTTTTGGCACTGAAAAATGCCCGCACCGACCGCATTGCCTGGCAGGAATTGCGGGAGGATAAAACCATTCAAGCGGCTTTCGATACGCTCGAAACCCGACTAGCCGACCTGACCGCCGCGCTGGAACTCGCCGCGCCGCGTGGCAAGGGTTTAGCCAGCTGCCATGAACGCGCCATACAAATGCGCCAATCGCTGTCGCATTTCCGCCGCAGCGAGGAAATCACAACTGAAGTCCGCTGGCTCGAACGCCGCGAGAAATCCTTTACCCTCAACATCACGCCGATGGATGCGGGCCAAACATTCTCAGATGTGGTTGAAAGCCAGCCGCGCGCCTGGGTGTTTGCATCAGCCACGCTCGCTGCGGGCAAGGATTTTTCCCACTTCACCCGCCGTTTGAATTTGAATCTCGCGCTGTGCCAGCAAACACCCTCGCCCTTCGATTATCCGAATCAGGCGATTATGTATCTGCCACCGAACCCGCCGGACCCCAAAACAGACCCCGACTACACGCTCAAGATTTTGCGTGCCGTGTTCCCGGTGCTCAAGGCCAGCGGCGGGCGGGCCTTTTTGCTGTTCACGAGCCATCGCGAGCTGAAGAAAGCCGCCGATATTTTGGAAGGCAAACTGCCGTTTCCGTTGTTTGTGCAAGGCACGCAGGCCAAGGCGGCCTTGCTTGAACAGTTCCGGCAATCGGGCAACGGCGTGTTGCTCGGCACGCAGAGTTTCTGGGAAGGCGTGGATGTGCGCGGTGAGGCGTTGTCTGTTGTGATGATCGATCGCATCCCCTTCGCCTCGCCCGATGACCCAGTTCGCCGCGCCCGTGAGGCACAAATCAAGGAATCGGGTCATTCACCGTTCGCGGCCATGGCCTTGCCCGAAGCCATTATCACCTTCAAACAGGGCGTGGGCCGGTTGATTCGCGATGTCACCGACCGAGGCGTGCTCGTGCTCTGCGACCCGCGCTTGCAGCGCACCGGCTTTGGTCGACAAATACTGGATGCCCTGCCGCCGATGCGCCGCAGTCACTCAATCGATGAGATACACGATTTCTTCCAATACGATCAAGCGACCAATGCGCTCAAGGCAAGCAAGGCAGAATAATCATGGGGCTTAAGGTACTGGAGATTATTTCACCCAAGGCCGAGATTGAGGCCATCGAACAGGTCACCAACAGCGACGAGGTGGTGGACTGGTGGCGCTCCTCGCCGTTTGATGATGAACGCTTTTCCACCAGCATGATGGTGAAACCCGACAACGTGCAAACGGTTTTGGATGCGCTGCAACAAATCCTCGACCACTGCAAAGATGCCCGCGTGATGATTCACAGCGTGGACGCGACCCTGCCGAAAATCGAAGAGGAAGAGGAACCCGACCCGCAGACCGAAGAAGAACCCGGCAAAAGCAACGGATTGACCCGCGAGGAGTTGTTCGAGCAAGTCGAAACCGGTAGCGAACTCAATCAGACGTATTTGCTGCTGACGGCACTCTCAGCCATTGTCGCGGCCATCGGCATGGTCGAAAACAGCGTGGCCGCCGTGATTGGCGCGATGGTGATTGCCCCCTTGCTCGGGCCCAATCTTGCGCTGGCGCTCGGCTCGACGCTGGGCGAAACCACACTGACCCGAAAAGCGAGCATCGCCAATCTGGTGGGGTTGGGGCTGGCCATTGGGGTTGCTTTTCTCATCTCGTTTTTGATCGATCCGACCAGCAATGCGCAGTTGGAAGCACGCACCGTCGTGTCCTATGGCGCCTTGATTCTCGCATTGGCCTCCGGTGCTGCCGCCGTGCTCTCCCTGCTGGCCGGCGTGGCGACCGGACTTGTGGGCGTGATGGTCGCGGTGGCTTTAATGCCGCCAGCCGTGGCGCTGGGTTTGTTTCTGGGCTGGGGCCAATGGACCCAGGCTGGCCAGGCGTTGCTGCTGCTGTTCATCAACATTACGGCCATCAATTTATCGGCCAAGCTGATTCTCGTTTTTCGTGGCGTAACGCCCCGACGCTGGCCCGATAAAAGCCGCGCCAAAAAATCATCGCGCTGGGCATTTACGTTCTGGGGGCTGTCGATCGGCATCATTATTGTGCTGATCTACTTCGCCCAACATGGACTAAAAGACCTCGCACCGATCTTCGAGTGGTTGCGTTGAGCGGCGCGCCTGCTCCATGAGACAATATCCGGCAACTAATAAAATACTATTTGAGCAAACCACTTCATGACAGCACAGATACTGGATGGACGCGCACTCTCGACCGCACTGCAAGCAGGTTTCGCAGACGAGATCACATCCGCTGTCGCAACCGGCCTTCGCCCGCCGGGCTTGGCGGTAATCCAAGTGGGCGAAGACCCGGCCTCCAGCGTGTATGTCGCGAATAAGCGCAAAACCTGCGAAAAGATCGGTATGTATTCCGTTTCCAAGGATCTCAAAGCCGATATCTCTCAGGCTGAGCTCAATGCGCTGGTGGATGAATACAACGCCGACCCGTCCATTGATGGCATTCTGGTTCAGCTTCCCCTGCCCGCCCATCTGAGTGCCGCAGAAATCATCGAACGCATTCACCCCGACAAGGATGTGGACGGCTTTCACCCGGAGAACATCGGCAAGCTCGCCATTCGTCAGCCCGCGCTGCGTCCTTGTACGCCCTTTGGTGTGATGAAACTTTTGCAAACAGCAAAGCTGGATTTGTATGGCATGGAAGCGGTCGTTGTGGGCGCCTCCAACATCGTCGGCCGACCCATGGCGCTCGAATTGCTGCTCGCGGGCGCGACCGTTACCATCACCCACCGCTTCACCCGTGATCTTGAAGCGCATGTGCGCCGCGCGGATTTGCTTGTGGTTGCGGCAGGCAAGCCCGGTTTGGTGCGTGGCGACTGGATCAAACCCGGTGCGATCGTGGTCGATGTCGGCATTCACCGACAAGAAGACGGCAGCCTGTGCGGTGATGTCGATTTTGCCGCTGCCGCCGAACGCGCTGCGTGGATCACGCCGGTGCCCGGCGGTGTCGGCCCCATGACCATCGCCATGCTGATGCACAACACCGTGCAATCCTGGCGCGAGCGGGTGGCCTGCTCTTGAGTAATCAAAGCTTGAGTGGCCCGAACCCTGTGCAACAGGACACGCCCGACTTCACCGAGATTGCCACGGCGCTCACCACATCCAAAAAAAACGACTGGAACATCGCACGGCGCTTTCGCGGCTTTATGCCGGTGGTGGTCGATGTCGAAACCGGTGGTTTGAATCCACAAACCGATGCCCTGCTCGAACTGGCCGCCGTGCTGCTGGATGTCGATGCCAACGGCAAGATCATTCCCGTCGATCGCATCCAGATTCATGTGCAACCGTTTGAAGGGGCCAACCTCAACCCTGTATCGATGAAAATAAACGGCATCGATATCGATCATCCGTTTCGCTGCGCGCTGGACGAAGCCGAAGCGCTCAAACAATTCTTTCAGCCGATTCGCCAACGCGTCAAACTCAACGGCGCACGTCGTGCGGTACTGGTCGGCCACAATGCAGCGTTCGATCTTGCAGTCATCAACGCCGCCTGCGAACGCACCTGCAACAAGAAAAACCCATTCCACCCCTTCTCAACCTTCGATACCGTGACCCTATCGGCATTGGCCGTCGGTGAAACCGTGCTCGCCAAAGCGCTGGAGGCCATCGGCCTTGAGTGGGACAGCCAACAGGCCCACGGCGCACTCTACGATGCCGAACAAACCGCCGAGTTGTTCTGCCGCATCATCAATCACTTCTCCACCAGCAGCGGCCGCGCCGCCATGCGCACGCCGAACCCGGTCAACCCCACAAAATAACCACCACACGATTGATGAACTAAGCTCTTATCTGGATGCCGCCTGCATCCAAAGGGCGCCGTCCTTCGTATATACCTGCGTCGATGCCCGTCTCTTATCGCGTTCCTTTTATTGTTTTGGATAGTTTTGATGAAAAAACCCTGGTGGTCCGTACTGATTATTCTATCGCTCTCATTTGGTCTACAGGGTTGCTCGGGGGTGACCATACTGAACACCTTGTCGCCCCGGGATGGTGTTCAAGTGACCCGCTCGATCGTGTTTGATCGCGAGCATCAATTGAAACTGGACGTATACCGTCCGACAAATGCGCATGCCGCACCGGTGATCGTCTTTTTCTGGGGCGGTCGGTGGGAAGATGGCGATAAATCGATGTATCGTTTCGTGGGTGCAGAGCTCGCCAGCAAAGGCTTTGTCGTGGTCATCCCCAACTATCGGCTGTATCCCAATGTCACCTTTCCGGCCTTTGTGAACGACTCGGCCAAGGCCGTAGCGTGGACGCATGAACATATCAGCCAGTACGGTGGCAGCCCAAACGAAATCGTATTGATGGGCCATTCCGCCGGTGCGTACAATGCAGCGATGTTGGCCCTGGACCCGGCTTACCTTCATGCCGTGGGTGGTTCGCCGCGTCAATGGATTCGCGGCATGATCGGCCTAGGCGGCCCGTATGATTTCCTGCCCTTGGTCGAGCCCGACCTCAAAGCCATTTTCGGCCCACCCAGCCAATACCCCATCACACAGCCCATTCATTGGGCCGATGGCACCAACCCGCCCATGCTGTTGATCGAAAGCCGCGCTGACACAATCGTCTACCCGAAAAACACCCGTAATCTGTATGCCAAAATCAAAAAGAATGGTGGGCCGGTCGAAAAATTCATGGTGGATGATTTGAGCCATCCCATGTTAATCGGGGTGGTTTCCAATCTACTGTCGTCGCAATCGCCCATCCTGGAGAAAATCGTGACGTTTGCGGATCATGTGACATCGGACAAACAAGTGGGCCAAGGCGGGGGAACACCCGATCAGCACGTTGTTACGGTTCATCCTTGAAGATGATTTTGCTTGGTTAGATCGGGCCGCAGACATCAAAAATACCTAAGATTTGCATCGCACACAGCACGGCCAAGCAACCGCCGTTAGAGCAAGTTCACACCAAAACGTCGCATCACCAGCGCGAACATACCGAAGATCACCATGGTCAGAGCAATGCAGACAATGAGCGTCGGCCAGAAACCGATGCGCTGCAACAAGGCTGGGAAAACCAGGAACATTGGCAAGGTCGGCAGCACATACCAGAAGGTGTACCAGGCGTGGTTGGCGATTTTTTCTTCGGACTGCTGCCCGACATGCAGCCAGATCAAGGCCATAATGGTCACCAGCGGTAACGCGCCGAGCAAGCCGCCGAGCTTGTCACTGCGTTTGGCGATCTCGGATACAAGGACAATGACTCCGGCCGTGACCAGATACTTCGTTATCAACCAACCCACTGCGTACACTCCATAATTTTCCCGATTGCCCAAGAACAAACAATCTGTTCGATTGGCATGCCAACTTCATGCTGTTGGCTCATCATTTCATACAAATATCATCAACCAAAATCATGTTTGGTTCGCGTATCGTGAACGTTGTTAATCATACACGACACTTTACGGAATTAATGACATGAGTACTTCATCAAACATCATCACTCATACCTTGGGGTTCCCCCGCATTGGCGAACGCCGCGCGCTCAAGTGGGCACTGGAATCGCACTGGCGGGGCGAATCGTCTGCCCAAGCGCTGCAAGCGACCGCAAAAAGCGTGCGCGCGCAAACATTTCACGCCCACAAAGAGTCTGGTATCACCCATCCGCCCGTCGGCGACTTTTCGTTTTACGACCACATGGCCGACACCGCCCTGTTGTTCGGGCAAGTGCCACACCGGTTCGGCAGCACGGCCAACACGCTGGACAACCTGTTCACACTCGGGCGCGGCAAAAATGTCGCTGGGCAGAACATCGCCCCGCTGGCGATGAAAAAATGGTTCAACAGCAACTACCACTATCTGGTGCCGGAACTGGAAGCGGATCAACCCATCGCGCTGGATGCCGCACGCTATCTTGATCTCGTGCGCGAGGCGTTGGCGGCGAATCCGGCGGCCAAGCCCGTTCTGGTCGGTCCGCTGACCTTCCTCTATCTGAGCCGCGGTCTGGATGAAGCCGGCAGGCTCGCCAAGGCCGAAGCGCTGGCCGCCGGGTATCAGTTGTTGTTGAACGAGCTCAAAGCCCTCGGTGTTGCCTGGGTGCAGATCGACGAGCCCATTTTGACGCTTGATCTGCCCGCTGACTGGCTGCAAGCCTTCGAACCGACCTACCACCGCCTGAAAGTACCCGGAATCAAGCTCCTGCTGACCACCTATTTCGGCGATTTGAACGGCAATGTGGCGCTCGCCGCCAATCTTCCGGTGGATGGCCTGCACATTGACGCGACCATGACGCGCGATCTGATTGCCGTGGCCGACCGCCTGCCGGATTACAAAGTGCTTTCCGTCGGCATTCTCGATGGACGCTCGATCTGGCGCGCCGATCTGGCGCCTATGTTGCAGCGATTGGCACCCGTGTATGCCCGTCTTAAGGAACGCCTGTGGCTGGCCCCGTCCTGCTCCTTGCTGCATCTTCCGCTGGACGCCGCCTTCGAGACAAAACTCCCAGAGTTTCTGCGCAATAACCTGAGTTATGCCCGACAAAAACTCACCGAACTGAATCTGCTTGCCCGAGGGCTCAGCGAGGGGTTGGACAGTATCGCCCTGGAACTCAATCAGGCGGCAGCAGCGCGTGCCGAACTCGATCGCCAGCCGGGTCGCAATTCATCCACAGTACGTGCCAAGACGGAAACTATTGCCGCAACCGAGCCGAACCGCCGCGGGGCATTCGCCGAGCGGGCTGCCGCGCAACAGGCACGTTTCAACCTGCCGCTGCTGCCGACCACGACCATCGGTTCTTTCCCGCAGACGCATGAAATCCGTGCGGCACGCAAGGCCTTCAAAAACCGGGAACTCTCCGAGGAACAATACGAGTCCAGCATGAAGGACGAAATCCGCCATGTGATCGAGATTCAGGAAAAGATTGGTCTGGATGTGCTGGTGCATGGCGAAGCCGAGCGCAACGACATGGTCGAATACTTCGGCGAGCAGCTCGATGGCTTTGCCTTCACCCAGGAAGGCTGGGTACAGTCCTACGGTTCGCGTTGCGTCAAACCGCCCATTATCTGGGGCGACGTGCAACGTAGCCGCCCGATGACGGTAGCGTGGGCACGCTATGCGCAATCGCTGAGCCAGCGCCCGGTCAAGGGCATGTTGACCGGCCCGGTGACGATTCTGTTCTGGTCGTTCGTGCGCGATGATCTTTCCCGCGAGGCCGTGTGCTACCAGATTGCCGAGGCGTTACGACAAGAGATCAACGATCTCGCCGCTGCCGGTATCGGCATGATTCAGGTCGATGAACCCGCGTTCCGCGAAGGCTTGCCGCTACGCCGGAAGGACTGGGCTCCGTATCTGAACTGGGCGGTGCGTGCCTTCAAGCACGCCGTGGTCGATGCACCAAACGACGTGCAGATTCACACCCACATGTGCTATAGCGAATTCAATGACATCATCGAAGCGATTGCCGCGCTGGATGCCGACGTGATCACCATCGAGACCACGCGTTCGAACATGAAACTGCTGGATGCCTTTTCGGACTTCCACTACCCCAACGCCATCGGCCCCGGCATCTACGATATTCATGCGCCGCAGATTCCAACCATGGAAGAGATCGAACCCCGCGTTCGACTCGCGCTAGAAAAAATCCCGGCAGAGCGTTTATGGATCAACCCCGATTGCGGCCTGAAAACCCGCGGCTGGAAAGAAGTGATTCCTTCATTGGAAGCCATGGTTGCAGTGGCCCGTAAACTGAGAAAAGAACACGGCTGATCAACCGAACACCGTTCAATCGTTCACAGCAAAAAGCCCCGCCGAATCCTCGACGGGGCTTTGTCTTTCACGCTCCGTTTACGGAACGAAACCTACAGCACTTCCGCCGCATGTTCGGCCAGGCGTGACCGTTCGCCACGCGCCAGCGTGATATGAGCACCATGCGGCCAGCCCTTGAAGCGATCGACCACAAAGGTCAAACCGGATGAGGTCTCGGTCAGATACGGCGTATCGATTTGCGCCACGTTGCCCAAACAGACCATTTTCGTACCCGGCCCCGCGCGCGTGATCAAGGTACGCATCTGCTTGGCGGTGAGGTTCTGCGCTTCATCGATAATGACGAACTTGTTCTGAAAGGTGCGCCCGCGCATGAAATTGAGTGAGCGGATCTTGATTCGTGAGCGCAACAGGTCGTTGGTGGCCGCACGCTCCCAACTGCCGCCCTCGTTCCCCGAGTCGGTTTTCGAGAGCACCTCGAGATTGTCCATCAGCGCGCCCATCCACGGCGTCATTTTCTCTTCTTCGGTTCCCGGGAGAAAACCGATGTCTTCGCCCACCGGGATCGTGACCCGCGTCATGATAATCTCGCTGTACCGGTTCTTTTCCAATGTGAGCGCAAGCGCTGCCGCCAGTGTCAACAGCGTCTTGCCGGTGCCTGCCTGACCCAGCAAGGTAACGAAATCCACTTCGGGGTCCATCAGATGATTCAGGGCAAAACTTTGCTCGCGATTGCGTGCCGTGATGCCCCAGACGGATTGCCGTTCGTGCTGAAAATTAACCGCGCTCTCGACCACAGCCGAACCGTCGGCCGCAATCTCGCGCACGATGCCGGAAAACGGCGTCGCCCCCTCGATGAACACGCACAGATTCACATACCATTCAGCCGTCTGCGGGCCGTGGACACGATAGAACGCCCGCCCCTCTTCCTGCCAGGATTCCAGCGCCTTGCCGTGATTGTCCCAAAAATCATCGGTCAACTGCACGATCCCGCTATGCAGCAGCGATACGTCATCCAGTACCTGATCGTTATGGTAATCCTCGGCTTTGAGACCTAACGCGGTCGCCTTGATCCGCAGATTGATATCTTTGGAAACGAGGATGACATCACGATCCTTGATCCGATGGCGCAATGCCAGTGTGACGCCCAGAATCTGGTTATCCGGACGGCCACCCGGCATGTTCGCGGGCAGTTCGATCGACTCGTTCTGGGTTTGCAGGAACAGACGCCCGGCTTCCGAAGACCGCTCGTTATTTTTCGATAGCAACGGGCTTTGTATCGGCAAGCCCTGATTGATGTTGTCCAGATCGGCATCCTGCAACAAGTCGTCGAGAAAACGACTGACCTGACGCACATTACGCGCGGTTTCGCTGGTGCCTTTCTTTCCATTGTCCAGCTCTTCGATCACCATCATCGGCAGATAGATATCGTGTTCCATGAAGCGGAAAATGGACGTCGGATCGTGCATCAATACGTTCGTATCCAGTACAAACAGGCACTTTCTCTGGCGCGTGTTGTTAATCATCGACTACTCGGCCTCCCGGGCTGCTGACAAGAATAAAAATACGCGTTTAGCTGCGACCGGCTTCCCGAATGGCCGCGAGCACCGCCTCGGCATGGCCGGGCACCTTCACTTTGCGCCATACGGTATGAATCTGTCCATCGGGCGCGATTAAAAAAGTACTGCGCTCGATGCCCTCGAAGGTTTTGCCGTACATCGATTTTTCCCGAATCACATCGAACGCCCGTGAAACCGTTTGTTCCGTATCGGCAATTAACGGAAAGCTCAGCCCCTGTTTGGCACAGAATCGGGCATGACTTGCCTGATCATCATTCGACACACCAACAACCACGGCATCGGCTTCATCGAATGACGGCAGCAAACGCTGAAAATCCTGCGCTTCGGTCGTGCAACCCGGTGTGTTATCACGAGGATAAAAGTAAAGAACCAGCCACTTGCCCGAATAGGTCGTTTCGCAAATTTGTCCACCATCGGTGGTTGCGCCTGTAAATGAAGGTACCACCGATCCTTTAATCAACTCAGACATTGTTCTCCTCCGGGAATCAATAAAAAACACACCTTAAAAGCTACGTTCCGGTTCAATGGCGGCATCAAGGTTCAGGTTATCGCAGAGATCAAAAAAATCCGACTTGAATTGCCCCAGATGGCAGCGCGCCGGGATATCGATCTGTGCCCGCATTTGAATCAATCGTTCGCTACTGCGGGCCGGACGATAGGTCCGCGTGGACAACTCCCGCATATCTACTTTCTGCTGAGCAAAAAAACGAGTGATAACAGCCGCGATGTCGGCGGATGCCAGACCGATGGCATCGACAACATAGGGAAGAACCGCCTCACGTTCGGCAATGTTTTGTTCATGGTGAACATGCATATCAATACCTGCCCGCTGCGCGAACTCGCGCAGGACCGACTCAACTCGCGTTACCCGATCCCAGTTACCGGAAATACGCAGGGCCAACACCATGCGTTGTTCAAACGACAACATATGGCTATCGAGGGCATGACACTGCTGCTGTTGAATCAAGGCCAGAAGATCAGCCAGATGGGAAGTACCCATCGGGCCGAACAGGTTTACGATCAACTGAGTTTGCATATGGCCTTCGCGTGAATGTATCGATGGGTCCGATTCTAGAGGATTTATCCCCGAACAGGGGACATAAAAACCGACACCATCACACTGCATGGGTGTAAAGTCCAAGTGTTGAACTTTGTTTATTAGAAGTTTGCTATATTAAGCGTGTTTATTCTTGATGAACTAAATCAGTTTGTCAGCGTTTACTAATGCAGTAACAATGAATAGGCTACATAGATAGAAACAAACAAAACGGGGTGAGTTAATGCGTAATCTCTTGAAGGCATCCGTACTGGGTGTGGCAATCATGTCTCTTTCTGGCTGCGGCTTCCTATCGATCAAAGACAAGCTCGATCCGCAAGCTATGGACGTATACAGCGGCATGTATGACCGCTTTGTCAGTAGCGGCGGCGACTTGGGCGCTGCTACCGTTTGGCGCATGGAAGTCGACAAAGGCCTCGGCCCTGACGACATCAAACAAAGTATTGAATCAGCTTCTGTCGGCACCGGTCTGAAAAACGTTGGTGAAATGCCATTGTCCAAGCAGCTGGAACTGGAAACGGGCAAAAAACAACGCTACCTGATGATTTATCAGTACTGCAGCCCTTCCATTGCACGTCAAGCGGTTGATTTCAGCCCGTACTTCTCGGCCTACCTGCCTTGCCGTATCGCTGTTGTCGAAGACAAAGAAGGTCGTTACTGGCTGTATGGTTTGAACATGGACATGTTTGTTCATGGCGGCAAAAATATGCCAGAGCCATTCAAATCCAACGCTCAGCACGTTCGTGATTCCATGATGAAGATGATGGAAGCGGGCGCACACGGCGGATTCTGATCCGACTGCCGGTGATCTCCACCGGCTAATGTAAAAAAACCTCGGGTAGCTCCGAGGTTTTTTATTGCCTGTCGTTTTATCTTTGGGAATCCTCTGAGCAATGCCATCCTATAATTTTCAGAGGGCGAAAATCAAAAAATATGATTTTTGATTTTCTTCATGACCAATCACTTATGGGAAGCTCGAAAAACCCGTCATTCCCAAGTAGGCGGGAATCCAGCGCCTTGATTTTTCTGGGTTACCGTTTTGCGGGAACGACGAATCACGGGTATTTCGAGGTGCCCTTATGTCTTCGTTCATGGCGGCACATCACTGTGCCACACGGAAGCTCAAATATAATTAGAGATTCTGTGGTCGATGCACGACCAAACCTAGGCAATAAAAAACCACCCTGCTGAAAAGGGTGGGTTTTTTGTGTTGATGGTTGCTGGAAAGAATCACCGAAAAACCGGTGTCATCCCGAGCTGAACCAATCAGGTCAAGTAGCGTTTTTCGCTTGAATGCTTTCCAGGTCATGCATTGGAGAACTATTGCTACAGTAATCGCGAGAAAATTCCAGAAGATCTTCCATCGCGGGCAGACGGAACTTGTGCCGCTGACGGACAAAAGAAAAATCACGGAACAAACGCGGACTCAGCGGCACTGCTTTGAGCAGCCCGAGCTTGAGTTCTTTGGTAATACCGGAAGCAGACATGATGGACAATCCCATGCCCGCTTGAACTGCACCCTTGATCGCTTCGGGGCTCCCAAGCTCCATGCAAACATCCCAACCGTCTGAATAACCGTGCTCGATCAAATAGTTCAGTACCATTTCACGCGTGCCGGAGCCTTCCTCGCGGCAGATAAAGTCATAGGACATTAGCTGGTCAAGGGAAACAGACTCTAAACCGGCCAATTGATGATCAGGCGGCAAAATGACGACCAACTCATCACGGCGGCAGGTTTCGACCAACAGATTCTTATTTCCAACCGTTCCCTCGACAATCGCCAAATCAACAACATTGTGTTCAACCATGGATACGATTGCTTCGGTATTACCCACTTTTAAGCGAACGGCAAGATCCCGATGTTTTAAACGGAACTTACCGAGCAGCGCTGGCAACATGTTTTCAGCAATGGTCGTACTTGCGCCAATATTGAGTGAACCGCCAACTTCGCCCGTCATCTCTTTAACACGTCGATCCATCTCATCATAGAGCTCGAACATGCGTTCAGAAATTTCGTACACCACATGCCCCACGTCCGTCAGCGTCACACGGTTATGGGTTCGGTCAAACAGTCGCGTATCAAAATGCTCCTCTAACTGACGAACCTGAAACGTGACTGCTGGCTGGGTCGTGTGCAAGGCCTCGGCTGCCTTGGTAAAACTCAACAAGCGCGCGACGGTGTTGAACACCTTAAGACGTCGATCTGCCATGAAGAAAACTCACTTTAGTTTTGTGAATCCAGATAGTGTATCAAGCCTATTTATCATTTGCGACATTACTGCATCAAACCAACCATTTTCCTGCCACTGAGTCATGGACATACGCGGCTATTTATCGAAGGTACGGTTTTTTTGTTTTTTGATAAATAGCGTGGAATTTCCGTTAACACTCAGACCAGTTGAACAATTGGTTCAAAACGTTATGCTAGCGTTCTCACACATCAAAAGGACGCGAGATTATGCGAGGCTCAAGGAAAATAGCATTGATTGCATTAACAGCCGCGGCAACAGTCATGTTTTCCGCAGCCAGTCAGGCCGATGGTTCGACCCAGATATATAAATGGGTGGACAAGAACGGTGAAACACATTTCAGCCAGCTCCCACCGAAACAAGGCGAAGCCCAGATCGTCAACCCGGACTACGCTACCTCTGGCAATAACGAGGATGCTCAGGCTGCACCTGCTGAAAAAACCGAGGATGAAACCAAGAAGCCCTTGGCACCAGACCAGCCCGTTTTGGCAATAAATAAAAAAGAAGCGGCAAAAGCCTGCGAAGCGGCAAACGCTCAAATCAAAATGCTGCAGAATACGCAAAACCAACTGATGACTCAGGATGCGGACGGCAAATACCGCCCACTGACATCAGAAGAAATCGCCAGCCGTCTCAAACAGGCGCAGGATGTAGCCAACAAGGCCTGCGTCAAATAATATCCCCGCGGCTCTTCGGGGCCGTTCTCATGGCTGTTCAAAAACAGAGATAGTAGGCATACGCTCATAAGCGCACCGGCGTGGGCTATCCAAACGCAATCGCCCTCGGCAACATTCGACAAATCATGTCAAAATACTGCGCTTATATCCTAATGGGGCCGTAGATTTCCGCATCCCGTATACCAAAGCCTCACGCAACTGACCTTTTTGAGACCAAGCACACATGCGCAGCTCGCAATTCCCGCTAAATACCCTGAAAGAAACGCCAACCGAAGCCGAAATCATCAGCCATCAATTGATGCTGCGCGCCGGCATGATCCGCCGCCTCGCTTCCGGTTTGTATACATGGAGCCCGCTGGGTCTGCGCGTTTTGCGCAAAGTCGAAGCGGTCGTTCGCGAAGAAATGGAAGGCATCGGCGCGCTGGAACTGCTGATGCCCGCCATTCAACCGGCTGAGCTGTGGCAGGAATCCGGTCGCTGGCAAAAGTACGGCCCCGAATTGCTGCGCGTCAAAGATCGGCATGATCGTGAGTTCTGCGTCGGCCCAACGCATGAAGAAGTCATCTCCGACTACGCCCGTCGAGAGCTCAAAAGCTACCGCCAATTACCGATCTGCTACTACCAGGTTCAAACCAAGTTCCGCGATGAGATTCGTCCGCGCTTCGGCGTCATGCGCGCCCGAGAATTCATCATGAAGGATGCCTACTCGTTTCATGCCGATGTCGAATCTCTGCGCGTCACCTATCAAGCCATGTATGACGCCTACACACGCATTTTCACCCGCCTGGGTTTGAAATTCCGCGCGGTGGAGGCCGATACCGGCTCGATTGGCGGCAAAGGCTCCCATGAGTTCCACGTGCTGGCCGATTCGGGCGAGGATGCTATTGCCTATGCAGTCAATGGCGACTACGCCGCCAACGTAGAAATGGCGCCCACCTTTCCTTTAAAGGGCGGCCGCGCCCCCGCAACAGCCAGCCTGACGCGCGTGGCGACGCCTAATGCCAAAACCATCGACGAAGTTGCTGCCTTCTTGAACGCGCCCGCCACAAAGATTCTCAAGACCCTGCTCGTTCGCGGAAAAGAAACCCCAGTTGTGGCAATCATCCTGCGTGGCGATCACGAATTGAACGACATCAAGGCCACCAAGCATCCGCTGATCGCCGACCCGTTTGAGTTCATCCCTCCAGCGGAAGCGTTCACACACACGGGGGCGAATGTCGGTTCCCTCGGCCCGATCGGCCTGAACATCCCCGTCATCGCCGACTTTGCGGCGGCTGACTGCGCCGACTTTATCTGCGGCGCCAACGAAGATGGCTGGCACATAACCGGCGTGAACTGGGGGCGCGACCTGCCCGAACCAGAAACCGCGGACCTGCGCAACGCAGTCGAAGGCGATCCGGCACCGGATGGTCAGGATAAGCTCGCCATCGCAAGAGGCATCGAAGTGGGGCATGTGTTCCAGTTGGGCACCACCTACAGCGAGAAAATGCATTGCGAATTCCTCGACGAACACGGCAAACCCGCCACCGCGATCATGGGCTGCTACGGCATTGGTGTCTCACGCATCGTGGCCGCTGCCATCGAACAGAATCACGACGACAACGGCATTGTCTGGCCCGTGCCCCTCGCCCCGTTCGAAGTCGCCATCGTGCCGATCAACGGCCATCGCGCCCCAGCGGTTCAAGCCGAAGCCGAACGACTGGAAGCCGAACTAACCGCCCAAGGGTTTAACGTGCTGCTCGACGATCGCGGCCTGCGCCCCGGCGTCGCGTTTGCCGATATGGAGCTCATCGGCATACCCTTGCGCATCGTGGTGAGCGAGCGCGGCTTAGCAGCAGGGGAATATGAAACCCGCCTGCGCTGGGAGAGTGAGAATAAGAGCATCATCGCCGATCAACTTCTGGCGTGGATTGGCCAGAACCTGAAATAAGGAGCCTCGTTCCAACCCTGCTACCTCATCACACAGGAGTAATGGATCGTGCAGCGAGCGAGGGCGAGAAGGACTGCCCTCCTCCTCAGTGATTTCCCAGCAGACACTCCGCCAGCTGGAAATCGAACAGGGTATCGATGTCTACCGAGCGGGCGGGCGGCATGACATAGGCCACGGTTTCTTCGGTCAGAAAACTGCGCGAGGTTCGCAGCCATTCGGTTTTCGCCACGTAAACCGCGCCATTCAGTGCATACAGATCCGGTAAGTCCTGCCGCCGTACCGGCCGTTGTTCGGCAGGAAGAAACGAACGCATACGGCACTCTGCGCCGACCTCAAACATCCACCACGGGCTGGCGGGCGCTTCGCAAACGCTGACACAGGCAGGCGCATTCGTTTTCAGGCATTGCTCGATCGCCGCATCGATATCCGCGGACAGCCGTAAAGGGGATGTGGGTTGAAGCAGGACAACCCACTCAAACTCGGCAAGCTGGTCGAGCGCGTGCAGCACGACATCCATGCTCGGCGTGGCATCACCCGCCAATGACGCGGGGCGTCGAAAGGGCGTTTCCGCCCCTTGATCGCGGGCGACGGCCAGAATTTCCTCATCGTCCGAGGAAACCACAACCCGCGAAACATAACGGCTGGTGCGCGCAGCCTCGATGCTCCAACCGATCAACGGCCTGCCCTTCAAAGGGCGGATATTCTTGCCGGGCAAGCCCTTGCTCCCGCCCCGCGCGGGAATGAGCGCCAGCACCGATCCGATGTCAGACACGCTGCAACACCGATGCCGCGTCGTTCTGCGCCAGTTCGAAGTCATTCATCCGACCGATATCCAGCCAGTATTCATGCACCGGGAACATCCGCACGGAACGTCCGGCGGTGATTTCGGATTTCAGCAGATCCGGCATATCGACCCGCGTATCGGCGGCCATCGAATGCACCACCTGTGGCGCCAGCACATAAATACCCGCGCTCACAAAGAAGTGCTGCGTGGGTTTTTCAGTGATGTTGGTGATGCGCTGATCTTCATGCTCGATCACGCCGTACGGCACCTGAAAATCATATTGACGGGTACAAACCGTCGCGGCGGGCGTGTGGCGATCATGATCCTGCAACAGCGCCTCGTAATTTACGCGGGTCATGATGTCGCCATTAACGACGATGATCGGGCGCTGCACGGCATCGCGCGGCAAGAGCCCCAAACACCCCGCCGTGCCAAGCGGCGTGTCTTCGTGGATATATTGGATCGACACCCCGAAGCGGCTGCCGTCCTTGAAATGCTCGATCACCTGCTCGCGCAGGTAATGCACCGAGATGTAAAAACGATAGAAGCCGTAGTCGATCAAATCCTGCAGGATGTGCTCCAGCATCGGTTTGCCGCCCACCTTCAGCATCGGCTTGGGGCAGGAATCCGTCAAGGGCCGCAGCCGAGTGCCAAAGCCGCCCGCCATCAGAAACACCGGGTTTTCCAGCCGCGGCCGCTTCATCAGATCGGTCATGGTTTCAAGCCCGACCAACTTGCCGTCACGATCGACGATCGGCACCTGCAACACCTGAGCACTGCCCAGAAGTTGCAGCGCCTCGGCTCGACTATAACCTGCCGCCAGACTCCGCGGCTTGGCGTTCATGACCTCCGAAACAGGCGCCTCCAACGACAGATGCCGCAGGATACCGCGCCGGATATCGCCAT
The DNA here is from genome assembly GCF_000024765.1 of Halothiobacillus neapolitanus c2. Taxonomy (GTDB): domain Bacteria; phylum Pseudomonadota; class Gammaproteobacteria; order Halothiobacillales; family Halothiobacillaceae; genus Halothiobacillus; species Halothiobacillus neapolitanus. The sequence goes on along the minus strand of NC_013422.1, from coordinate 683,621 downwards.
CAGTCACCGTACCGATGAGTCGCCCGTCATCATCCAGCACCAAGGCGATTTGTTTGGCACCTTGGTCGATGACCTCGATCGCCCGATGCAGCGAATCCGACACACGCAACCGAATTTTTTGCCATTGCTCGCTCACTCTACTTCTCCTTAGATTCCTTGATGCGGGCGTTCCGGAATGAAACGGGTGTCTGCAGGCAAGGATCGAAGCACCGTCGCCCCGGCGCCTACCTCGGCGCGCGAACCAATTTCCAAGCCCTGGATGACCGTGGCACCGGCGCCGACAAACACACCCTCGCCGGTCCTCACCCCGCCGCAGAGCACTGCCCCGGGCGCGACATGACTATGAGCACCCAGATGACAATGATGATCGACAGAAGCCCGTGTGTTGATCAGCACGTTATCACCGATCACCGCTTGAGCCTGCACTACCACACCGGCCAGTATCTGCACCCCCCGCCCCAAGCGCACACTGCGTGCCACCACGGCCGAAGGATGGACGAGGGTGGGCACTTCCAAACCTTTAGTAATTAACTCGGCATAAAGCGTCGAACGTAAACGGGCCTGATTCGGCATCAAGCCGACGCCCAGCGCGTAGACATAATCCGCAGCAGCCGGTTGATCCAGAAAATCATCAGCACCCAACACGGGCAGACCCTGCCAATGGCTGCCCGCCGAAAATTCAGGCGTCAGTACGCCCGCAACCTCGTGTCCCAGGCACTCGATCAGATCGCGGATCACAGCGGCATGCCCCCCCGCGCCCAGAATGATGAAGGGTTTAGTCAACGATCAAGCTCCCTGCCGGGTAGTCCTGCCTGGCTGTTTTGCCGAGCAACGCCCAATATCCGATGGGCGATAACCCGGTGCCCGGGCGCATCACGGTCAAATTGTCTGTCGTAAAAGGCTCACCCGCACGAATCGGCACCCGCGCGACCAAACTCTTGCGTGCCACACGGGCCGTGGAAAGCTCCGCCGGTTGCGGGCGTTTGATGCCGTCGCCCAATGCCGCGGAGACATCCCGAATGCCGCGAATCATTTGGGTTAATTCATCCGGTTCCAGCGATGCCGCATGATCCGGCCCCTCAAGCGTTCGATCGAGCGTGAAATGCTTTTCAACGATCCGCGCGCCGCGCGCCACGGCGGCAATGCTCATGGCGGTGCCCAGCGTGTGATCGGAATAACCGACCGGCAACCCGAACGCCGCCGAGAGCGTGTCCATGGCGCGTAGATTAATGGCTTGCGGTGCGGCGGGATAATCACTGGTGCAATGCATAAGAGTCACGCCCGACTTCAAGGCCGCCTGACCTTCCGCCGAGGCATAGGCCGCCTTGAATGCATCCACGGACGGACGGTCATCCGCGCCCGCAATTCGGCCGAACGCGATCACCCCAAGCGCCTGTTCGATCTCCGCCAGATTCGCCATGCCCGTGGAAACGATCAATTCGGCACCCGTGCGTGCATGTTCGAGCACGAAGGGCGCATTGGTCAGCTCGCCGGAAGGCAGTTTCAGACGCTTCAAGCCCACCTCGTCAACCAAGAATCGCAGGCTTTGCGAATCGAAGGCGGTCGAAAGAAACTCCAAACCCAACCGCTCGGCCTCACGCTTGAGTTCGTGATGAAGATCGGGAGAGAGTTCAAGCCGCTTGAGCATCGCGTACTGCGACTCACCTGCGCCCGTCGCACGTTGCTGGTATTCGGCTTTGGGGGCATCTGCGGTGACGAGCAATTCGGCCTTGAAGGTCTGGAACTTGACCACATCAGCACCGGCCTTGGCGGCCGCTTCAACCAAGGCGAACGCCAGATCAGTTTGGCCATTATGGTTCACACCCGCTTCGGCAATGATCAACGGTTGACTCATGAAAACTCCTCTGTTGGCCGGTGATCGTGGCGCATGTTCTGTTCTTCCCTGCTCATGAACGTAAATTTACGACACCCGACTGGCCGAATCGGGCAGATCGAAGAACGGTTTTCGCCCCAGTTCCACGAGGTTAACCGACCGCAATACAGCCAACATCCGGCCCGATGCATCGCCCGCGCCGTAGGGGTTTTCCATCGTCGGCAACAGTGACTGGAATGCCGGTTCCAGGGCCCGCGAAATCGCGTGTTCAATCGAAAGACATTCAGGTGCGCAATCGATGACGCTTCGGGCACGCAGCCGGCCCTTCTGGCGATCGCCGATATTCACCGTGGCCGCCCCGAACGTCGGGGCCTCGATAATGCCACTGGACGAGTTGCCGATCACGACCTGCACCTGGCGCATCAGCGAAAGATAGCGCAACTGCCCCAGCGATGCATAAAGGCGGCAACGGTCGGGATGCCTCGCCACATAAGCCTCAAGCTCGGGGATGATGGCCCGCCCGCCGGGATCGGCATTGGGCAGCGTGAACACGATGTGGGCCGTGGGGAGGGCATCCAGTGCCGCCAACATCTGCCGACATTGGCTGACAGCGTCCTCGATATCGAGCGTGGCCGGATGAAAGGTGACCAGGAAATTCAGCGCGCCCAGGCGAAAGTCGAGGGCCGCTTCCAGATCCTCGCGATTCAATAACGGCGTGCGGCGGAGATGATCCAGGCCGGGCGCGCCGACGTTGAACACGCGATCCGGCTGTTCGCCCATCTGGATCACGCGCTCCCGATAGGTTTCTGCCGCCGTGAAATGCACCGCAGACAGCTTTGTAATGGCGTGACGGAAACCTTCATCCAGAGCACCTTCCGTCACCTCTCCGCCATGAATATGGGCAATCGGGATGCGTAAGGTGAACGCCGCACTGGCCGCCGCCAGCATTTCAAACCGGTCGCCCAGAATCACGACCATATCGGGCGCCAAACGCGACAGCGCGTCCGCGAACCCGATCATCCCAACGCCCATCGCACGGGCGACCGCCTGCGGACTGTCGGACGACAACTGCAAATCAACACGAGCGGCGACCGGAAACCCATCCCGTTCAATCACATCGACGGTGTGGCCGAATTCCGTCATCAGGTGCATGCCGGTCACAATCAATTGCAACTCAATGTCTTCTGCATGATGCAGGTCGTGAATCAACCAGTACAGCAGACCGTAGTCGGCTCGCGTACCGGTGATGACCGCGATTCTGCGCATCACGAGCGACCGTTGGCCAGGGCAGAACTGGGGATGTTCACCAGCGTACCCGCCAAGGCTTCCGTGACCGGCAATGGGTCGCGCAGCCCCGAAGCATATATCGGCAAACGGTGCATCGGCGTCCACAGGGGCCGGGTCATCACACCAGCGGCATTTGTGGCGGCAAGAAAGGCATCGCGCGTTTCCCGATCGGACATGCGCACTGCATTGAGCCAGTAGTTGCTTCGCGCGCCCTGAGGTTCACTCACGAATGTCCAACCGTTGGCCTCGCACCATTGCGCATATCGGGACGCCACTTCACGCTTGCTAGCGAGTAAGCCGGGCAGCCGAGACATTTGTGCGACGCCGAACGCCGCATTCAGGTTCGGCAGGCGGTAGTTGTATCCCACCTCATCATGCTCGAACGCCCAGGGGTGAGGTTTTTTCGCCGTTGTCGACAGATGTTTCGCCCGCACGGCCAACTGCTCGTCATCGGTCACGATCATGCCGCCGCCGCCCGTGGTGATGACCTTGTTGCCATTAAAGCTGAACACACCCATTCGCCCGAAAGTGCCGGTGTGCGCATTGCCAACATAGCTGCCGAGCGACTCCGCTGCGTCCTCGACCAGCGTCAACGACCATTCGTCACAGATGGTCGTTATGGCTTTGATATCCGTCGGATGCCCGAGGGTATGCATCGGCACGCAAGCGCGAATTCGTCGCCCCGTCGCCCGTTCGAAAGTGCCCTCCATCCGACATTCCGCATGACGTTCGAGCCAGCTTCGAAGTGCACTGGGTGACAAACCGAGCGTGTGTTCGTCCACATCGATAAACAGAGGGTCGGCACCGCAGTAGTGGATGGCGTTGCAGGTGGCGATAAAGCTCAGCGACTGGGTGATGACCAGATCGCCCGGCTGCACGCCCGCAACCAGAAGTGCGATGTGCAATGCCGCCGTTCCATTGACCGTAGCCACGGCGTATTTAGCGCCCGAAAACTCGGCAACATCGCGTTCGAATTCGGTAACAAACGCACCGACACTGGAGACGAAGGTCGAATCGATCGCCGCAGCGACGGCTTCTTTCTCAGGAGTACCCATGACGGGCACATGCAGCGGGATCGGGGCCGATGGCTCCTCGTACAGTGCCCGGACAAACTGGATGAATTCATCACACATTGTAGATATCGGTCTTGTAGCGGCGCAGGTTGTCCGGATTCGTGAACCAATCGATCGTGCGCGCAAGCCCTTGCCGGATATCGACCTCGGGTTTGAACCCGGTCAATGAGTGAATCTTGCTGTTGTCGCACCACAGACGGAACACTTCAGAATTGGCGGGCCGAACGCGCTGATCGTCGTGAACCACTTCGATATCGCTGCCCATCAATTCTCGGATCAGGTGCAAGGTGTCGCCGATCGAAATCTCGAAATTCGAGCCGATATTGACCACCTCGCCGACCGTCGCGTCACTCTCGGCAAGAGCGATAAACCCACGGCAGGTGTCTTCGACATAATTGAAATCACGCGTCGGCGATAAATCGCCCAACTCGATCCGCTGTTTGCCGGAAGCGATCTGGCTGATGATGGTCGGAATCACTGCACGGGCAGACTGGCGCGGCCCGTAGGTATTGAATGGCCGGGCGACTGTGAGCGGCAAGCTGAAACTGTTCTGGAAACTCTGGGCGATCGCATCGGCACCGATTTTGGATGCGCTATAAGGCGACTGCGGTTGAAGCGGATGCTTTTCGTCGATCGGCACATACCGCGCCGTGCCATATACCTCGCTGGTCGAGGTGTGGATAACCCGCTTCACACCCGCATCCAGGGCCGCTTGGCAGACATTCAACGTGCCGCGCACGTTAGTATCCACATAACTATCCGGGGCGATATACGAATAGGGAATGGCGATCAGTGCCGCCAGATGAAATACGACATCGACATCCTTCATCATGTGTCGGCAGAAATGGGCGTCGCGAATATCACCGGCAACGACCTCGATGGCGTCCTTGTACGCCACATCTTCCAGCCAACCCCAATGGTTGAAGCTGTTGTATTGAGCCAGCGCCCGCACGGTGTAACCGCGGGAAACCAGCATCTCGACGAGATGAGAGCCGATAAATCCATCTGCCCCCGTAACAAGAGCACGTGGTGATTCCAAAAGATCCGGTTCAGACATGAAACAATCCATCAGTTAAAAGGGCGATTACAGGGCGCCTGATCCTGTTCGTAATCCAGGCCCATCATTAAAGAATTCGGCTTCGAACACAACCAACCGAACACCAATATAGCGCCACCGAAAACCGGGCGCACTTTCTAAACAAATATCGAACCAACTCGACGAGAATGGCCACAGAACTTGATTCATCCGGGCTGTCCGCACACAGTGCACAATACAGGCTATGTCGCTGACTCCGCTATGATAGCCTTTCAACGATTTTTGCCCGCCACCTAAAAGCGTTAACCATGACTGAAACGACCCTGATGCCCGACGCCTCCGAATTTTCGCCGACAGGATGGGATTCCGATACCCAGCGTCCAGAACTTGTCCAGACGATCTCGGGCGACTGGATTTTTCCGACACTCAACGGCCTTCATTTCAGCGCGCAACCCAACCAACCAGCGAGTGCCGGAACCAGCCTCGCACAACAGGTATTGAGTGCGCACTTCAAAAATCGGCTGCACGCGCAAGATCGGTTATACGTCATCATCGGCAGCGATTCGGGACAGCTCATACGATTCGTCAAAGAAAAGACGCCATTACCCCGAGGCTCGCGCTGGATTTTCATTGAACCCACTGCCTTGGCCGAAGCGCTTCGGCAAACACCTGCCATCGCCAGTCTGCTTGACGATTACGTCCATCTCATCACCCCGGATGAATGGACTCAAACCGCCGAACTACTCCTGCTGAACGACTACTTCCGTATCAATGGCGTTGCCTTCGACCGTTCGCTGGCCGCACTCGACCACCCCACTGCAGATTATCTGGAACTGGTCGATCAATTCGATGCCGAGCTGACCCGTCGGCGTTACGTGACTACCGCCAACCTGGGCACGGCACCATTTTTGACCGCCCAACTTGCCAATACCCCCAGCTTTTTTGCCAATCTCGTTCCGTTGAAAGGCATATTCAAGGGAAAAAAGGCGCTGATTCTCGCTGGCGGCCCTTCACTGGACGATCAGATCGAATGGATCAAAACCCACCGATCCCAACTCTTTCTCATCGCGGTTTCACGCATCAGCGCGCGCCTGCTTTCAGCAGGAATCAACCCCGACATGATCGCCACAGTTGACCCCTACCCCGTCAGCCTGACCGTGAGCCGCCAGATGTTCGACTTTGGGCCGGAAACTATTCTGATTGCAGGAAATCATGCCTATCCCGGCATCGTGAATCGTTGGCCACATCGGATGCTGCACACTGACCTACTGCTACCATGGGACGAGCCACCACTCGCTCCCGATCTCCAGGCCGATGAGCAAGCGAAACCAATCAATCCCACCGGTAATCTCGTCTCCGTCGGCCCGACCGTCACCCATACCTGCGTGATGCTCGCGACCTACCTGGGGTTCACGCAAATCGCCTTTGCCGGACTTGATCTGTGTCATGCACCCAATGGCCAGACCCACGCTCAAGGTAGCAGCGAGGCGGCGGCAGGGCCATTGCTCGATTACACAGCGGTCAAGGTCACCACCAATACAGGGCAAACGGCCTGGACGACGCCCGACTACTTCGCCGGCATTGAAACGCTGGAAGGCATGGCCGAGCACTTGGCGCCACTGGGTGTAACATTGATCAACCCCTCGCCGGACGCCGCCGCCATCAAGGGTGTCGTTTTTAAACCCCTTGAGCAGATCGACTGGTCAGAAGAACCCTTTGATCGAAAACCGCTGGATAAAGCCATCACAACTTCCTCGCAGGCAGTTGTCGAACATCTGAACCGTGTCCAGACTGCCATCAACACCATGGTCGAAGACGTGCGCAAGATCGAGCATCTGGCACAACTGGCTCTGGAGTCGAATCGGGCCTTCTTCAACATGATCAACCCGAACCGACAGGTCCTTCATAAGCGGCGAATGCGCGCCATTGATCGCTTGATGCGATCACAGTTGCCTCAGGCGGAGCATCTGGTCAAAACCATGGCCCATCGCGAACTTGTTGCTACCGACCTGCCAAACGATTTTTTTGCTCTGGACGCCCAGCAGGCAGAAGCACTGGCCAACCTGTTTTATGCACATATTCAACAAGCAGCGCAAAAACTGCTACCCATCTTCAAGAACATAATTTTTCGACTTGAAACCCGCTTACTCGAACAGAATCGACAGCAGAACCCTGAGACAATTCTTGAACGTTACGTGGAAGCCGGTGAACCCGAACGTGTGCTGTGGTTGGCAGCCAACTGGAATCTACCGCCGGAAATCACCGCAAAAACGGCTGAAGTTTTCGACCAGCAACTCAAAGCACTTCTGACTGCCGATCAAAAGCGCAATGAGGAAAGAAGATCCCCCAAAGCCAGCCTACGTTTGGCAGAAATGCACTTCTCTCAGCACAACAAAAAGGCGCTGAATTCATTGGTGCACGCGCTGACCAACCACCCGGACGTCCAACAAGCACAGCCATATGCCGCCTATTTGACAGGCCTACTGTCAGAGCTGAATCATGAACTGCCTGAAGCCATGACAGCTTATGAACAAGTCCTCAACCATGCCGATTCCGAACGAGACTCACTCCTACTGGATCACTGTCTGACTCGGGTATCTGCCGTCAGTCTGGAACTAGGCGACCCGGTACAGGCCAACCAAGCCTTGGATACAGCAGCACTCATCAACCCCAGTCATTGGCGTTTGAGCGGTCAACTGGCCGCGTTACGCGGCGACTATGGTCATGCCGTTGAAGCCTACTCTCATTATTTGGCACGTTTCCCTGGGGATACGCACACCATTCGTCAACTCGCGATGATATTTAACACCCTCGATATAGAAGAGGGTTTCCAGCAATGCCTCGCGCTGATCACATATTGCAATCCATCGGAACAATCGGGGCTAAAAGAAGAATTATTGGCGCTCAGAGAAGAAGCACCTTAAGGAATTTTAGTGTGCGATAACAGAGGATCCATGATTGGATCGCAGAAGACGAAACCGCCCAATGATCCAATTTAAACGTGCAGGAGACTAGAAGCTGGCCCCTTGTGTGCTCATATAAGCCCTGACGGCCCGAGTCTGCTGGGCCTGTTGCTGAAGTGAGTCAGCCAGGCTTTTGTATTTATCCTTCATCTCGATCTTGATGCGGGCAAACCGCTGCTCCCACTCGTCCCGCATGGCCAGAACCATGGGGTGTTCGGCGTAGTCGGCGGCCATCGCCATATCCACTGTGAGCTCAATCATGCGCCGGGCTTCGGCAATAGAGTTCAACGCGGTTTCGTCATGAGCACCCGTTCGATCCGCCAACCAAAGCACAGCTTCGGCGTCCACTTCGGAACCCAGCCGCTGAAGCAAGGACAAACGGTCGACTAGAACACTAGGCAGGGGCGCAGCCATAACGTGGATACGTAGCTGCCCGTTCAGGCGGTGGCGGCCATTTTCACCGCTTGCCCCGTGGCGACTTGCGGTTCGATTGCATCCCAAGCTTCCTTGATTTGGCGAATCAACATATCCACTTCCTCAAAGCCCGAGATATCACGGCGAGCACTGGCGTCCAGCAACCGGCGCTCGCAGTAGTCATACAACTCAAACAGGCGCTCGGCCAGTTCCGGGCTGGCATCATTACTCAACCCGCCCTTCAGGCCGACCAGAATATCCATCGCCAACTGCACATTGCGAGCCTTTGCTTCATAGTCCATGGTCTGGGTGGCCACCTTGGCCTTTGCCACGTGAGTCAGGAACCCCTCAAACAGCATGGCAACCAAACGGTGTGGCGAAGCCTGTTCGACCTCAGCAACAAGATCGATTTGGCGATAATTTTGGGCGTAAGCTTTGGCGTACATGATATTCGAACTCCAATAAGACATGGGCTACACGCACACGATGTAACATATTTCTATGTGTGCGCGGCTACGGAGGTTATCGACCAACAATCGAAAATCTTGAGCCCGTTCAGTTCAGTTTCGACAGAAAACTCATCGATTGATTCATCTGAGCAACATAAGAATCCATCGCGGTGAATTGTGCCATCAACGATGTCTGATACTGATTCAAGCGAGCTTGTAGATCAGCCTGCTGCGTCGTGATTGTTTTCAATTGGCTATTGATGCTTGCCGTGCGGGAATCAAAGACGCCGTTATATTGCAAATAAGGATTGAGCACGCTGTCTACTTTGGCACTCACACCATTCGTTGGGTCGGTCAGCAACGTCTTGACCACATTAGGATCAGCGGCAAGAGCTTGATTCAACTTGGTGGTATCCAGCGACATCACTCCATTCTTGTCCACTTGAATGCCGATATCCGCCAGGTTTTGAATGGTAGTGCTGCCCGTTGTGTAATTCTGCCCCATCAGTGAACGCAAGGCATTGTTGACCCCAGTGGCTGTCACATCGCCCAACAACGCCCCAGCCTGATTAGCGGTCTGATCATAAGAGGTCAGACTGGCATTGGTTGACTGATATTTGTTGTAATTGGTCACCAACGTCTGTAACGCGGTGGTGATGGGGCTGTTGTCCGTCCCCACCGTCACCGCCACGCTGGTACCCACTTGAGCCTGCGTGAGATTCAAAGTCAAACCGGTAACGGCCGTACTCACACTATTGGATGCACTGGTTACCTGCATACCATCGATTTTAATGATGGAATCTTGAGCCGCACTAATTTGCGTCAGGTTGTTGGATGCAAGAGCAGATAATCCGACGGCATCCGTGTTATTGCCATCAGAATCCACTGCGGTAACCGTGAAGCCATTACTCGTGCCCGTATTCAGCGCGGTCATCACCAACTTAGAAACTGTTCCGCCACTGCCATTATCCACATTGATGATTGACGCCTGCACACCCGTGTTGCCAGTGGCAGCATTGATGTTATCCCGAATATTCGTGAGGGTATCGGTGGCCGCAACACTGACAGAGAATGAGCCACTACCGACAGTAAAGTTAAGTGTCCCGGATCCCACAGTACTCGTTGCCGAAGCATAACCAGCCGAAGCCATCTTCTGTGCTGTGGCCAATTGATCCACTTCAACCTGATAAGTCCCTAGCGCCGTTCCGGGAATAGCAGAAGCACTCAAAATACTGCTATTGGAAACTGTCGCCGTCCGTGTCCGGAAAGTATCCAGATTTTGAAATGCGTCAACCGCCGTCTGGATACTCGACAAACTACTCTTAAGCTGACCGAGTGCCGACAAAGTCGTATTGAAGGCTGTTTGCCGATTCGTGAGAATTTGCTGCTGGGGTGCTCCCTCAGCATTCACCAATTGTGTGACGATGCCCTGAATATCCAAACCCGAACCCAGTCCGGAAAAGGAAATTCCACTTGGGGAGGTCGAACTCGTGGTAGATACCGTAGTAGACATGTCTAACTCCTCCGCCCCTATATATCGGGACTGGATTTTATATTTGCTACGTCTTTTCCGACAGCAGCAGGCCGGTTGATGATTTTGACTCAAAAGCCAACATATCTTCACGCATTTTCATAATAGCCTCAGACGGAATCTGCTTGATCACCTTCTGAGTAGTGGGATCCACCACCTTAATGACGACCTGATCAAGTTTTTCATCCACCGAAAACTGAACCGATGTCGGCGAACCCTGTTGACGCTTGATTAAACCCTCAAGCACCTGATTCACTTCTTCCTTTGTCGGTTTCCGGCTATTCGCAGATCCCGCCGAGGCATTCGCCTGAAGCCTCGGATCGGCGGGCAGAGTAACCACACTGGTCGGGGTGGAAGCCTGTGAAAACGACGAAGCATCCTGTCCCGCGACCGCAGGATGGATGCTTGAACTGACGATGTTATTTATGGCACTCATGATGCTCAGCCCTCAACCCGGAAGACGTCCCGTCGGACGCCTTCCAAGCTTTCTTAGGTTTACATGATCATCCCTGATCACCCATTGTTAGTCCACCAGTGGATTAACGGAGCAGGCTCAGCACAGCTTGTGGTGCCTGATTTGCTTGGGTCAACATGGCGTTACCTGCTTGTTGCAGAATCTGAGCCTTAGACAGGTTAGAAGTTTCTGCAGCAAAGTTGGTATCCAGAATTCGTGAACGCGCTTGTGACTGGTTGACCACAAAGGTGTTCAGGTTATCGATGGTGATCTGGAACCGGTTTTGTACCGCACCCAGCTTGGCGCGGGTGGTGTCGATCGAGGTGATCGCCTTATCGATGAGGCTAATGCCACTCATGATTTTGGTGAAGGTCGCTTTACTACCGATAGACACAGTATTCGCCAGAGCGGACTTGATCCCGCCACTTGCTGTACCGCGGGCAGACTGGTTGTTAATCGAGAATGCGATCTGGTTTGTAGCGCCGGTGTTGGCACCAACTTGGAACTTGGCATTGGCAGAACCACTCAGGCCACCCTGCAATACATTTTTACCGTTGAACTGGGTGTTACCAATGATTCGGCCCAACTCGCTCTGAAGTTGAACGAACTCGGTTTGCAGGTTTTGACGATCAGAGGTGCTATTGGTGGCGTTGGCAGACTGAACAGCCAGATCACGCATCCGCTGCAGAGTAGAGGTCAAAGCACCCATTGCACCTTCAGCGGTTTGCGCCAGCGAAATACCGTCGTTAGCATTTCGCGCAGCCACATTGGAACCGTTGATTTGTGTGGTCATACGGTCGCTGATAGCCAAACCCGCCGCATCGTCCTTGGCGCTGTTGATACGCAAACCGGTAGACAAACGCTGCATTGCAGTCTGCATGGCATTGCCATTGGCGCGCAATGCGTTTTGAGTTTGCAGGGAAAGAATGTTGGTGTTGATTACATTCATGATCTCGATCCTCTCGTGGGTTTTTGCTTGGCAACATGCCAATGAACTCGATCTGTAGTTGCTGTATCGGCGGCCTTTGAAAAAACTTTAGAACTTTTTTAAAAAATTTTTTCGACCCTTGATTTACCGGTTTCCCATGCCATCAATTCGTCCGCAAACTGCTTATCGGCAACGGGATGAAAAACTTGAGCCCCGATCCACAATCCAGGTCAGAAGTCATAGTGACTAGAAATAGTTCGCGTGGACATGACAGCTTCAAATGAAAACGGTATAACCGTATTAGCCAACCTTGATACGAAGGCATTGTTCTCGAAACCATCACCGAGCAAGGGGTATGCAAGTCCATGACCGCTCAGATTTATGCCTTAGAAATTACCCCTCGCCTGCCAGCACGTATCAAGCGTCTGGATGATCTAGCCAATAACCTTTATTACAGCTGGACGCGATCCATCCGGCACCTATTCAGCCAGATCGACCCGGTTTGCTGGCAGCAGACCGATGACAATCCGAAACTGTTTCTGAAAAGGGTATCTCAGGCAAAAATGGATGCCGCGATTACTGATCCGGTATTTCTGGCCGATTATGACGACGCGTGTCGACATTTCGATGACTACCTTGCTCAGCCCATGCCTGAGTCAATAGCAAAGCGCATCCAGCCGAATGACTTGATCGCGTACTTTTGTGCGGAGTATGGTTTTCATGAATCACTCCCCATTTATTCCGGCGGGCTGGGGATTCTGGCGGGGGATCACTGTAAGGCCGCATCTGATATCGGCATCCCGTTCGTAGCAGTTGGCTTGTTGTACCGACAGGGTTATTTCAAGCAGACCATCGATGCCCAAGGCAACCAGATAGCCACCTATCAGGACATCGATTTCACCACGTTGCCCATCGCACCGGCCACCGACCCCAAAGGCAACGCGGTAACCATCCGCCTGGACTTTCCTGGCCGTGTTATCGAAGTCAAGGTCTGGCTTGCCATGATCGGGCGCATCCGTTTGTTCCTGCTGGATACGGACTTGCCCGGCAACTCGACTGATGACCGACAAATCACCTACCGGCTGTACGGCGGTGATCGACGTACACGTATCGAGCAGGAAATCGTGCTGGGCATTGGCGGCGTTCGTGCACTGCGCGCACTCGGGTTGGCCCCCACGGCTTGGCATATTAATGAAGGTCATGCTGCATTCCAGATTCTGGAGCGCCTGCGCGAACATGTGTCATCGGGTGAAACCGAAACCGTTGCGTTGGAAATGGTTGCCTCAACCACGGTGTTCACCACGCATACGCCCGTACCGGCAGGGCACGATGTATTTACCGACGTGTTGATGGCGGAATATTTCAGTTCATTCTGGCCACAAATCAAGCTCGATCAGGAATCGTTTCTCGCTCTGGGGCGAGAACCCGAAGGCTCCGGTTTCAACATGACCGCGCTGGCGCTGCGTGGCTCGCGTCAACACAACGGGGTTTCCGCCATTCATGGTCGGGTTGCGGCGGAGATGAGCCGTGATTTCTGGCCTGAGGTACCGGCCAACGAAAACCCGATCACCCACGTCACCAACGGGGTGCATGTCGATACCTTCCTGGCTCGGGAGTTTTCACAGTTATTCAGCAGTTTGCATCGGGATTGGCGCTGGAATTTACGTGAAAAAAGCTACTGGAATTTTATCGACGACATCCCTGAAGACCGATTCTGGTCGGTGCGTTGTGCGCTCAAGGCCGAACTGATCCGGGAAATCCGTCTGCGCCTCTCACGTCAACTCTCGCAAGACGGCCTGAGCGACATCCGAACAGAACGCACCTTGCGCTATCTGGATCGTCCGGAGTCCGATGTTCTGCTCGTCGGTTTTGCGCGTCGATTCGCCACCTATAAACGAGCGAATCTGATCTTCCGCGACCGTGAACGACTCGCGAAACTGCTGTCTGATGAAAATCGTCCGATTGTGTTCGTCTTCGCGGGCAAGGCCCATCCAGCCGACGAACCGGGCAAGGGCTTGATCCGGGAAATCTGGCAAATGGCCAACGAACCTGAATTCCAGGGGCGTATTTTGCTGCTTGAAGGCTACGACATGGCACTGGCACGCAAGCTGGTTACCGGCTGCGATGTATGGCTGAACAATCCGGAATACCCGCTTGAAGCATCGGGCACCTCGGGCCAGAAAGCTGGTTTGAACGGCGTATTGAATCTATCTGTGGCCGATGGCTGGTGGGGCGAGGGTTACCAAAAGCAAGGTCAAATAGCCAATGGCTGGTCCATCAAACCGTACAACCGCAGCTTCAACCACGACTATTGCGACACGGAAGAAGCCAGCGATTTACTGACGCTGCTGGAAAGCGACGTCAAGCCGCTGTTTTATCAACGCGACCAGAACGGCCTGCCAAATGGATGGATTAAATACGCCAAGATGGCCATCCGCACGATCCTGCCGCAATTCAACTCCGCCCGCATGGTTTGTGATTATCTGACTCAGCATTACCTGCCTGCATCAGTCTACGGGCGTCGCTTGAGACAAAACAACGGCGCCGAAGCGCTCTCTCTCGAAGACTTCAAGCGCCGCGTTCTTGCCGCATGGCCGGGCGTGACGGGCATTTTGATTTCTGACGTTCCGGCACAAATTCACAGCGGCGACACGCTCACACTGAACGTTGCCGTCACACTCAATGGTTTGAATCCAGAGGATATTGCAGTCGAGTGCCTGTTCGGACAGGATACGCCAAGCGGAGACTGGGCCACCGTTGAGCGTTTCAGTACAACCGTTACCGCAACGACTACAGAACACGACGCCTCAGACGGGACACAGGTATACAGTTTCACCCTGAATATCCAGCTCGCCGGTTTACAAAAATTCAGATTCCGGATTGTCCCTAATCACAGTGCTCAACTCCATCCCTACGAGTTGGGCTTGATGAAGTGGATCTAAGTCACATCCGGTTTTGCCGTATGGATAAGAAGTTGGCATAAAAAACGCCCCGCACATTATTAGCGTGCGGGGCGTTTTGTCTTTTCGGGCGATCTCCGGGCAATCCGGAGATCAGGGGCATTACATCATGCCGCCCATACCGCCCATGTCGCCACCTGGTGCGGCTGGCGCGTCAGCCTTCGGCAGTTCGGCAATCATGCATTCAGTGGTGATCATCAGACCGGCTACGGATGCCGCGTTCTGCAATGCGGAACGGGTAACCTTGGTGGGATCCAGAATACCCATTTCGATCATGTCACCAAACGTACCGTTGGACGCGTCGTAACCGAAGTTACCTGAACCCGAACGAACTTGGTTTACGACAACCGAAGGTTCTTCACCACAGTTGAACACGATCTGGCGCAGTGGATCTTCCATCGCACGCATAGCGATCGCGATACCGGTGTTCTGATCGGTGTTGGCACCGGTCATGCCGCGAATGGCTTCGAGGGCACGAATCAAGGCAACCCCACCACCGGGAACCACGCCTTCTTCAACCGCAGCACGAGTAGCGTGCAGTGCATCGTCCACGCGATCTTTCTTCTCTTTCATTTCAACTTCAGTCGCTGCACCCACTTTGATGACAGCCACGCCGCCAGCCAGCTTGGCGATACGCTCTTGGAGTTTTTCCTTGTCGTAATCGGAAGTGGTGGTTTCCATTTGCGCACGGATTTGGGTTACGCGACCATCGATATCCGCCTTGTCGCCCGCACCGCCAATGATGGTGGTGTTTTCTTTGCTGACCACGATGCGCTTGGCACGGCCCAAGTCATCCAGCGTGATCTTCTCAAGGTTCAGGCCGACTTCATCGGAAATTACCTGGCCACCGGTCAGAATCGCGAGATCTTGCAGCATGGCTTTACGACGATCGCCGAAGCCCGGTGCCTTAACCGCAGCCACTTTAACGATGCCGCGCATGGAGTTGATGACCAGAGTCGCCAACGCTTCGCCTTCGATGTCTTCGGCAACGATCAGCAAAGGCTTGCCCGCTTTGGCAGCGCCTTCAAGTGCTGGCAGCAGTTCACGGATATTGGTGATTTTCTTGTCGTGCAACAGGATGAACGGATCTTCGAGTTCAGCAGACATGGTTTTCTGGTTGTTGACGAAGTACGGAGAGAGGTAACCGCGATCGAACTGCATCCCTTCAACCACGTCCAGCTCGTTCTCGAAACCTGAGCCTTCTTCTACGGTGATCACGCCGTCTTTGCCCACTTTGGCCATGGCTTCGGCAATGATCTTGCCGATGCTTTCATCAGCGTTGGCAGAGATGGTGGCTACTTGGGCGATTTCTTTGTTGTCCGAGCAAGGACGGGACAGTTTCTTCAACTCTTCGACCGCAGCAATAACGGCTTTGTCGATACCGCGCTTCAAGTCCATCGGATTCATGCCCGCAGCAACGGCTTTAACGCCTTCGCGCACAATCGCGGCAGCCAGCACAGTCGCTGTCGTAGTGCCATCACCGGCGATATCAGCGGTTTGTGAGGTCACTTCTTTGACCATCTGCGCGCCCATGTTCTCGAATTTGTCTTCGAGCTCGATCTCACGCGCAACGGTGACACCATCTTTGGTGACGTGCGGGGCACCGAAACTCTTCTCGATGACCACATTACGGCCTTTTGGGCCCAAGGTGACCTTGACGGCATCAGCCAATACATTCACGCCGCGCAACATGCGGTCGCGAGCAGAACTGGAAAAACGAACTTCTTTAGCAGCCATGTGAGATTGCTCCTTATTTAGTTAGGTATTAGGTTTGCGATAAAGCGAAAATTAGCCTTCGATGACAGCGAGCAGATCGTCTTCGCCCATCATCAACAGTTCCTCGCCATCCACCTTGACCTTGGTGCCGGCATATTGATTGAACAGGACTTGGTCGCCTGTCTTGACGCCCATAGGACGAACTTCGCCTTTGTCGTTGCTCTTACCGGGACCTGCGGCAACGACTTCACCACGATTCGGCTTCTCAGCGGCGGAATCGGGCAGAACGATACCAAACGCCGTTTTGCGCTCTTCTTCCACGCGCTTGATCAAGACGCGGTCATGTAGGGGACGAATTTTCATTGAGATCACTCCGTATCAAGTTCAAGTCAAAAATTTGCGCATCCGTCGATCAAGACCAATGCGCGCCAGTAACGAGTGCTCAACATGGGGGTGCTGTTTTGAATTTCAAGAGTGAAATTTCATTCGGGTACAAAAAGCGGGCTGTTTCAATAAAACTTCAAGGGAAGCGCTGATTTATTCAGTGCTTCCCGTTTGGGGCAGGACGCCCCAACACGAACAAAGACGGTCAGTCTTTGATTCGTGAGCGCCATCGCGGGCGGGTACCGCGATGAGCGCGCTGATTTATTCCAAGGATGGAATAAATCAGCATTTACCAAGATATACTGATGAAAAGCTCAGTTTTACTCGGTTCTTATCCTTATCAGAGGCACACACTAATATGACCAACTCTGCGTCCCAGCACATCAAAATCCCTCAAGGCGAACGCATCGTCGCCCATCCGGACGGATCGATCACCGTGCCGAATACACCCATCATTCCGTTCATTGAAGGCGACGGCATCGGTGTCGACATCACCCCCGTCATGAAAAAGGTGATCGATGCGGCCGTCGCCAAGGCCTATGGCGATACGAAGAAAATTGCATGGATGGAAGTGTATGCAGGCGAGAAGGCAACCACCGTCTATGCCGACGATAAGAGCGGCCTGCCAGCCGAAACCATGGCTGCCGTGCGCGATTACGTCGTGTCCATCAAAGGCCCGCTGACCACCCCCGTCGGCGGCGGCATTCGTTCCCTCAACGTCGCCCTGCGCCAACAGCTTGACCTATACGTTTGCCTGCGTCCCGTGCGTTACTTCACCGGCACGCCCAGCCCACTCAAACATCCGGAAAAGACCGAAATGGTCATCTTCCGCGAAAACTCCGAGGACATCTACGCCGGCATCGAATGGGCGGCGGGTACGCCGGAAGTCAAAAAAGTCATCGACTTTTTGCAGAACGAAATGGGCGTCACCAAGATTCGCTTCCCCGAAAGCTCCGGTATCGGCATCAAACCCGTCTCGCGTGAAGGCACCGAGCGGCTGGTGCGCAAGGCGATGGAATACGTCATCGACAACGATCGCAGCTCGCTGACGCTCGTACACAAGGGCAACATCATGAAGTTCACCGAAGGTGGCTTCAAACAATGGGGCTACGACTTGGTGAAAAAAGAATTCGGCGCGGCCGAAATCGGTGGCGGCTGGTACCAATGCACCAATCCAAAAACCGGCCGTAAAATCACCATCAAAGACGGCATTGCCGACGCCTTCCTGCAACAAATTCTGCTCAAGCCGGAGGACTACGACGTGATCGCCACCTTAAACCTCAACGGCGATTATATCTCCGACGCGCTGGCAGCACAGGTTGGCGGCATCGGCATCGCGCCCGGCGCGAATATGTCCGATTCCATCGCCATGTTCGAAGCCACCCACGGCACCGCACCCGACATCGCCGGGAAAAACTTGGCCAATCCAGCCTCGCTGATTCTATCCGCCGAAATGATGCTGCGCCACATGGGCTGGATCGAAGCCGCCGATCTCGTCATTAAAGGGGTCGAAGGCGCGATTGCCAACAAACGCGTCACCGGCGACTTCGCCCGTCTCATGGACGATGCCACCCAGATCGGCAGCGATGCCTTCGGCGATGAAATGATCAAATACATGAACTGACCGTCGACAGAAAACGGTGCCCGACCGTCCGATCGAGCAAGCCCGCCCGAGGTACTTTTCCGGAGCGGGCTTTTTCGTCCATACTCGATTAACCAACTCGCCTGTTCTCGATCAAACGACCGAGCGGCACCACAAGAACCGGAAGCATCCCATGGACCTTCAACCCGAAGTCAGCGTTCAATGCCCCTACTGCTGGGAAACGATCGATCTTCTCCTGGACGCCAGCGCCGGCACGCAGGAATACATTGAAGACTGCAGCGTGTGCTGCCGCCCGATCATCGTCCATGTTTCCTTCCTATACGACGAACCGGAGGTCTGGGTCGAACCGGAAATGGACTAGTGTACTGTTCATACGCCCTTAGTGCTGTGGTAGCATTCGACCGCCGTCTACGTAGCTCAGCTGGATAGAGCAGCCCCCTCCTAAGGGGCAGGTCGGGGGTTCAAATCCCTCCGTGGACACCATATTACTTATGGAACCTCGAAAAACCCGTCATTCCCGCGTAGGCGGGAATCCAGCGCCTTGATTTTTCTGGGTTCCCGCTTTCGCGGGAACGACGAATCACGGGTATTTCGAGGTGCCCTGATGGAACTTCTGCATGACTCGATGGTGCCTCTGGCTTGTGGATTTGCCCGCAAGCCCCGTTTGGGCGTGCAGCCAAGAGCTCATTTGCGGGGTTGCGGCGCTTGCAAATGACAACGGTGCACCTCGAAAACCTACTGAACGCGGGCTTGGGTCTGCTTCGCATTAAGCTGGCGTAAACCTGTGACGGTTTTTCAAGGTGTTCTTGTCATCTTATGCATGGGCTGAAGCTCAAACGAAAGAGCCCAATTATCCCTAAACCTTCGCTTGCACTGGCTGATACAAAAACTTCTGAAACCCGCTAAACATCTGGCCGATTTCATCGGGCTTGCCGAGGTCGGCGATAGCATCGTTGATGGAGTCGTGGTATTTCAGGCGGAGCAAACTGCCGAGTTTGGTTTTGTCCAACTCCTCCACCCCCACGCTGATGTACTGCGAAAGCACGAAATCCAGAAACACTTGCTGTTTGCTGTTGAAGTGGCTGCTGATGAGCGCCATGGCACGATCCGCGCGATCTTCCCGGCTCAGCGGCGTTTGGGCGTAGGCCACATAAGCCAACACATCGAACAGATCACTATTTTGTGCATCGATGATCTTTTGCATTTCCCGCAGTTGATCCGTACCGAAGCCTTTTTCGGCCAGCCCTTCGAGCAAGCGTTTGCGGGTTTCGGGGTCACTCCACAGGGCCCGTAATTCGTCTTCGTCCTTGAAAAACTCCGGCAAGCGACCAAACAGCGATTCCATGAACTGCTGGGCAGACATCGGTGTACCGTCCGGGTGCCAGAAGCTCGTGCTCATCATGTGCTGGATGGTGCGGGCCTTGCCATCGGAAAGCTGCACTTTCACTTTGGGCTTGCGCTCATAAGACGAACTGGGTTCACGCACGCCATCGGGCGGGGTTGGTTCACTCGGCGGTTGGGGTGGGCGGGGGTCGGTTGGCTCTGGTTCCAGCGGCTCGCCGTCCCATTCGGGGTCATTGAAGTGATGGTGCGCCTTCACGAAATCATAGATGGTGAAGTAATCCTTGCCGTCATACAGCCGCGTGCCGCGCCCGATAATCTGTTTGAATTCGATCATCGAATTGACGGGGCGCATCAGCACGATATTGCGCACGTTGCGGGCGTCCACGCCGGTCGAGAGCTTTTGCGATGTGGTCAGGATCGTCGGGATAGTTTTCTCGTTGTCCTGAAAATCGCGCAGATAGTGTTCACCCCGCGCACCATCATTGGCGGTTACCCGTTGGCAGTAATCGGGGTTGCTGCTGGACTTGATCTGGTTGATCAAATCCCGCACGGCCAGGGCATGTTCTTGGGTGGCACAAAACACGATGGTTTTCTCGCGCTGGTCAATTTGCGCCATGAAAATCTCGACACGCTTTTGCTCACGTTCCTTGATCTCGATGATCTTGTTGAAGTCGGCTTCTTCGTAGCGCTTGCCCGCTTCAATCTCGCCTTCCACCAGCGTGTCATCGGGCGTGTACACATATTCATCGAGCGTGGTGGCGATTTGCTTCACTCGGAACGGAGTCAAAAAACCATCATTGATGCCGTCCTTCAATGAATACACAAACACCGGCTCGCCGAAGTATTGATAGGTATCCACGTTGTCTTTGCGCTTGGGCGTGGCGGTCAAGCCAAGCTGCACGGCGGGCGCGAAATACGCCAGAATGCCGCGCCAGTTGCTTTCATCGTTCGCGCCACCGCGATGGCACTCGTCGATAATGATGCAATCGAAAAAATCCGGCGGGTAATCGCCAAAGTACGGTGCAGGCTGGCCTTCGGCATCCTGCCCACTCATGAATGTCTGGAAAATCGTGAAAAACAGACTGCCGTTTTTCGGCACCCTTCCCTGCTTGCGAATATCGGCAGGATCAATCCGTACCAACGCATCTTCCGGGAACGCCGAAAAGGCATTGAAGGCCTGATTGGCGAGAATGTTGCGGTCGGCTAAAAACAAAATACGCGGGCGGCGGCTCGGTTCGGCTTCACGCTGCCAGTCGCGCAAGTTCCAGCGGCTATGAAACAGCTTCCACGCCAGTTGAAAGGCAATAAAGGTTTTGCCCGTACCGGTCGCCAAGGTGAGCAAAATGCGCGATTGATGATCGGCGATTGCCGCCAGCACGCGCTCGATGGCAATGTCTTGATAATACCGACTTTGAAAGTACCCGCCCCGATCCTCGAACGGCACCTCCGCGAAGCGATCACGCCAAATATTCTGGCTGGCAAAGGTGCGCGCCCACAATTCATCCGGGGATGGATAATTTGCGAGCTCGGCTTCGACGCCGGATTCCATATCGATGCCATAAATGCCCTGACCGTTCGTGGCATACGCAAAACGGATGGCGAGTTTGCCGGAATAATCCTTGGCTTGGCCCACGCCCTCGGTGAGTGGTTTATTCCACGCCTTGGCCTCGACCACCGCCAACTTGGTATTGCGGTACTCCAGCACATAATCGGCCGTCAGCGCCTTGCCGCGTTTACCCGCGCCTTCAATGCGGCCCAAGGTAATCGGGTATTCTCGCCGAATGCGTGAACCGGCCACCACGCCCCATCCGGCAGCAGCCAAGGCAGGGTCGATATGTTCGGCGCGGGTTTCGGCTTCGTTCATCGTGTTGCAGCATCCATTATCAAAACCCGGTTATGAACATAATCCCATTGAGCCGTTTCGCCAATCGCTTGAACACTTTACACTTTCCCGTAAGTGGACAGGGGGGTCCCGGTCGGCGTTTATGCCTCGGTGAGATACATCGGGGCTTTTCGCTTTCTGGGGAGCACTGTCTCACAGGCTTAGGCGATCTGTTTTGCCACACCCATTCTGCAAGCACGATTTGCATTAAAGCACTCAATTCATTGTTTATTAAGGAGTAAAGTAAAAATTAACACAGGCCATGGGTTTGTATTAAAGCACTCAAGCCCAGAAGGGTAAGTAGCGAGCATAACGCGTTGAACTCGTGTCGGACTCATCCGTTTTAATCAAGCCTGCTTCTTTGGCTGCGCCAATCACAAGAGACACCGTTGCTGCTTTTGATTCGGAAACGCCAAAACGAGCGCGCAGCGACTGGTTGGACATGCGTTGGTTACTCACATACATCAAGCAACAGTGCTGATAACACGCACGAAGCCTATCCGATTTACTCATGGCTGAAAAATCTTGATGCGCAAAAAGCACTGCTGTCGTCCGCAACTCCCCAACGCGAAAATCGGGGGCAGGCAATTGGAATGCCTCAGCGGCTTTGACAACCTTGTCGACACCACTACCTTTTTCCTCGCAGATGCCAAGTCGCCGCATCAAATCTGCCAAATGTTCATTACGTGAACGATATTCATCGATAAAGCGTTCAACCTTGATCGGCGGGGTACCTGGGTTGGAAATCTCAATTCGATCCGAAAACATCTCGATCATGACCGAGGCCCCTGAAGCATGAAAGTCCTGATGCACCAATGCATTAGCAATCAGCTCCCGTAATGCCTGTTTCGGGAACATTTTCACTTCCTCACGCACCACCTGTTCAATGCTGCGATTTTGCGGAGCTGCCGAATGGACAAAATCGACAAGGTTCTCGAACCCCACCGCATAGCCTCTGTTACCCGGTTTATCTTCTCGAGTTTGGGTTTTGTCCGTACCTTCATAAAACACTACGCGAGGTGCCTTGCGGGCAAGAGTTAGCGAAAAGGCATCCAGTTTTTTGGCGAGCAGAATCGCTGCTAAATTGGAGATATTCCAGCCTGACGCGGTTTGTGTGATTAGCTCCTCACCACTCAAGCGAGCTAGCACACCCTCCCGGTTTGTCGGATACGGTAACTGTAACAACTCGAAATAGGCCTGGGTATCGAGCAGAGCGATCACTTCATCAGCGCTGGCATCTTGTCTAGCCAGTTGCGAGAACCAATCGGGCTGGCCTTCTGCGAAAATGCGCCGCAGTTGATCGGGTGTCATTGGCACTAAATCCTCACCCGCCCGCATCAGGTAAGCCCCGTCAAAAGCTAGAGGCTGACCGACAGGACGCGTGGGAATATCAAACACCAACACCCGACCCTCGGGATGCGCCAGCTCCACCGCATCCACACGAATGTGCAGCTTGTCGACAATGCGCGCCTTGATATCGTTGAGATTTGATGTCACCGCGAATGCCTGCGAACCGACTACGCGCCTAGGCAGCCTGTCGGACACACCTAGTACCAGATGCCCGCCGCCTTCATTGGCTAAAGCTACGCAGTATCGCAGTAACTTTGTGGTGTCGAATTGCAGTTTGGCCTCCTTGAATTCAAGGTGTTCGGACTCTGTAGGCGCCGAGAGCCAGCGTGTAAGGGTATCGAGGGTAATCATCGTATTGGCATCCTAAAGTGAGCCGGAGAAGGCTTGATGCAGCAGGGATTTTTTCAGTTCATCGAGGGCAGCGAGTTTTTGTTGGTAGATTGATTCCAGGCGTTGGGTTTCGGCAGACAACTCTTCGAGTTGTGCCGTCATCCTTTCCTGTTCCTTTAGCGGAGGAAATGAGACAGCAATTTTTCTCAAATCCCCAATGTTTATTTGCATTAGCGCTGTTCCATAAGTTTTGATGCGGATTTGGCTCTGCACTGCCTCTGAAGTCATCAGGAAATAGCCAAAATCTTGGCTAAGTAACGATGGATCAAACATGATCGGAACTATGCCGCGCGTTACGTTAGCGCCAGCAAGTTCTGAGGATGTGACCGCCAACACTCCGGTACTTCCTCGAACACAGAGCAGAAGTTCGCCGCCACGCAGCGTAGTTCTGCGATAGCCATCGGCCAGCTTTGGGTCGATACGTTTCAATCCGTTAAGCGTAATCAATTTTGCCGTCAAGTCCGTAGGACGAACAATCGGCATTCCTTTAGCGTATTCGTGACCCGGCTGAACGATGCCATATGAAAGTGTGCATTGCGCATCTACCACTTCCTCAAGCGACTTTTCCGCCCACCCCTCACCCCGCTGCGTGAACACGGATTGCAGGTGGCTTTCAAACAAGGCGCGGGCGTTCTGGCGGTTCTGTTCGGCATGGGCTCGGGCTTTGGCGATGCCTTCAAAGGCTTCGTCGAGAATGGAGACAATGCGGTGTTGTTCGGCAATGGGGGGAACCCATATCTGGACGCTCTGGAGTTTTTGAATCGTCAGCGTGTCTACGGTTGCCCCATTCCCATGATCCAGTTGATCGAGAAACATGGTGGATTTCAACCAAAAATTGACGAACTTGCTACTGACATCGCTGATTCTCTTCATCCAAAGGATGCTGGCATCCTTGAAATAGAACCTGTCGCCATCCTGGACGATGTACGAATTGCCAATAGTTCCGATCGCTGTGATGACTATATCGTCAGTTCTCGGAGCTCCATACTGATTTGCAAGCTCTGCATAATGAGCCTCAGAAATAAACAGCTCGTTGTCTACGAAGCCATCCATTGCTAATCGCGTGACCTCGCGTCCGCGATAGAAAGGCACTCCTTCTGCTTTCCACTGTGACTTCAAAACACGCTTGCTAGATCCAATTTGAAAAAGATCCTTAAGTGGTACGACCTTCCCTTTCATAACAACGCCCGAATCTTCGCCAGCACATCCGTACTCTCCATATCCAGCGCGGCGATCTCGTCCATGATTTCCTGCGGGCTGCGGTGGATGATTTCCTCTTGGCCATTCGGGTTCTTTACCGAAAGATCGTAGGTGGTGGTGTCGAGTGTCGCGGCATCCACGCGCCAGCTTTTGGGTGAATCGGCGAAGGTTTTTTGTAGTTCGATGAACTCCGCTAAATCCGCATCGTTGAGTGGGTTGGTTTTGCCCATGTTGCGGCCGGGGTCGAGCTGGTAGTACCAAACCTGCCGTGTCGGTGCGCCTTTCTCGAAGAACAGCACCACGGTTTTCACGCCTGCGCCTAGAAACGTGCCGCCGGGCATATCGAGTACGGTGTGCAGGTTGCAGGATTCGAGCAGCAGTTTGCGCAAGGAAACTGAGGCGTTGTCGGTGTTGCTTAAAAAGGTATTTTTGATGACCACGGCCGCGCGGCCACCGGCCTTGAGCAGCTTGATGAAGTGTTGCAGGAACAAAAAGGCGGTTTCGCCGGTGCGGATGGGGAAGTTTTGTTGTACTTCCTTGCGCTCTTTGCCGCCGAAGGGCGGGTTGGCGAGGATGATGTCGAAGCGGTCTTTGTCCTGCACGTCGGCAAGGTTTTCGGCCAGGGTGTTGGTGTGCACGATATTCGGCGCTTCGATGCCATGCAGGATCATGTTCATGATGGCAATCACGTAGGCCAGCGATTTCTTTTCTTTACCGTAAAAAGTGCGCTCTTGCAGGGTTTTGATGTCGGCGGTGGTGCGGTTCGGCTGGCTTTTGAGGTAGTCGAAGGCTTCACACAAAAAGCCCGCACTGCCCACGGCGCCATCGTATATGCGCTCGCCGATTTGCGGGGCGACCACGCGCACCATGGCACGGATCAACGGGCGCGGGGTGTAATACTCGCCGCCGTTGCGCCCGGCGTTGCCCATGTTTTTGATTTTGGCTTCGTACAGGTGCGAGAGTTCGTGCTTTTCGATTTGCGAGCCGAAGCGCAGTTCGTCGATGTGGTCGATGATTTCGCGCAGGTTGTAGCCGCTGTGAATCTTGTTTTTGATTTCGCCGAAAATCTCGCCGATTTTGTATTCGAGGGTATTCGGCCCAGCGGCGCGTTGCTTGAAGCCATGCAGATAGGGGAACAGTTTGCGATCCACAAAATCGCGCAAGTCATCACCCGTCATCGCGGCATTGGGGTCAATCACGCCGGTGGCATCCTTCGGTGCGGCCCAGGCATCCCAGCGGTAGGCTTCATCCAATATCGGGGTGTAGGTTTTGCCCTCAAGCTGGGCTTCAATTGCCTTGTCTCGTTCAAGGCTATCGAGATATTTCAGGAACAACAGCCATGAGGTTTGCTCGGTGTAATCAAGCTCGGTGGTGCAACCGGCTTCTTTCCAGAGCACGTTGTCGATATTGCGAAAGGCTTGTTCAAACATGGGAATTCGGGCTTCGAGTGGCTGGAACAGGCAGCATCATAGCCCAACAAAAAAACGCATGGTATTGGTTGGCGGCCCCGCAAGGCGAAGTGGCTACTGACCGACACATTGAGACAATGACACGCAAACCGAGGGCACCTAGAAATACCCATGATTCGTCGTTCCCGCGCAGGCGGGAACCCAGAAAAATCAAGGCGCTGGATTCCCGCCTACGCGGGAATGACGGGTTTTTCGAGATTCCCCGAACGGAATACTTCTGACGGCAAGGCCGAGTCGGGGATGATCTATCAACGTTTTTCCTGAAAAAAATGCCTTAATAACTCGGCCGCTTCCTGCTCGCAAGGCCCGGTATCGACAACAACCGAATGGTGATGCCAGGGCGCGCGATTCAGATCAATCGCCCCGCCGCAAGCGCCCGCACGCGGATCGGGTGCGGCAAAAACAACCCGCGCAATCCGTGCATGACTAATGGCCGCCATGCACATGGGGCACGGCTCCAGTGTCACATACAGGGTGCAATCGTCCAGCCGGTAATTGGCCAGCGCCATCCCCGCGGCACGCAACGCCAATATCTCGGCATGTGCCGACGGATCATTCAGACGGATCGGCGCATTTCGGCCCGTGGCGATCACCTTGCCTTGACGAACCACCACCGCCCCGACCGGAACCTCGCCGTCCGCAGCGGCAAGATTTGCCTCATCTAGCGCTTGCTGTATGAATTGACGGTCAACGCTTGAAGGCAGTTTCATGTTTAAACAATACCAATTCAAATACTCATCTTGAAGGAAACGACGGGCTCGCTTGGGAACGCAGCAGTGGCAAATGATTTTTCAAAAATAGATGGTTAATGTGTGTCTGTATATTGTTGTTTATGAGTATGTTTATCGATAGGTTCAAAAATCGCGTACGATGGTTTGTCGTGCCGTGAAGATTTTGCAATAAGACAGCCAAATGCATCACGCACCAAAGTGAACCAAATTTGAAATTAGAACCACCCTCGATTTAGGAGCAAAAATTGAACATTCACATCACGCTAGCGCCATTGATTTCACTCGCAGCCGGTATCGCCATTTTGATATTCCCTAAGCTTCTCAACTACATTGTCGCAATCTATCTGATTGTACTTGGTGTCCTTGGATTACTCGGTCACGGCTTTTAATTCCGTCGTAGACGGAAGACTCTGAATAATTCCATCCTGCAACGTCAGAGGGTGGGAATCAAAACGTGAGATTTTGATGATCTGCATGAACAATCACTTATGTGATCGTTCATGACAAGACATCCCCGCCCTACACGATATTTCTGATTAGATCAGAGCTTCCCTAAACCTGTTTGTGGCGTTCGGGACGATTGAGTTGACACGAGGTCAGTACCCGTCACTCCCATTCGATGGTGCCCGGTGGTTTGCCGGTCACATCGTACACGACTCGAGATATGCCGTTGATCTCGTTGACGATGCGCAAAGAAACGCGCTCGAGGAATTCATACGGCAGGTGCGCCCAGCGGGCGGTCATGAAGTCGATGGTTTCCACCGCGCGCATGGCTACCACGTAGTCGTACTTGCGGCCGTCACCCATCACGCCGACGGATTTGACCGGCAGGAAGACGACGAAAGCCTGCGAGACTTTGTCGTACAAATCCGCAGCACGCAGTTCTTCGATGAAGATGGCATCGGCGCGGCGCAGCAGGTCGGCGTAGTGTTTTTTCACTTCACCCAGGATGCGCACGCCAAGGCCCGGGCCGGGGAACGGATGACGGTACACCATCTCGCTCGGTAGGCCGAGCTCGACACCGATCTTGCGGACCTCGTCCTTGAACAATTCACGCAGCGGTTCCAGTAGTTTCAGACGCATGTGCGCGGGCAAACCGCCAACGTTGTGGTGCGACTTGATGACGTGCGCCTTGCCGGTCTTGGAACCGGCGGACTCGATCACGTCGGGATAAATCGTGCCTTGAGCCAGCCAGGCTGCATTTTTATGCAGGTTGGCCTGCTCTTCGAAGATTTCGACAAAGATGCCGCCAATGATTTTGCGTTTGTCCTCTGGATCGGCGACACCTTCCAGCGCGGCAAGAAAGCGCGCCTCGGCATCGACGCGAATCACGCGCACGCCCATGTGCTGGGCAAAGGTGCTCATGACCTGATCGCCTTCATTCAACCGCAGCAGGCCGTTGTCGACGAAGATGCAGGTGAGCTGGTCGCCGATTGCTTTGTGCAGTAATGCGGCAACCACGGAAGAATCGACGCCACCTGACAACCCCAGAATCACCTCGTCGCCGCCGATTTGATCGCGGATACGTGCGAGCATGTCGTCAATGATGTTGTCGGGTTTCCACAGGCCGTGCGTCTGGCAAATCTGGCGGACGAATCGCTCCAGAATGCGGTGGCCCTGGCGCGTATGCGTGACTTCGGGGTGGAACTGAACGCCATAAAACCGGCGCGTTTCATCGGCCATGCCGGCGATGGGCGCGTTATCGGTCGATGCCATGAGTTTGAAGCCAGTTGGCAGTTCGATGACATGATCGCCATGGCTCATCCAGACATCCAGCATACCAAAGCCTTCCGGCGTGACGCTGTCTTCGATGTCTTTCAACAGCGCCGTATGACCCCGTGCACGCACGGAGGCGTAGCCAAACTCACGATGATCGGCATTTTCGACCACGCCACCGAGTTGCGCCGCCATGGTTTGCATGCCGTAACAAATACCCAGCACCGGCACGCCCAATTCGAACACGGCCTGAGGCGCAGCGGGCGGCGTCGCTTCGATAACTGATTCCGGCCCGCCGGAAAGGATGATGCCTTGCGGTGTAAAACTGCGCACGAACGCATCATCTACTTCCCAGGAATGAATTTCGCAGTACACACCGCACTCGCGCACGCGACGAGCGATGAGCTGGGTGTATTGCGAACCGAAATCCAGAATCAGGATGCGTTCGGCATGAATATCGGCTGCGTGTGAAGTCATTCGTCTGTTTCCTTAAAATAAGCTCTGAATAATTCCATCCTGGAATTTTCAGAGGGCGAAAATCAAAAAATGCGATTTTCGATTTTCTTCATAAACAATAATTTAAATTATTGTTTATGACGGCACATCCTTGTGCCGCACGGAACGTCTGATTGAATCAGAGATTCCTAAAGCAGACAGCGGCCAAGCGGCCGCTGCGGTTTAGTGCAATCATAGCGACCGAATCAATCGATGCGGTAGTTCGGACTTTCCTTGGTGATAGCGACATCATGCACATGCGATTCACGTATGCCCGCACTGGTAATCCGGACGAATTGCGGGACAGTGCGCATGGTGGTGATGTCACGAGCACCCACGTACCCCATCGATGAGCGCAGGCCACCGAGCATCTGGTGCACAATCGCGACCAGTGAGCCCTTGTAAGGCACCCGTCCCTCGATACCTTCGGGCACCAGCTTTTCAACCGCCGATTCGCCCTGGAAATAACGATCGCTGGAACCTTGCTGCATGGCCCCAAGCGAACCCATGCCCCGGTAGGATTTATAGGAACGCCCTTGAAACAGCTCCACTTCACCGGGTGCTTCTTCGGTACCCGCCAGCATGCTGCCGACCATGACCGTGTGCGCACCGGCGGCAATCGCTTTGGCGAAATCGCCGGAATAACGAATGCCACCGTCGGCGATCAACGGTACGCCCGTTCCTTTCAGTGCTTCTGCCACATTGGAAACGGCGGTGATTTGCGGCACACCGACACCCGCGATAATTCGTGTGGTGCAAATGGAACCAGGGCCGATCCCGACCTTGACGGCGTCGGCGCCCGCGGCGACCAGATCGAGTGCCGCTGCACCTGTCGCAATGTTACCGCCGATCACATCCACATGCGGGTAGGTTTTCTTAACCCAGGCAACACGATCAAGCACGCCTTGGCTATGGCCATGCGCGGTATCCACGACCAGCACGTCCACGCCAGCGGCGACCAATGCAGCCACGCGCTCTTCGGTATCGCCACCGGTGCCGACAGCGGCACCGGCCAACAGACGGCCCTGGGAGTCTTTGGATGCATTAGGGTAATCGGTTGATTTCTGGATGTCCTTGACGGTAATCATGCCACGCAATTCAAAACGATCATTCACAACCAGCACTTTTTCGATGCGGAACTTGTGCAACAAGGCCTGAACTTCCTCGCGGCTGGCGCCTTCCTTGACCGTGACGAGGTTATCCTGCTGGGTCATGATCTTGCTGACCGGTTGGTCCAGATTGCGCTCAAAACGCAGATCGCGGCTGGTGACGATACCCACGAGATCCATGCCGTCAACTACCGGCACGCCACTGATGCGGTGATCGCGCGTGATTTTGAGCACATCGCGGATGCTCATGTCGGGTGGGACCGTTATGGGGTCCTTGATAACGCCAGATTCGTACTTTTTCACTTGTCGGACGTGATCGGCTTGCATCGCAACAGACATGTTTTTGTGAATGATGCCTATGCCGCCTTCCTGCGCCAGCGCAATGGCAAGGCGGGCTTCGGTCACGGTATCCATGGCAGCCGATACGAGCGGCACGTTCAACCAGACATTGCGTGTCAGTTGGGTTTTGAGTGAGACTTCTCGCGGCAGAACAGTGGAATGCGCGGGGACGAGCAGAACATCATCGAAGGTCAGGCCTTCATCGACTATACGCATCATAAAGATCTCTTACGGTAATGAAAATTTTGCCAATTATAAGGATGGATGGTTAGCGGGTAAACTCAAACCCGCCGAGATAGTAGCCAGAGCACTTACTCTGAGCTAAAGTCTCCTTTGTACCGATAAGGTCACCAAGGGAAACCACCAGGAGAAATCAAGAATGAAAAAAGCTCAGAAGATAGCCACAGCAGTAACCGCAGCCACCCTCTTTGTCGGCATCAGTGCTGCCAATGCAGCTAACATGGCTGACTATGAAAAGGCCAAGACCGCTGCCATGGCAGAAGTCAAGAAAGTTGAAGCCGAAGGTATTGCGCCTTGGAACCCCAAAGCGAAAAAACCAATTCTGGATCACTCAGATCAGCTGGCTAAAAAAGGTGACTTCGAAGGTGCGATTAAATATGCGAATTACATCGCCAGCCTACAGCCCATTGCAGTTAAAGAGTGGAAGAGCCAGCCTAATCCTGGGCCATACAAGCCTTCGCGTTAATATCGTTCAAGAACGATCGCTCTAAGCGCAACATCTTAATGGGCACTTCGAAATACCCGTTATTCGTCGTTCCCGCGAAAGCGGGAACCCAGAAAAATCAAGGCGCCGGATTCCCGCCTACGCGGGAATGACTGGTTTTTCGAGCTTCCCTAATATGAGCCGGGCTTATTGCTCGGCTTTTTTACGCCTTATGCCATATATTTTCTACTGATTTTCGTCTCTGGCTGATTATTTTTTAAATCCAATCGTGATCTGTACCGAGCGTGCGTTAGCCACGGTAAAGGAACGTTTGATGGCCTGCCCGTCATGGGTTGCTTCGACCTGATATTTACCTACCGGTAACTGAACAAACATCTGCGGCCCGTCTGACGTCGCCTCAAGGATTGACGCGCCCTTCGCGTCACTGATCCGCACCGGGACATCGGCGACGAATTCACCGCCCGGCACGACCGCAAAGGTCAAATGGGTATTGAATTCTCGCGCATGGGCCGCCAACCAAGCACGCTCTTCGACACCGAATCCGCCGGAAACAAAATGCACACCACCCTGAACCTGCGGCGTCAAAGCGCCCGAGGCGACCTCAGCTGGCGTCAGCGACTTGATTGCGGGTTCTTCGGAGGCAGTCGGCCCCGCAGCCCAAACCATTGGGGTGCTGATCAAGGCACCGGCAATAACCAAGGAATATAAACGTCTCATGTTCATCGTCACGCTCCTTTTCCAAGATTGGGAATGTTAGGCCACATCGATAAGCAGAAAGTTTCGAACCCGCATCATTAGCCTGCAAAAAAAGCAGCAGGAAAGATTCTGGACAGAATCAACAGGGCAGCAAGGGCAAATATTCCGGCCAGCAGGTCATCAACCATGATGCCCAATCCTCCGGATACACGACGATCCAGCCAGCTGATCGGCCAGGGTTTGAGCACATCGAACACGCGGAAAGCCACAAACCCCCAAAGCAGGTTGAGCGGTGTCACCGGAATCAGGATGAACGGGATCAACACGCCGACAATTTCATCGAACACGATGCCGCCATGATCGTGCACACCGAGCTTTTCACTGGCCCTGCCGCAAAGAAACACACCGATGGGTGTGAGTAGAAGGACAGCGGCTGCCATCAAATATCCCGCTGGCACGGCCAGACTGGTGGCGAGCACGCCAATGCCACATGCCAGGGCGATGCCCGGCAAGGTTCCGAACGTGCCCGGTGCCTTTGGCGCCAAACCGCTGCCAAATCCGAAGGCGAGCCACAATACAGGATCGCGCCACACACGGCGGGCAAGATGAGGAATCGGCGGATTTTTCTGATGTGAACTCATGACCTAATCCAAATTTACCGGCGCGAAGTGATCGAACCCCTGCACGTGTACCGGCATGTCATGTCCCTGTGCGTCCAGTACCCGCAGGCGCTTATCTTGGGTGATTCGCCCGATCACGGTGGCGGGCACATCCAGCATTGCCCACTGATCGGGCGCAATGGTGAACAACAGCTCGTAGTCATCTCCCGCCGTCAAGGGAAGGTTATGTTGTGTTGGGTCGGCGGCAAGCCATGCGCGGGCGGCGGGTGAAATCGGCAGGCGATCGGCCTCAACAACGGCACCCACATGACTGGCGCGCAAAATATGCCCTAAATCCTGCAACAAGCCATCGGAGATATCGATAGCGGCATGGGCCACCTCGGCAAGCCGCCTGCCCTCCTCCCCTCGCGGCGTGGGGCGATTCAGGCGCATCTGCAAGAAGTCGATGTCCTCCGGATTCAAGGAGGGAGGCATGGATTCGGGACGCTGAATCGAACGCAGACCCAGACCCGCATCGCCGAGTGTACCGGTTACGGCAATCAGATCACCGGACTGTGCGCCCGAGCGCGTGAGCATTCGATCCGGTGGGGCGCTGCCCATGATCGTAACCGCCAAGGAAAGAACCGGGCTCTTGACCGTATCACCACCGACAAGACAAATACCGTGTTGCTCAGCCAAGGTATAAAAACCCTTCGCAAATGCCTCCAGCCAATCCGGTTCGATAGACGGCAAAGCCAACCCCAGCGTTACGCCCAAAGGCCGAGCACCCATCGCGGCGAGATCAGAAAGATTTACCGCCATGGCCTTGTAACCCACATCGAAGGCGGCCGTCGATTCGGGAAAATGTCGTCCTTCAACAAGCAGGTCGGTACTGACCAGCAAGTGCTCCCCTTCGGGCACCCGCAATGCGGCGCAATCGTCCCCCACCCCCAACACCACTGATGCATCCGCACACGGGCGGGAAAAGTAGCGCGCAATGAGTTCAAATTCATTCATGACAACAAGTCAGGTCCATCAGGGCAGATTCAACCAACGCCGGGTATTTGCATCGGTGTATTCAGCCACGGTAGAGAGCGTTTCACCCCGCACATCGGCAAGCGTTTGCGCAGTGTGCGTCACATAGATTGGCGTATTGGGCTTGCCGCGATGCGGTGCGGGCGCGAGATAAGGCGCATCGGTTTCGATCAGTATCCGGTCTTGCGGTACTTTCTTGGCCGTTTCCCGCAGATCGGCGGCCGATTTGTAGGTGAGAATGCCGGAAAAGGAAATATAAAACCCGAGATCCAGTGCCTTTTTTGCCGTATCCCAGTCTTCGACGAAACAGTGCATCACCCCGCCGCAATCACGGGCATTTTCCGATCGCAGCACGTCGATGGTGTCCTTGGCCGCCGCACGCGTGTGGATGATGACCGGTTTTTTCAGTTCAAGCGCCGCCGCAATGTGGGCTCTGAAACGCTCATGCTGCCAACGTTCGGCCTCGCCGCTGCGAAAGTAGTCGAGACCGGTCTCGCCGATGGCCACGATCTGCCCGGAATAAGGACTCGCGCGCGCATACGCCACGATGGCCTCGGCTTCAAGGTCATAGTCGGGG
The DNA here is from genome assembly GCF_000024765.1 of Halothiobacillus neapolitanus c2. Classification (GTDB taxonomy): domain Bacteria; phylum Pseudomonadota; class Gammaproteobacteria; order Halothiobacillales; family Halothiobacillaceae; genus Halothiobacillus; species Halothiobacillus neapolitanus. The sequence continues at coordinate 649,372 of NC_013422.1, read as the reverse complement.
TCTTCGGTGGGGTGGATACCGAACGAAAGCCAGACTTGCGGACGATCCTCGCACGGATGCGCATAAGGTGCGACCAATTCGGCCATATCCGACCAGCGGTCGGGATGAATCGCCACGCACAACATGCGGCGCACACCGGCTTCGAACGCGGCCATCATGAATTGATCGAACGAATCGTCAAATGGCGTCAAATCGAGCTTGTCGAGGTGGCAATGGGAATCGAACAGGTTCATAAGGGCAGTGGCTCAAAAAACGGGAAAATCTGTGGTTCGCCGACGCAATAGCGGTGCAGCAACGAAACACGTTGCCCGACATGATAGGCCATCAGTTGACATCTGGGCATGTGCGCCCCCTAAATCAACCTGAAAAAACTCCGACGATCACCGCAACGAAGGTTCGGGCGTTCGCAAACGCAATACGCGGAACCGTTCGCCCATTTCGGTGGGCATGACCAGTTCCTTGAAGCCCTGGGCAATGCGCGCGCTGGCCGATCGATCCGTCACAGCCTGCATCTGCCGGGAAAAGCTATCCGGCACATCGGTGCCCAGCAGCCACGCCGCTTGGCTGCGTTCACCATCGACGACAAAGCCCCCTTCCCGTGCCAAACGGGCGAGCCGTTCAAAATCGACCCAGGTGGTGATGTCCTGCAAGCCGGGATAGACGAACGGATCGTCGTGCGCACGATGGCGGTAATGGCAACGCAGGGTGCCATCCACGCGATCCGGACGATAGACTTCGGCAGTATGTCCGCCGTAATCGAAAAGATACAGAATGCTTGCCGCTTCCGGGTGGCCAAACAGCGTACGGATGGATGCCAACCATCGCGATAAGTCGAGATTGATTTCCGCAGCGACCGGTTCAGGCGCAAGATCGTCCAGCGGCCATAGTCCGGCGCAATCGGCCAGAGCGGCTCGCAACTCGGGGGAGGCTGTATCGGCAACCCATCCGAATCGCTTCCCAACCCAACCGACTTTCAGTTCCTCGAGCGTATCGAGCTGACCGGGACGCCAGCGAAAACGGCAGGCCGGCATGGCATCGACGACTTCATTGGCGATCACCATGCCTCCGGCCCAGATGTCTGCCAAGTCTTTTGCTTCCCTGTCTTCCACCCAGGTCAGACGCGACCACAGCTCGGGTTTGAGCTCATCCTTCAGGCGTGTTTGTTGCCGTTTGCGCAGTCCGGGGCTGATTTCCCAGATCAGATATTGATCGGGCATGCAACCGCGTGTGTCACACGTACGGAGGAAATCCAAGGCCAGTTGGCCGGAACCCGCGCCCAGTTCACAGACCTGACGAACCGGGGAATCGCGCTGGATCTGTTGCCACTCGTACACGAGGCCTGCCGCGAAAAAAGGCGAACGCTCTGGCGCTGTGACAAAATCGCCACCGGCGCCGAATTGCACCTGAGCGCTGCCGTAATAGCCGTAATCGGGGTGATACAACACCTCGGCCATGTAATCCGAAAAGGATAACGGCTCATCGATCATCCTGCCTTGCAGGTGTTCGATCAATGTCATGCTCTTGATCTGGTCTTCGGACGAAGGAACAGGCAGGGAGAAATCAGGCTCAGGCATCATCGCTTTGAATCGCGTCGGTAGATTTATTAAAGCTCAAACTCGACAACGGGACGGCGGCGGAAAATCTCGACGCCAACGCCCCGCGTGTACGGCAAAGCCAATGGTTTGCTGACGGACAGTTGAATCGCCTGAATTGGAAATGCCGCAAACAGGGCGTCGGCACACCGCTGTGCCAGTGTCTCGACCAGATTGAACTGACCTGATTGAGCCAGTGCCATCACAGTTTCACAAACACGCTGATAATCAACGGTAGTAGAGATATCGTCGCTTTGAACTGCTGCGTGGATGGGCTCCACGCCCAGTCGAAGGTCTACCCTTAGCGGCTGCACCTGCTCCCGTTCATGCGGGTAGATACCGATGATCGCATCGAATTCGAGTTGATCAATGACAATCCAGTCCCAGTCATCCGCAGTCGATAATTTCGCGCTCATGCTATCCACACCTGATCAGAACTGGGAAAAGTCAAATTCAAGCCCCTTGCGTGGACTCTGAATAAAATCACCCTGCACCAGATCGACACCCATCGGCCAGAGCAACTGCAGTGTGGCCGGGTCTTCTACATTGGGCACGATCACGGAAACATCACGTGCGTTGGCTTCGTTCAGCAATTTGGTTACCGCCGTTTGGTGAGCCGCTTCCTGACTGAAATTTTCCAGCAGGGCACGCGAAATCTTGATCTCTTTGGTTTTGAGGTGGTCGAGCAGGCGGTAGGAGTCGGCACCCTCCCCAAAACCGTCGATCAACAAGCCGCAACCCAGCGGGGCGATGGTATCGCGCAGGTTCTCGAGATGTTTGAGCAGATACCCCGCCGTATCGGCACGAACCTGGATAACCAGAAGCAGGTCGGGTAGACGAACACTGGCGAGTCGATTCATCAACCACTGTGCAAATTCTTCATCACGAAGCGATTGCTCACTGATGCGCAGATAAAGCTTGATGTTCTCAGCGCGTTTCAATCCGGCATGGACCTCCTTGATCGCACTCAGAATGACCCAGCGGTCAATCGACTGCATGAGATCGCCGCGTTCTGCCTTGCCAAGAAATTCCATAGGTTTCAATGGATTACCCTGCTCATCGATCATCCGCAGGAACACCTCGAACCGATTGAGATCGCGGTGCCCCTGTAACGAGACAATGGGCTGGAACGCCAAAAAGAAGCGGTTTTCCTTGAGCGCATCCTTGATTCGACGAGCCCATATCTCCTCTTGCTCTGCATCACTGGCCGTTTTGAGATCAGGCTTGTAGAACTCGGCCAGATTGACACCCTGCTCCGATGCCTTATTGGTTGCCCGTTCAGCACGATCGACCAATTCCATGACATTTGCAGGCGCATTGATGTCCAGCAACGTGTAGCCAATGGAAATATTGATGGTGACCGATGTCGTTCCCAGGGTAAAAATATAGTCCTTGGTATAGCCCAACAGACTGTTCACGACCTGCTCGGCATGGGGCAAATCGGTTTTACCCAACAGAGCCAGGAATGAGTACGCCCCATGGCGCGCCACCAATCCTTTGCCGCCGACCAGCGCCTCCACTTCCTTGCCGTACTCGGTCAGGAGGCTATCCACTCCCGTGGTTCCAATCATTTTCTTCAGGGCTTCGCTGTTGGTGATGTCCAGCATCATCAACACGCCCTGTTCATTTTCGCTCTGCTTGATCAGATCAATCCGCTCATGCAACTGATCGAAGAAGTAATTACGGTTGTATAGACCTGTCAACAAATCGCGTCGAGACAGGAATTCGAGTTGTTCCTCGATTTCGGCCGAATTCTGTTGCTTCGGGGCGACAAACAATTGCAGGCAGGCCTCGCCATCGAAAGTTGCTTTCGACGAAGAGATGATGACTTTGATTCGGTCCCCACCCTCTGTCTCCAATTCAAACTCATCACTGGCTTCGTCTTCTTTGAGAAACGATTTGAGCCGTGCCGCGCTATCGCCTACGGCACGATCCAGCAATGGCTCGTCAATCAACTCTTCGAGTTCGTTAAAGCCCATCAAGCTCAGATAGGCATGATTGGCATAAATGTGCAGGCCATCCTGAATATACGCGAGGGCCTCACCGGAGCCATCAATCAGCTTTTGGCAACGACCTTCGGCGCTGGCCAGCTTTTTCTGGAAAAGCGTCCTTTCCTGCTCGGTCATGGACGCAGCCACCTCCCGAACCAATACGGGAATCAGCCGCGACTCGTGCGTAACAACCGCCGTGGCGCCCAACTCATACAACGGCAACACCTGATCATCGTCGTCCACATCGGCGATCACCAGTTTGGGCAGGCGATCAAAAACCGGGCGATGGTTATCCTCCAGCATGGTATCGAGCACGCTGCCGGAATGACTTCCAAAATCGACCAAAACGACATCCAATGTATTCTTGCCTGCCTGGGTCAGCGCCTCTTCGAAGGATGTTGCGTGTAAAACATTGGCCGCAAAACCGTGGTTACGAAGCTGACTACGCAGTGTCACTGCATCATTGATTTCATTTGAAAGGTAAAGCACGGCAAAAGCCCGCTGTTTGGCCACATCACGCATCAACACGGCACGCCTCCATCATCAAAAAATCCTGCCCTGTCTGGCAAACCGAGCCCAGGCGCAACCGTATTTCCGCTTCTTCCTGCATGACCAAAAGTTCCTGTGCTTCGACTGCCAGCGCAGTCGAGAGAATAATCCGTATGGGTACTGCATGCTCATCCAACTGAACAATAACGGGCCAACTTTTGCTCCAACGCGTTTCTCCCGCCCGATAATCACGCGCGTAACTGGCAAATACGGTACCAGAAAAACGTTGTACGCCCATATCAATGGTTTTGTGCTCTGCGTCCATGTGGCGCACCCAGCGTACGATCCCGATGGCCATCGCTGACCCTGTTTTATCCTGCTCGGGCCACTCCGCGAGCAATAAATCGTCAACCGCCGCATGGCTGTTGGAGGACAACCGCCAATGGAATCGAAATCCACTGGCGGAGAAATTGACCACATCCCAAGTACCCGGCTCGTTCATTGGTTGATGATGTCTATTGCTAATTTGACCAGTACCGACGTCCGCATCCCAGTCTACTTGCCCCTTCGAATTCCCGGTCTGAATATCCATTTTGAAATCGGCCACACCACTGATCGAGGCCACTTTTCCGCGGATTGGTTGATCCAAGCCCTCCCAATCCAGCCCTGCAAGAGCAATGGTGCTTTCCTGATGACTTTCATTCTGGCTCAGTCGCTCCAGACGATGATGCACACTCAAGAACCCCAGGGTAATCAGGCTGGTGTGCTGTTTGCTTTGTTCCGGCAGCGTTGATTTAGTCTCTCGATCACCACGCCCGACGAAGAAGAACTTCAGATGATCAAGCAGATGGTAGAGCTGTGATCTGCAAACAGGCGATAAACCGGCCGTCATTTCAGGTTGGTATAAACCACCCAGATCAAGGAAAAAGCCCGCTTCGGTCAGGTTGGTGCGCGTCCTCAAAGCCAGATGCGGCATGATCTTTCCGGTCAGATCGATGAACCGACTGGTCGGGGTCGGTTCATCGTGAACCAATTTGATCGCGCTACCCACCTGAATCAGGCAGGCGCAGCTGTCTTCCATTTCTTCCCGGGTCAGCCCGTAGGGATTAATAACGGCGAGCGTCAAAATGGCCACGTAACACTGGTAAATCGATTGCCAGCCCACAGGATGTGCTTCCTGCAATTCGCCACGCGCCAAATCGACCAACTGGTGCAAATCGACATACAGTGATTTGGGTACATCCACGTAGGAAAGATAACAATCCATGATGATGCGGATTGTCCAATCGACTCGCTCCTGATGCGCCCGCACGAGATATTCGGAGCCGAAATCATTATCGACACGCTCAGTGAGCGAGTTCAATTTCAGGTTCAGCATCAGTTGTGCGTAGCGGTACACACGAAGCAACGCATCAATCCGCAAACGACCCTTGTCGCTCAAGGGCAAAGGCGATTGACGCAAATCGGTTCGAATCCGGCCCGCGAGGCGAGTCAGAAAGGGCAGGAAGTCGGCCACAATCACGCTGATCTCGGATTCATCGCGATCCTGCCAGTTGATGTTAACGAATTCCTCACCCAACAGACGCACGGCATCCAGAGGCTCACGCATCAAAAGCTGGTCAAGCAGACCATGCAAATCCGTTGACTGCGTCATGGCGATCCCTTCCTTTTCCCTGTTTGGATAACTGAAACCAGCTAAAAATATAAACGTTTTAGGCGCGCGCACAAAAAACTTTGGAAATGATCCACTTGTAAATAGACCATTTCAGGACAAAAAATTTTTGTGGATCAATCTGCCTGTGGACTTGCCAAACGCTCGCCGAGCTGAATAACAGACTGTGGCTGCCACCGCGAATCCAGAGCCAATCCCTCCGGCAAAAGCAGAATAACGGTCGAGCCCATATTGAAGCGCCCCATCTCTTGACCACGTGATAAAGAGATATTGATACCGGTATCGCCACCGTAGAGCCAACGGTTGACTTCAACTCCGGCCGGTGGCGTCACAATGCCTGCCCAGACGGTTTCAATCGCCGCCACATTGATCGCACCAACCAGCACCAGTGCCATCGGGCCGTGGGCCGTATCAAACAAGCACACCAACCGCTCATTGCGCGCAAAAATTTCCGGCACCTGCTGAACAGTGACGGGTGAGACACTGAACAACCGCCCCGGCACATGAATCATTTCCCGCAACTCGCCATCGCAAGGCATATGGATGCGATGGTAATCGCGGGGCGAAAGATAGATCGTTGCAAACTGTCCCTGTTCAAAGCGTTGGGCCAACGACGCATCCCCACCGAGCAAACTCTGCACGGTGTAGTCGCGCCCTTTTGCCTGTAAAAGATTGCCCGATTGAATCGCACCCAACTGGCTCACGCGGCCGTCGCAAGGGCTTACCCATGCAGCGGCATCATCCGGCATGGGGCGGATACCCGGCTTCAGTGCCCGGGTGAAGAACTGGTTGAATGTAGCGTAAGCCGCGGGATCCGGCTCAACGGCCTCGCTCAGATCCACCCCGAAACGGCGCACGAACCAGCGAATGACACCCGTAGTGAACGGCGTGCGCCAACGAGTGGCGCGAAAGACCAAGCGCGAGATCAGGTGATGTGGCAGCAGATATTGCACCAGCGTCCACAAGCTTTGAGCGAAGGTAGGAGAAACCGGTTTGTTTTCATCAGGAGGGGCGTTCAGGTCTGTCATCGTCGTTCACATTGTTAGGAAATCAGGGACATGATACCTCCTGTTCTGCCACAATGGGCCAACCTCTATGTGACCGGCCGACAAAGCACACAATATGACTGCACCCCAACATTCTGAGCCAGCAGGGCGCCACGCCCAAACCGATCCGCTTTACCCGTTGATCGAGGACACGAGACAACTGGTCACCATTTTGGATCTCGTGCGCTGGGCCACCAGCCGGATGGATGAACAAAAGGTGTTTCTCGGTCATGGCACCCAACAGTACTGGGATGAAGCCGCCTGGCTCGTGCTCGATAGCCTGCATCTTCCGCTTGATCTGGATGCGATGCATTGGTCGGCCAAGCTTACGCCCGGTGAAATAACCTTGGTCACGGGTCTGATCCGCCGACGCTGCCTCGAACACATCCCGACCGCCTACCTACTCAATCGCGCCTGGTTCATGGGGCAACCTTATTATGTGGACGAACGGGTGCTGATACCCCGATCGCCATTTGCCGAATTGATCGCGCAGCATTTCGAGCCCTGGTATGGCACAGACACGCCACCTGCATCGATTCTGGATATTGGTACCGGTTCCGGTTGTCTGGCCATCGCCCTTGCTCAATACTTTCCTGAAGCGATGATTAGTGCTTGCGACATTTCGATGGACGCACTCAGTATCGCCGCCAGAAATGTTAGAGACTACCAACTCGAAGATCGTGTCGAGCTTTACCAATCGGATCTTCTGGATAACCTGAAGGATGAAACCGACGCCCCGCTGCGCTTTGATCTGATCATCAGCAACCCGCCCTATGTCGATCCGGCTGAAGCCGAGGACATGCCAGAGGAATATCACCACGAACCGGCCATGGCACTCTATGCGCCGAATCAAGGCCTGGCCCTCGTTGAGCGCATGCTCGACACGGCTGGCGAACATCTCTCGCCGGATGGTTATCTTTTTGTCGAAGTCGGCAATGGCCGACGCCTGATAGACCAAACCTGGCCCCAGCACCGGCTTTCATGGATCGAAATGCACAATCAGGAAGCGGCCCTGTTCACGATCGCATGCTCCGATCTTGCGAACTGGCGTGGTTAATTTTTTTTTAATAAACAAATAAAAAAATAAAACACATATATAACATTGTGTTAGAAATACACACTCAGGTTGTATTGAAAAATTGACCCGAATTTTCTTGCCAACCACTGGCAATCGCGCAAGAATCGACTATCGTTTGGTTGGCTATGCGCTCAAAAGAAATGAACAACAGAAAAGCTGGACACCCGATGGAAACCCCATTGCCCGTCCAATAGCCACCGCGATACTGAAGTAATTGACAGTTTGGTCTTGGCGATTGGCCCAAGGCACCACCGAAGGAGTTAGCACCATGGCACATATCGTTATTCTTGGCGCGGGCATTGGCGGCATGCCAGCCGCGTATGAAGTGCGACAAGAGTTGGGTAAAGAGCACAAAGTCACTGTTGTGACAGCCGATACCTACTTTCAATTCATTCCGTCCAACCCTTGGGTTGCTGTCGGTTGGCGTAACCGCGATGACATCACCTTCCCGCTTGCACCGTATCTTGAGCGCAAAGGCATCGACCTGATTTCCCAACGCGTCGATAAAATAGTACCGACAGAAAATCGGCTCGAACTCGCCAACGGTGAAACCGTTACCTACGACTACCTCATCATCACTACCGGCGCGAAGTTGATGTTCTCTGCCATTGAGGGTTCAGGCCCACATGGCGGCTACACTCAGTCTATTTGCACGGTTGATCACGCTGAGCATTGTTATGAAAATTTCAAGCAATTGCTCGATAAACCCGGACCTGTGATCGTTGGTGCCATGCCCGGAGCCAGTTGCTACGGTCCTGCTTACGAGTATGTTTTTATTCTTGATACGGCGTTGCGCAAAAAGAAAATCCGTAACAAAGTGCCAATCACCTTTGTTACGGCCGAGCCGTACATCGGTCATCTGGGTTTGGGCGGCGTAGGTGATTCCAACGGCATGCTCGAATCCGAGCTGCGCGCCCACGACATCAAATGGATTACCAACGCCAAAACAACGAAAGTTGAAGACGGCAAGATGTTCGTCGACGAGCTTGACCGCAATGGCGAAGTCATCAAACAACACGAACTGCCCTTTAATCACTCGATGATGTTGCCCTCTTTTGCGGGCGTGGACTGCGTGGCGGGCGTCACCGAGATGTGCAACCCTAAAGGTTTCGTCAAGATCGACGAATACCAGCGCAATCCGGAATACAAAAATATCTTCGCCGCTGGCGTTTGTGTGGCCATACCTCCGGTCGAGCCGACCCCGGTACCCGTTGGCGCGCCGAAAACCGGCTACATGATCGAATCCATGGTCACCGCGATTGTGCATAACATCAAAGCCGAGTTGACTGGACACGGCGAACCCGACTCCAAAGGCACCTGGCAAGCCATTTGTTTGGCTGACTTCGGTGACCGCGGTGCGGCATTCATCGCCCTTCCGCAAATCCCGCCACGCAATGTCAACTGGTTTGCTGCCGGCAAATGGGTGCATCTGGCTAAGATCGCCTTCGAGAAATACTTCATTCGCAAGATGAAGAAAGGCACGTCCGAACCGCTGTACGAGAAGTACATGATGCGAGCCATCGGGATCAACCGCCTCGAAAAATAAGCGACATCCCGCTTAGACCAAAAAACCTGCCGACTGGCAGGTTTTTTATTGGGCATCACTCCAGAGTCAACGTGGATTTTTTCCACCATCGACGCCTGAAAGAAATTTGATGGACTGATGCGGCAGCGTCTTTGCGATTAAAACGAAAACAAAGTGAGCAACCCACCCACAGCCACTGCGGGCAGCAACACACTGGCGACTCTAAGCCCCAATACTTTGCCGCCAATCACATAGGCAAGCGCGGCCTTGACCGTCGTGTTTACCAGAATCGCCAAGACAATCGCCTGAGTGGCGACGGAAGGCGCTACTTGAGCATCCGCGGCCATTTTGGCCAAGGATAACGATAAGGCATCTACATCCGCCAAACCGGAAATGGCGGCCAGTACATAAATCCCCGCATCCCCTGCCACTTGTTGCATCGCGCGTGCAAACACCATGATGGTCACCAGCAGCAAACCGAAACGCAGCGCAGCCGTCAGTTCAAGCGGGTTTTTCAGAACAGGCTCCACATCCATGCCTTTATTTTGCTGGCGGATGCCATACCGCCACCATAACAAGACACCACCGAGCCCGACCAACAGCATGCCACCCAGTGCGGGAATCAATTTGATGGCCAGCGCCTGGTTGACTAAACCAACCTCAATGACCACCCGCGGAAACAAGGTCACGGATGCAATCACGATTCCAATCGAAAGGACCGCCGTCACTCCGCTACCATTTCGGGCCAAGCGGGAGAATACCAGCGTCAACGCGGTAGAAGAAACGAGCCCACCGAACACGCTGGTCAGAAGCAAACCCCGTTGCGGTCCCAGAATGCGCATGGCGAAGTAACCGATAAACGACAGCCCGGCCAATAACAGAATCATCCAGCCGATAACAAAAGGATTTAGCGCGTCCCATGGCCCGAAATCGCCATTGGGCAGCACCGGCAGGATGACCAGTGCAATCAACAGGAGCTTGAAGATCGCAAACAGCTCGGCTTCGGAAAGTTTGAGTAGGCCGCGATGCAAAATCGCTTTCATACCCAAAAGAATGGTGATAACCACGGCAGACACCACGGCGGTGTAGGTATAACCGGCTACGGCAGCAGCACCCAAAATAAAGGTGAGCAGACTGGCGACTTCCGTCGTGATCCCGACCCCGTTATCTTGCCGGTTTGCGGCCCAATAGCTGGCAACCAGAATGGCCGACAAACCCAACAATGCGGCCACCAACACCCAGACGCCGAAATGCGTGGACAGTATGCCCGCCAACCCACCGGTCAGTCCGATCAAACCGAACGTACGCACCCCGGCAATCCGTCGCCCATCCTCGGCACTGCGCTCATGCCAACCACGCTCAAGCCCGATCAACAGGCCAATCCCGAGGGCCACGCCCAAGCTTTGCAGCAACATCAAGGGATCGTTGAGCGTCATGTTCAATAGGCAGCCTGCTGGATTGCCAAAAGCATCGCTGAAAAACCTTACCGCAAGTTCAGTGCTCTCCGCCCTGGAGTTTTTCCATAATGGCGAAAATCAGACCGGAGAGAAGGAACGTGACATGGATACCCACCAACCAAGCCAGATGGCGGTCGGTCAATATATCAACGTTCATGAACGCCTTAAGCAGCTCGATCCCCGAAATCGCCACCATCGAGCCGATCAACTTGATCTTGAGGTCACTGAAACCGATCGAGCCCATCCAGTCCGGCCGATCTGCATGCGCATGAAGATCTTCCATCTTGGAGACAAAGTTTTCGTAACCGGAGAACATGATAATGATCAACAGGTTCATCAACAGGGATACATCCACCAGCGTCAAGACGCCGACAATCACCTGACCTTCGTCCATAGAGGTCACATGGGTAACCAGATGCCATATCTCCTTGCCAAACTTCATCAGCAGGACACCCATCGCCACGACAAGTCCGAGATAAATCGGTGCCATCAACCACCTGCTGGCGAACAGGAAATGCTCGAACCCGCTCTCGAAATGTTTTACCGCGCCTCGCGGTTTCGCCACCGAATCATTAGACATGACAACACCCTCAACAAATTAATTGATCACCAATGGCGGAATCATATCATTACCGCTAACAGGCCGTTGAAAAACGGGTGATCAGGGGTTGCCTCACGCTCAAATAAAATACGCAAGTACCTGATTTAGCTAAGCTACGCACGGAAATGTGTCGGGCGTGACGCCTTGAAAAAGGGCAGGAACGGACTTTTTCAACATCCTGCAAATTAAGGTGAACCTGAGTAAGCAAAATTCATTTTCACCCGTCCCACGCCTGTCTATTTACCGAGATACCCCGGCGCAATGCGTTCAAGTCGAGTAGTCTGGTGCGGGCAACCTTCGGCACACACACTCGGTGTCTGCAAGGAATCATAGTTGTCGCGGGTAAACGGCTGCCCCGGCACCCATTCAAGGACTCTAGCCTGCAATCGCGCAGCCCAGTCCGGCAGGCCGATCACCAGACGGGGATGACCCGAAGTTTTGGCCGCATAAGCGACCAATTCACGCAACCGATATTCGGTGGGGCCGCACAAATCGATGCGCTTACCAATGGTAGAAGTATCCGTCATTGCCGCCATGAACTGATCCGCCACATCCCCGACATACACGGGGGCAAACCGCGAATCGGCACAAGCCAGTGGGAATACGCCGGGTATGAGCCGCGCTAATTGGGCAAACCGATTGAGAAATGAATCCTGCGGACCAAAAATAACCGACGGCCGAAAACTCGTAACCGCAATTCCCTGCTGTTCGCCAAACTCATGTGCCCAATCCTCGGCTTTTCCCTTGCTTCGCAGATAAAAACTGCCGCCATTATTCGCATCCGCACCGAGTGCGCTCATGTGCAGATAACGTTTGACGCCCGCTTTTGCAGCCGCCTTGAGCGCTACTTGTGTGGTGTGGACATGAGCCTGCTCGAACCCCTCACCATTATGTCGTGGCTCGTTGAGAATTCCGATCAGATTGATCAGAATCGAACCTTCAGACAAAACCTCTTGCCAGTTTTCCTCACGACGATCATTGGCCATGTCCGCAGCGGCAGGCGTACCGCCGATCAAACGCACCCCGCGCATGAGAGCCATATCACGATGGCGCGCGGCATGTCGGGTCGGAATCGTCACCGAATACCCCTGTTGACTCAACAAAGAGGCCAGCACACGACCGACAAATCCCGTACCGCCCAGGATAACGACCTCTTTTGACTGATCTCGATTCGCTATCGTCGTCATATTCCCTACCCTTTTAAAAGTTTATCGACCAACACTCGAATGCAATGACCTCAAGATATACTCAAACCGTGTATCGGCAACTTAAACACTTCTGGTCATAACCATCTTATAGGACGTCCGCTTCGTGAATACCCATTCGAACGCTTCAGAACCAATCAATTGTCCTTATCTCGTCATCGGTGGCGGCATCAGTGGTCTGGCAACCGCTTACCACCTCTCCAGAATGGGCAAAACGGTCACTGTATTGGAAGCGACCTCTCGCGTAGGCGGCGCCGTGGGAAGCATAGAAGAGGACGGCTGGTTACGCGAACTCGGGCCCAACAGCCTGGTGCAAACACCGGAAATGGCCGCACTGATGAGCGCGCTTGATCTGGTTAGCGAAATCATCGAAGCCAACACGGTGGCCAAAAAGCGATTCGTAGCCAAAAACGGCCACCCCGTGGCGTTGCCGGGGAGCCCCTTAGAACTGCTCACCAGCCCGCTTTTCAGCATGGGCGATCTGTGGCACCTGGCGCGCGAAGCCTGGATAAAACCCGTCAACAAGGAAGAGACCATAGCCGAATTCGTGCGACGACGCCTGGGCCAAGGCTTTCTCGACTGGGCTGTCGATCCCTTCGTTTCGGGCGTGTATGCGGGCGATCCGAACCGACTTTCCGTGCAGGCAGCTATTCCTAAAATCTATGCTTTTGAACAAGAGTCAGGCTCTCTGATTCGCGGCGGCATAGCAAAAATGAAAGCAGCCAAAGCCAACCCGGCTCCGGTCACCCTGCCTGCGAAGGGCAAACTGTTCAGTTTCAAGCGAGGGCTACAAACACTCACCGACGCACTGGCAACAGCCATCACGTCTTCGGGCCGGGGCAACATCCAGCTGGACTCTGCCATCACCAACATCCAGCGGCTGCCCGAGGGCGGTTGGTCCGTGAAAACAGTTCAAGGTAAAACCTTCCATACCAGACAACTCATATTGAGCACACCCGCGCATGTCAGCGCTCAATTGCTTGGCGAAGTCGATGGTCCACTGGCCGAAACGCTGGCTGCCATTGAATACCCGCCCGTCACATCCGTCGTCATGGGGTTCGATCGGTCTGAAGTAGCGCATCCACTGGATGGGTTTGGCTTGCTGCTGCCTTCCAAGGAGAAAAAACGCACCTTGGGCGTTCTGTTCTCCTCGACGCTATTTCCGGATCGCACGCCGGCGGGCAAAGTACTCCTTTCTGCCTTTATCGGCGGACGCAAGCACCCGGAAGCGGCACAAGGGGACGATCAAGAACTCTTGGATCGTGTTCTGGGTGATCTATCGCCGCTGCTCGGCATCAAGGGCAAGCCTGAATTCTTGCGCGTGAAACGTTGGCAACAGGCCATTCCGCAATACGAGATTGGCTATCTTGAATTACAAGAGAAGATTTCCCAGCGGCTAACCGCACTACCGGGATTGAGCCTGAACGGGAATTGGCGGGGCGGCATCGCGGTCGGCGACTGCCTGAACAACGGGAATAAGCTGGCAGAACGCCTGATCGAAAACACCCGCACGGAAGAATCTTGAGATTATTGGGCACCTCGAAATACCCGTGATTCGTCGTTCTCGCGAAAGCAGGAACCCAGAAAAATCAAGGCGCTGGATTCCCGCCCACGCGGGAATGACGAGTTTTTCTAGCTTCCCTTTTGTGCTCTTTCCGATGTGACGTGAGAAGGACCTGGGTGGATATCAGCCACCGGTCATTGACATGAAGCGAATGACTTTTTCCGGCTTGTCCTGAAACTCGTGCCGCTCGGGCTTCAGGCCGATGGCCGAAATGATGGCTTCTTTGAGCTCATCATCGGGGATACCATTGCGCAGCAGGGGGCGGAACGAAAAGTTGTGTTCCTGCCCAAGGCACATATACATGGTGCCATCCACCGACAACCGAACCCGATTGCAGGTACCGCAGAAATGCTCGGACATGGGCGTGATGAACCCGACCTGGGTATCCGTACCCGCTATTTGCAGGTAACGGGCAGGCCCGGCTCCATCGACCGGATTGATCACCGGAATCAACGGATAACGCTCGGAAAGTCGCTGCTTGATGGTTTGCAGACTGATGTAATGATCCAGCGCATCCCGTCCGGTATCACCCATCGGCATGGTTTCGATCATGCGCAGCACGAAACCATGTTCGATGCAAAATTCCAGCACCGATTCGACGTCGTCCTCATTGACGCCTTTCATCACGACCATGTTGAGCTTGATGGGCGACAGCCCCGCATCCTTGGCAGCCATCAAACCGTCGATCACCTTGCTGAGTTTGCCTTGGGTGATCTGCTTGAAACGGTCGGCATCCAGCGTATCGAGGCTCACGTTGATCCTGTCGACCCCCGCTGCCTTCAACGGCGCGGCCATTTTGCCCAAACGGGTGGCATTGGTGGAAAGCGCAATATCACGGATACCGGGCAGCGCATCAATACGACGAACGATGTCCTCGATCCCGCGGCGCACCAACGGCTCGCCACCGGTGATACGCACCCGGCGCAGACCCATCTCGGCCATCACGCCCAGCAATCGTTCGATTTCATCAGCCGTCAACCAGTGTTCAGGCACCTCGAAGTCGTTAAACCCTTCTGGCATGCAGTAGAAGCAACGCAAATCGCAACGGTCCGTAACCGACAGTCGCAGATAATCGATTGTGCGACCGAATGGGTCCACCAAATTTGACATAGTTAAACCTTTCGAATCCTAAGGAACCTCTGATTAAATCCTTCGTGGCCGAGACGGGCTTTTGAGGGATGAGTCGCAAGGCGCGGCGCGAAACGAATGGTTATTCCATTCGTGAGCGGCGCAACACAGCGAATCGCCCTCAAAAGCCCGTCCCACGAGGGTTGCTGCCCAAAAGACGCAACACGTCGTTATCGGCCTTGGCATCGTAGCGTAAACTACGACCTTCGGCCTCTGCCTCGTTTTGCGGCTTTTGGACCAGCAACTCGGCTCACGAGGGATTCAATCAGAGGTTCCCTAAACAGCCATCACCGATCAAACCAGACGTGACCAGTGGACAACGATATCGACGCCATTAAATTGGCTGCCGATGCGTAGGAATGCTCAGAGGTCGGAGTTCTGAGCGTTCAACGACTTGCTTACTCGTGCAGGAGTTCGCTGGGTATCATTGGACATAACGATAGCTGCAAAAAAAGCGCAATTCAAGCGCTATGTCTTAAAAAACCATACGAATACAGGCGCCCATCGTTCTCAGCGCACCCAAGAGCCGGTTTTCCCGCCATGCTTTTCCAGCAAACGGGTGTATTCGATCACCATGCCGCGGTCCACTGCCTTGCACATGTCGTAGAGCGTCAACGCCGCCACAGAAGCAGCCGTGAGTGCCTCCATCTCCACGCCGGTTTGCCCGCTCAGGCGGCACTCCGCGAGGATGTGAATACCGTGGTTCTGCTCATCGGGCGTCAAGGTAACCGCAACCTTGGTCAGCAATAGTGGGTGGCACATCGGGATCAAATCCCAGGTTTTTTTGGCGGCCATAATGCCGGCAACGCGAGCCACAGCCAGCACATCGCCCTTCTTGTGGCCGCCGGAAAGAATCAATGCCAGGGTTGCAGGCTGCATGCGGATAAACGACTCCGCCAAAGCCACACGTTCCGTATGGGGTTTCTCACCCACATCCACCATACGTGCGGCACCCGTTTCATCGATATGGGTTAATTGCTGATTGCTCACAGATACCATCCTTCAAAGGGAAAATAATCGACCATGTCGCCACACATCAGTGTGCGATCGGCTGGGATCAGGGCCACGCCATCCGCCCAAGCAATCGAACTCAACAGGCCCGAATTCTGGTCTCCAAACGGCTGTAATCGCGTTTCGCCCGAAGCTGCTCGCTCGCGCCGCACGCGGATGAACTCCGGGCGATCACCCGCCACCCAGTCCTGAGCCAGCGGCAGATTGAGCGGCGGCCGGTCGATCTGAGGATCGCCGCCTGCCAGCGCACGCAATGCCGGACGAACGAACAGGAAAAAGGTCACAAAAGTAGAGACAGGGTTACCGGGCAAACCAATGAACGGCACCGATCCGATCCGGCCGAAAGCCAACGGTTTGCCTGGCTTGAGGAAAACGCGCCACGACTCGATCGTGCCGATCTCGGAGACCACCTGCCGGACCAGATCAGCATCCCCGACAGATACGCCACCGGAAGTCAGCACCAGATCAACGTGCTTTGCTGCCGCCAACAGCGCCGTGCGGATGGCGGATGCTTCATCCGGCAAGACGCCCAGATCAACAATCTCGACACCGAGACGCGTCAACGCAGAAACCAGAATAATGTGGTTACTGTTGTAAATCTTGCCCGGCTCCAGAGGCTCTCCGGGCGCGACCAACTCGTTGCCCGTCGTAAAAATGGCGACTCGCGGTTTGCGAACGACCAGGATCTGCGCACAGCCAATGGATGCCAGCAAACCAAGCTCGGCCGCATCCAAACGGGTCCCAGCACACAGCACCCGCTGACCACGACGACTATCGGCACCTTTTGGCCGCACACCCGCGCCCACAGACATACTCTCGTGCAGTATCACGGCGCGGCCATCGGAGCTCGTAACGGACTCCTGGGCGATGACGGCATTCGCTCCATCAGGTAACGGCGCCCCGGTAAATATCCGCCAGACAAAATCTCCTTCCGGCAGAACGGCTGGCGCATCACCCGCATAAGTCACCCCTGCCACTTGGCGCGATGAACCGCAAGCAGAAGGTGCACTCAAGGCATAACCATCAAACAGGCTAATATCACTGGCGGGTACATCCTGCTCGGCATAAACGTCTTCCGCAAGAAACCGCCCCAGTGCGGTCTCCAGCGGAATCAGTTCAGATTCGGTAATCGGTGCCAACTGCTCAATCAATTGACGCTGCGTACGATCAATGGCTTGCAAAATAAGTCCTCGCACAGGAAAAACGCTCAACCGGAAGAGAATCGATAAACAGTGGCAATTACTCCACTAAGGGCTCAACTGCGGGCGGATCGAAATCGGCAAACCAGCGTGCCCGAGCCACCGCATCGCTCTCTCGGGCATCCACCCAACAGGTTGCACCGGAAGAATCGGTTTCCTTCTTCCAGAAAGGAGCATGCGTTTTGAGGTAATCCATCATGAAAGCGCAGGCATCAAGCGCATCGTGGCGGTGTGCGCTGGCCACAGCAACCAAGACGATCTGATCACTCGGAAACAAAGCGCCATAACGATGAACGATCGTCACACCCGCAACTGGCCATCGGGATTTCGCTTCTGTGGCCACACGCTCAAGCGCGCGCTCCGTCATGCCCGGGTAGTGCTCCAGCGTCAGCACGGCCACATCACGCGCATCGTTCATGTCACGAACCGTACCCAGAAAGCAGGCCACCGCCCCCACGTGTGCGCAGCGCCCCCGGAGCTCTGCCAGCACCGAATTCACATCAAAATCCTCGGTCTGAACCGAAATTTTCATAAATTGCCTTTGATTCTTTCAGATCCGCAGAACACATGCTCAATGCACGAACGCCAGCGTCTCCCATTGATAAGTTTTAGTGCCCTATAGAAACACCAAGGGCAGGTTCACATTGTATATTAGTGGCACCTGATGTAGATTCTATGGGCTCGAAAATTTCATGATCGAATTTTGTGATCGTAAATCAATACAGATTGATTGACCAATGATGAAGAACCATGAAGAATGCCGAGTCTCGTTGAAAGCGTGAATTTCTTACGTTAGAAAACAGCGTGCAAAATACCGTTGTCGGAGAATGGTTTTTTGCCGGGTGGATCCCTTAAAAAGATCCTTGCAATTGCCTACAGTGCAGGAGTGAGCAATGTCAGAAAATATGATTAACACCGTACCAGAAGGTACGAAAAAAGCAGGCGAAGCGTCGAGCGATCGTCGCAAGTTCCTGCGAAAGAGCGTTGCTTTGGCAGCCGGTGGCGCAGCCATCGCCGCAACCAGCGCAGCCAATGCAGGTGATGGTCTGAAAACTTGGACCACACCGTTGAAAAACGAACCCACCCGCCACATGCTGGGCCGGGGCGTTGTTTCCGTTCCTTATGGCTTACCCTCCAAATACGAAAGTGGTGTGGTTCGGCGTAACGTCGGTTGGCTGACTGCGGATACCATCGCATCAATCAGCTTCACACCCTGGCAAGACCTGCACGGGATTATCACCCCGAACGGCCTGCATTTCGAACGTTACCACGCAGGTGCGGTGGATGTTGATCCAAGCAAGCATCACCTCGTAGTTCATGGCATGGTCAAACAGCCAATGATCTTCACGGTTGATGATCTCAAGCGCCTGCCTTCACACACTGCCATTCACTTCCTCGAATGCCCTGCAAATGGTGCAATGGAGTGGCGCGGTGTTCAGATGGACTCCATGCAATTCACACACGGCATGATGAGCTGCTCAGAATGGACCGGTGTTAAGTTGACCACCCTTATGGAAATGGTTGGCGTAGACCCCAAAGCCACCTGGTTCTATGGCGAAGGCACCGATGGCTCGGCGCTGCAACGTTCCGTTCCCATGGAAGGTGCCGTCGATCAACATGGTCGTCCAATTCCGCCGGAATACACCAACCATTACCGCGATGCGATGGTGTGCTACGCCCAGAACGGCGAAGCGCTGCGTCCAGAGAACGGTTACCCGATCCGTCTGTTCATCCCAGGTTTTGAAGCCAACATCTCCACCAAGTACCTTCGTCGGTTGATGTTCGTTGACAAGCCACTGGTAACGTACCAAGAAACCAAACACTACATCGAAGTTTTGCCAAACGGCATGGTTCGTCAGTACGACTTGGTTAATGAAGCGAACTCAGTCATCAACTACCCTTGCCCTGATTTCAAGATGAATGGCAAAGGCACCTACGAGATTCGTGGGATTGCATGGTCTGGTTACGGCAAAATTGCCCACGTTGACGTCTCCGTTGATGGCGGCAAAAACTGGAAACAAGCCAACTTGGTCGAGCCTGTGCTCAACAAGTGCGTAACCAAGTTCACTCTCCCTTTCGAATGGGATGGTCAAGAAGCGCTGATCATGAGCCGCGCAACCGACGAAACCGGTTACGTTCAACCTACGCTGAAACAGTTACGTGAAGTTCGTGGCTTTAACAGCATCTATCACAAGAATTCAATTCAGGTCTGGAAGATTGAGAAGACTGGCGAGGTGAAGAATGTCCAAATCGAAAACGTTTAATTGGAGCCTTGGGCTTGCTACAACCGCCGTTGCTCTGACCCTGAGTGCAAATGCATTCGCCTACGATGCCTCTGCCCTGAAAGGTGCACCTAAAGTAGAAGGCGTAGGGATGAACATCACCAACGCAGCCATCAAGCCTTGGGACATCTCTTACTTCTACGACGGTACCAACCTGCCAGATGGCAAGGGAACGGTGACCGCTGGTGAGAAAATCTACACCGAACAGTGTGCCATGTGCCACGGTGACTTCGGTGAAGGCGCTCACGGCTATCCAAAAATGGTCGGCGACCCCGTTGACCAGTTCGAAGCCTCAGCGAAAGCTGGCGTAGATGCGGTAAGTAACCGCGGTATCAACAACAACTGGGGCAATGCACCAACGCTGATGGATATGATTCACCGTCATATGCCTTTCTATGCGCCTGGCACCCTGTCTGTTGATGAAGCCTACTCGGTCACCTGCTACGTCATGAACCTGGCAAGCATCCCTGGCGTGGGTGATGATTTTGTTTGCGACAAAACATCGTTACCAAAGATCAAGATGCCTGGAGAACCACTGTATGTTACGAACAGTGGTCCAGACACGGCCAACCAACGCTGCATGAAAGACTGCTATAAAGGCACGCCTTTCGTCGTTGAAAAAGCCGCCAGCATTGGTAATGTCAGCGTAGGCAAAGTCAAAGCAAAAGACACCCAGTAATTCATAACTGGAATGCCGAGCAAAAACCCCGCCTTTTAAGACGGGGTTTTTTTTCGATTATTTTGCAGCAGAACAGAAAATCTCTTTATATCGAGCGGTTCTACAATCCACGGATGCGACCTAGACTCACCAAACAAGATCAGAATTTTTAGTTTTTTTACAACCGCTTGTGAAAATGGGACAGGACCCCAATGACTATTCAGTCCGTGAGATGCGCTCTTTGATCCCTGTATCCACATTTATCTCGCCGCTGTTTCCGGTCACCGGGAAAAAATCCTTGGTTGGGTAATGCCCCCAAAAAAAACTGAATTTGTGCAGATTCCTCAACCCGCACAAGCCTAGCTTCGGGGATCAGCCGAGGAACGCTTCCTCAAGGAATAAGTAACCATCAAGTGGCATGGTTGCAAATGGCGTTCAGGAATGAATTCCTGCTTAGGAAATCAACATGGCATACAGTTGATCTTTAAGCTCAAGGCGCTGTTTTTTCAGCGTTTCAGCATGCTCATCGCTGATCGGCAAATCGTTCTTTTCTGCTTGTTCGATTTCGTTGTTGATTGTGTGGTACTTATTAAACAAATTTGCGAAATGCTTGTTTTCCATTTTCAACGTATGAATACGATCTTTGTGTTCCGGGAATTCATGGGCGAGGTCATGATGGTCAATTTGCATGTCAAAAAGCTCCTGTGATTGAAAATAGCCAACCGTACTGAATGTGTCCGGCTGGATTGGAATAGTGTAACGCGCCGAGGGTTAAACCTTGTAAAAGTTCGGTTATTCCACGTTTTTAACGTTGATATAAAACACGCGCGCTCTGCACCCCGGGCGCGGAACGGATGGCCTGCATGTTGTCATCCGTCGGCGCTATTTGCCATTCGGGGCCAAGACGAACGACCGCTTTGGCCATGTCCGAATAGACTCGGCAACTCAAGGGTACGCCATCGCAGCGCATCGGGCGCATACGTTCGATGAGTGCCTGCGCTTTTGCCGCATTGCAGTCTGCGGCGAACTCTAGAAAAATCCCGCGTGCTTTTTCCAGTCGCGCCTGTTCCAGCACAAGCAGACGTTTGCAGCGCACGCGTATGCCGCCGCTGAAGTTATCGAATACCGCATCGCCTTCGACGATCACCAGTTGATCGCGTTCAACCTGCGCGCTGATCCGGTCGATTTCATCGCCGGTGATACGCACTTCGCAGCGGCCTTCGCCATCATCGAGCGTCAGGAACAACTGCCGATCACCGTTTTGCTGGCGCACGATGCGCTCGGCGATGGCCAACCCTGCCACCGTGACCGGCACGCCTTTAGGGAAGGTGCCCGGCGCGGGGATATCCAGCTTGTCGAGCAGGCCAGATAGCGTGTCGGAAACCAAGCTCTTGAGTTCGTCGCGGAATGCGTGAATCGGGTGGCCGGTGAGATACAGCCCCAACGTGTCTTTTTCCTTGCGCAACTGCTCGGCATCCGGCCAAGGCTCAAGCGCTGGGATCGGCACGCGAATGGCCGTTTCCGGCGCATCGAAGCCTCCGAACAGATCGCCCATGCCTGCGGCCTCTGCCGCCTGAATCTGGCTTGCCGCCTTCATGGCATCGGGAATATGAGCAAACAAACTCGCGCGGTTTGGCCCTAAGGTATCCAGCGCGCCTGCCAGCACCATCGCTTCGAGCACGCGTTTGTTCAACGCCTGGCTGCCGACGCGATGACAGAAGTCGTTCATGTCGACAAACGGCGCACCCGCTTGGCGCTCCTCGACGATTTTCTGAATCACGCCCTCGCCCACGCCCTTGATGGCGCCCAAACCATAAACCACGGTGTGTTCATCCAGTGCCTGGAACTTGTAGGCGCAGTGGTTTACATCCGGCGGGATGACGTTAAGCCCCATGCGCTGGCATTCGCCGATCAAGCCGACGATTTTATCGGTGTTATCCATATCGGCCGAAAGCACGGCGGCCATGAAGTGCGCCGGGTAATGCGCCTTGAGCCAAGCGGTTTGATAGGCCACCAGTGCGTAAGCCGCCGAGTGCGATTTGTTAAAACCATAACCGGCGAACTTTTCCATCAAATCGAAGATGTAACCGGCCTGAGTCGGATCCACTTGCTTGGATTTGGCGCCTTCAAGGAAAATTTCCCGCTGCTTGGCCATCTCCTCGGGTTTTTTCTTGCCCATCGCTCGCCGCAGCAAATCCGCACCGCCGAGCGTGTAGCCCGCCAGAATCTGCGCGATCTGCATCACCTGTTCTTGGTAGACAATGACGCCGTAGGTCGGCTTGAGCACATCGGTGAGCCAGGGATGCAGGTACTCGATCTTCTGCTCGCCTTTTTTGCGCAGGATGAAATCGTCCACCATGCCCGATTGCAATGGGCCCGGTCGGAACAGTGCTACCAAGGCGATGATGTCTTCGAAGGTATCCGGTTGCAGTCGGCGAATCAGATCCTTCATGCCGCGCGATTCAAGCTGGAATACCGCGGTGGTTTCGCAGCGCTTGAGTAGGTTGAAGCTGGGCTTGTCATCCAGTGGGATGACCGTGATATCGACCGGTTCCTTGCCGACTTTCTGGCGCGTGGCATTGATTGAGCCCAAAGCCCAGTCGATGATGGTGAGATTGCGCAGCCCCAGAAAGTCGAACTTGACGAGGCCTACGGCTTCGACGTCATCTTTATCGAGCTGGGAGGCAGCCGAAGCACCGTTCGATTCGCAATACATCGGCGTGAAGTCGGTCAGCTTGCTCGGCGCGATGACCACGCCACCGGCATGCTTGCCGACGTTTCGAGACAAGCCCTCCAGCGCCATACCCATATCGACGATGGCACGGACTTCTTCGTCACGCTCATAAAGATCACGGAATTCCTGCGAAAACCGTTCCTGTTCTTTCTGCGAACGCTCGGTGCGACCCAATGCGTCTTCGAGCGTCACATCCAGCCCCGGCTTCATCGGAATGAGTTTGGCAATCCGATCGACAAAACCGTAGGGATAACTCATGACCCGCCCGACATCCCGCACCACCGCTTTGGCCGCCATGGTGCCGTGCGTGGCGATTTGCGATACCGCTGCACGGCCATAGCGTTCGGCCACGTAATCGATCACCCGGTCACGGCCTTCCATGCAAAAGTCGATATCAAAATCGGGCATCGAGACCCGCTCGGGGTTCAAAAACCGTTCGAACAGCAGATCGTAGGGAATCGGGTCGATATCGGTAATCAGCAGCGCCCAGGCCACCAGCGAACCCGCACCAGAACCGCGACCCGGCCCCACGGGAATGCCCTGTCGCTTTGCCCACTGGATGAAGTCGGCCACGATCAAAAAATAGCCCGAAAAGCCCATCTGGATAATCACGTCCAGCTCGATATTGAGCCGTTCCCGATACGCTTCATGCTGTTCGGCGGGCACACGTTCGAACCGATGAGCCAAGCCCTGCTCGCTCAGTGTGCGCAGATAATCGGCTTCCGTTTCGCCATTGGGCGTCGGGAAGTTGGGCAAAAAATTCTTGCCGAGCTGCAACGTCACATTGCAGCGCTCTGCGACCGCCAGGCTGTTCTCAATCGCTTCGGGAATGTCGGCAAAGAGCGCCTGCATCTCATCGGCGGGGCGTAAGTATTGAAGCGCGGTGTAATCGTGCGGGCGACGCGGATCATCTAGGACGCGCCCCTGCTGAATACAGACCCGCACTTCATGCGCCTCGAAGTTTTCCTGATCTAAAAAACGCACGTCGTTGGTGGCCACAACAGGTAACTGCGCTTGTTCGGCCAACTCGACGGCAGCGTGCAGGTATTTTTCTTCGTCCGGGCGACCGCAACGGGTCAGTTCAAGATAGAAGCGATCAGGAAATCGCTCAGTCCAGAATTTAATCGCCGCCTTGCGCTCACGCGCCTTGCCATGCAGCAATAGCTGACCGATTTCGCCCAGATGCCCGCCACTTAAAGCGATCAGCCCCGCGCACTGTTCCTGTGTCAGCCATTCGCGCCGCAACATGGGGCGATCCTGAATTTGCCCTTCGCAATAGCCACGAGAAAGCAGCTCGGTCAGATGCCGGAATCCCAGGTTATTCTGCGCCAGAAGCACGACGCGATAAGGGGTACTGCCCGGTTCGTCCACAACCAAACAATCCGCCCCAAGAATCGGCTTGATGCCACTTTTGCGTGCCGCCTCATAAAACTTGACCATCGCAAACAGATTGGCCTGATCGGTCAACGCGAGTGCAGGCAAACCACGCTCTTTGGCAGCGGCCAGCATCGGTTTGATGCGCAAGGTGCCATCGATAAGCGAGAATTCGGTGTGCAGGTGCAGGTGAACAAAACTCATGCAGCAAACTTTTCCATAAATGTCATAAAAGGCAAGGGGACTAAAATGTCAAAACCATAAAGAAAGTGTGTCTAAGGTTGAAACGGTATACCCGAAAACAATCCACCACGCTTAAATGGTTCCCAAACAGCGCAGCGGGCAGTTCGACCACCACGAGTAGCCGTCAAAGACGAGTTTTCAAGCCGGTATTGTTTCATGACAGCAACAGGGCGCGCCGGTTTTTTTTCACGCAGCCATTCGATTAATAATAAAAAAACCGTATGCTGTCGTGCATGCTGGATGCTTATTTGGATTGGTTTGGAGAATGGTGAAGGGCTCGTGCCTGTTCAGTGCGGCACAATGCCGGGGGTATCACTGTTTCAATCGCACGCGCACCGGCGAATTGAATGGAACGGCGCGCGCTACTGATCGAGTTTCCATCAGGCGCCCCCAAAGCCGCCAATCCATGCCAGAACGTGTTTTTGTTTACCCCTGATCTTCGAGAGCGTGCAGATGTTTCGCCGAAACACAGTTCCCCCCGTTTCCCCTTTTTCTGTCCGCCCGGCCCCATCATCCACTTGGCCCTTGCGCTGGAAAATGGTGTTGGGTCTGTTCATTGCGTCATTAACGATAGCGACGCATGAGGCTTTAGCCTTTGGTTTTCAGGATGCAGTCATTCAGGCCAAACAACTCGCTAGCCAATCCTATTCACCTGATCCGCAAATCCCAGAAGCGTTGAGTCAGATCGATCAGAACACGTTTGAGCGCATTGCCATCAAACCCAGCGCGTCCCTGTGGCAAACCGCCCGTTTCGGCATTGATCCGATTTCTGCCGGGTACATCTATGATCAACCGGTCGATCTGTATGAAGTTACGCCCGACTCCGTCGCGCCGATCGTGTTCGACAAGACCAAATTCGACTGGCCCAGCCAGGCCTTTGCTCAGACGGTACCGGCCAATCTCGGATTCGCCGGATTTTCCGTTCACTACCCGCTCTCGGGGCAAGATGCACGCGATGTGATGCTGACCTTTCTTGGCGGGGCACAATTCAGCGTAGTCGCGGCAAATCAGGTGCCCGGCGCCCATGCACGCGGCGTGGCCATCGATACCGGTTTGCCGCAGGGTGAGCAATTTCCTCGTTTCACCAAGTTCTGGCTGGTCCGCCCGAACCCGAGCGATCTGCAACTCACCATTTACGCGTTGCTCGATGGAAAATCCCTCACCGGTGCCTACGAGTTCGTGATTCGCCCGAACGGCTCTCGTGTGGACGTTCATGTCACGGCGTCCCTGTTCCCTCGAACGGGCATCAGCCGCTTGGGTCTGGCGCCGCTATCGACCATGTATTTCTACGGCCAAACCGGCCAGCGACCGGCAGGGCAATGGCGACCGGCCGCCTATGAATCCGATGGTTTGCTGATGCACACCGGTGAAGGCGACTGGGTATTTCGCTCATTGCAAAATCCTGCAACTTTGCGGGTGAGCGAATTTGCTGCGGATGGTATTCGCGGATTCGGCTTTATGCAGCGCCAAACCCGTTTCTGTCAGTTCGAGGATGCCATTTCCCGATTTGAGCGCCGCCCCTCATTGTGGGTTACCACGGAAGCGGGCTTTGGCAAGGGAAAAATCGTTCTGGTTCAGATCCCGACAAACAGCGATCTCCACGAGAATCAGATCGCTTTTTTCCAGCCAGCCGAGGTTGTTGATTCAGCCCATCCGGTCTCCTTTGCCTATACGTTGACCGCAGGTAACAGCGATGTGGCT
This sequence comes from Halothiobacillus neapolitanus c2, assembly GCF_000024765.1. Taxonomy (GTDB): domain Bacteria; phylum Pseudomonadota; class Gammaproteobacteria; order Halothiobacillales; family Halothiobacillaceae; genus Halothiobacillus; species Halothiobacillus neapolitanus. The sequence continues at coordinate 622,822 of NC_013422.1, read as the reverse complement.
CAAGAACCGCTGGCACAGGTTCGCCGCCCTTTGATTGGTACTGTTAAGCTCGCTGCCGACGACAAAACCGAAAAAGCCTATCGCGTTAATCTTGATTTTTCAGGTGGGCGACTCAGTACACTAGCGGATAATGAACCGGTTATCGCGAACATCGAGACAAAGGGCACTGCGACTGTTCAGGAACAGGCTGTCATCCCGTTGCCCGAAGCGGGGCACTGGCGTTTATCCATGCTGCTGGTTCCCACAGGCAAATCTGTAGTCACCATCGACGCATCCTTGGCGTTGAAGAAGAAAGTCATCTCCGAAACATGGCGGTATGATCTCCCTTCCGACTTGACGCGCTTCGGACAGATGAAATGAACGATACATCACCTGAAGTCAACCCGGCACCCGGCAACACGCAATGCGAATACCCGGTCGCCATCTGTGGCCAGTTGCGCTGGTTGCAGCGGCGTGTGTTCTATCAGTTTTTGCAAACTGGCTGCCCGACGATTGACCTGCAAGCAAATCTGGACATTAGTGACAATCAGGCCGATCTACAGCAACGCCTGGCCATCCCGATTCCGCAACTGTGCGCCATGCCACCGATCCTGCGGGGCAGCGTCAAACACGCCCAGCCCCACGCCAAACACAACCGAAAGCCGTCATGACCGATTCCGCCATGCCTTCGACAAAAGATGCCTTCCGCGGAATCGCGCTGCTGCGCCGATGGATTTTTACCGCGTTTGTGTTGCTACAGACTGCGCTTGGCATCTGGGGGATGATCCTCGTCTTGCCGTACCACGGCTCAACGGCCATCGAAAAAACCATTCTGATTACGTTCATTCCGCTGTACGCCTTCGTGGCCGCGGGCTCGTGGATGGCGCTGTTCGGTTTTTATCTGCGGCGGCGGTATAAAAATCGGGGCGACGCACACAGCCTCATGAGCCGCTTTGCCGACCGATTACCCACAACCAAGCTCGTCAAAACCGCCGTCGCCCTGCCGATTTATCACGAAGACGTCGAGCGCGTCTTTCGCGGCCTGCGCGCCAGCATCCAGTCGGTATTGGCAACCGGTCAAGGCGAGATGTTCGAATTTTTCATACTCTCGGACAGCCGCGATCCTGAAATCTGGCTGGAAGAACGTGCCGCCTGGCTCGCGCTGTGCAACGACCTTGATCTGCATGGCCGTGTGCATTACCGTCGTCGCCGGGTGAACCTGAAGGCCAAAACCGGCAACGTATCGGATTTTCTGCGCCGATGGGGTAGAAACTTCAAATATTTCATTGTGTTCGATGCTGACAGCGTGATGTCTGGCGAGGCATTGGTCACGCTTGTCCGCTTGATGGAATGCGAACCCAAGGCAGGGATGATCCAGACCGTGCCCCGCCTGTTCAACGCCCGCTCGGCCTTCGCGCGGATGCAGCAATTCGTCACCCATCTCTATGGCCCGCTGTTCAGTGAGGGGCTGGCCGCGCTGCAACTGAACGAAGCGGTGTTCTGGGGCCATAATGCCATTATTCGAACCGAAGCATTCATGGCCCACTGCGGGCTTAAAAGCATGCGCGGTTTTGGATTGTGGCGCGGCACCGTGCTCAGTCACGATTTTGTCGAGGCGGCGTTCATCCGGCGCGCGGGTTATGAGGTTTGGCTGGAAACCGCCATCGAAGGCAGTTTCGAAGAATCGCCCCCTTCTCTGGACGACGAATTAATTCGGGACAAACGCTGGTCGAAAGGCAACCTGCAACATCTGCGATTTTTCGGTTATGAGCGGGGTATTGCCACCGCGCACCGCATGGCCTTTATGAACGGGATTTTTGCGTACATGGCCTCACCGGTCTGGTTCCTGTTCCTGCTGTTTTCCACCATCGAAGTCGCCCAATTCGCGGCGGGCGACATCAATTATTTCCCAGACACCCGCAGCCTCTACCCCAACTGGCCGCAATGGCATCCGCAGTGGGCCATCATTCTGGTCACCAGCACACTGGTCACGTTGTTTTTGCCGAAGGTACTGGCCTTGTTCGACTTGCTGGTCTTCGATACCGGCCGGCGTCAGGGATTCGGTTCCACGGCCAAACTTCTACAAGGGTTCTTTCTGGAGAATCTGTTTTCCATTCTGCTCGCACCCATTCGGATGCTCGCCCATTCGGCCTACGTGGTGCAGGCGATCCTGAACGTCACTGTGCGCTGGGCCGGACAGAACCGCAGTTCGGAAATCGGCTGGCTGCAAGCACTGATTCGGCACGCGCCGGGCATGATTCTGGCGATTACCTGGTCGGGTATCGCTCTATATCTGGATGCCAACTTCTTTTACTGGACGATCCCGATCAGCTTGTCTTTGCTCTTGGCCGCACCGATTACCGTGTGGCTCTCGCGATTTTCCCTGGGTGACCACTGGCGCACGCAGGGCATCTGGCGCACGCCGCCGGAGCAGAATCTGGGCGATCAGGTGCTGGTCGATTTTGCAGAACTGGATATGCCGCCACTCAAGCCTCAAAATGCGCCAAACTGGTTGAACTGGACGATCTTGCACCCCAATCAAGCGCGGATCGCCGCAGCCCTTGCGCCACATCGCAGCGGGGCGGCGAAGCAGGCATCGACAGAGTTGAAAGAAAAGCTCATGGTAGAAGGCTTGCATGCGCTCCCGAGCCGCAAGGCCGCCCGAATTCTGGATGATGCCGATGCCGTCATGCAACTGCACCAACATGCGTGGATGGCGCCGCCCGACGATCCCTGGGGACGTCAGGTCGATCACCTGACCCGTCTGATTTGTATTAAATAATTTCGTCCGATCTTTACCGAGAATGTGAGACATGAGCAAACCGACTAAAAAACAAACCGAACAACAGCCGTCAGAACAAGCACCGTCCATCCTGACCACTCAGGAATATACCCGACGGTCTTTTCTGTTCACGCTCGCGAATATCAGTGGACTGGTCGCACTGGGATTTGGTAACGCACAAGCCGCACAAGAATCAACGGCTACGCCCGTTAATGAGCCGACCACGCCCAAAACGCCCGCACCGGCAGCGGTCGCGCCCGAAAACGGGCTTAAGTTTGCAGCGGCCAAGCCATTCTCTTATAAATCCTTGATCGCCCGCGCCCAAGAAATGGCCAAGAATCCGTATCAGGCGCCGCCCTCTCCGGCTGCCGACGCGATCAAGACCATCAATTACGATGCATCGGGCAAGATCAAATTCAACCCGAAAGATGCCTTGTGGGGCAAGTCAGGGTCGGTTTATCCCATCACGTTCCGTCCCTTGGGTGAATACTTTCCCAAATCAGTTGCCATGAACGTGGTCGAGGGCGATCAGGCACGCATGATCGAATACCGCCCCGATTACTTCACCATGCCGGAAGACAGCCCGTTGCGTCAGGTACCGGCTGGGCAATCCGGTATTTCCGGCTTCTGGGTGCAGCGTTCCCGGCGTATCGGCGACTGGACGAAAAGCGAGCCGTGGGCCACCTTCCAGGGAGCCAGTTATTTCCGCGCCATATCGCGACAAGGTCAAGTGGGCATGTCGGCGCGTGGCATCGCCATCAACACCGGCTTGCCGCAAGGCGAGGAGTTCCCCGATTTCCGCGCGTTCTGGTTTGAACCGGCAGCCAACGAAGGCGACCCGGTCGTGGTTTACGCCCTGCTGGATGGCCCGTCGATCACCGGCGCCTATCGCTTTGAACTGCGGTTCGATGGCGATACGGAAATGGTGATCGAAAAACACCTGTTTATCCGCAAAACCATCGATCAACTTGGTATCGCCCCATTGACATCCATGTTCTGGTACAGCGAAACACCCAACAGCCACTTGCGCGGATGGCGGCCCGAAGTGCACGATTCAGACACGCTGGTCGGTTGGCGTAGCGACAACGAACACTTCTGCCGCCCCCTGACCAATCCGCCCAGTCTGGCCTACTCTGCATTCGTCGACGAGCATCCGCGTGGTTATGGTTTGCTGCAACGCGACCGCGATCCCTCGCATTACCTTGATGGGGTTGGTTACGAAAAGCGTCCGTCCGTCTGGGTAGAACCCATCGTCGACAGCAAAGGCAACAACAATTGGGGCAAGGGTTCGGTTACCTTGATCGAAATCCCGACCAACGACGAAACCTTCGATAACATGGTCGCCTTCTGGCAAATCAAGGGCCCGGCACTTGCAGGTACCGCCCTGCAGTTCAAATACCGCCTGTACTGGACCGAGCACGAGCCTTTTTTCCCGCGCGATCAACTGGCACGCGCCGTCGCATTGCGCGCCGGTCCTGGCGGCAACTTTGGTGGCTCTCGCCCGGCCAACACCGTCAAGCTCGTGATTGAATGGGATAGCCAGCTGTTCCAAGGGCATCAGCCCAAAGATGCTGTGTTCACTATCACCAGCTCAGCCGGAAAAACCGACAACGTCCAAATCGACTGGGTAGCGGGCACGCCCCGCTGGCTGACTCAGTTCGACCTGTTCGTCGACAGTGATACGCCAGTGGAACTCAATGGCGTGCTGACCCTGAACGGCGAGGTCATCAGCGAAACATGGCTCTATCAATTCCACCGCCAGAGCTTCGTTCAAATGATGGCGTGATTGTTCCAAGCAATTAAAGTCATGAACAGTTTAATAAAATGGAGTCATCACTAACCTGATCTCCATTTTATCAATAGACATCTCGTCGATAACGCCCCGAGCGCCGAAACGCCTGCCAAACTTCCGTGCCCAACAGGTTTGATAGTACCGACTCAACCGCCGGTGCCATACCGGTGGCACTACCACAGACATATACCACGGCATTCTCGTCAAGGTATTCCTTCAAAGAGTCATGCGCTTCCCCCAGTCGATGCTGCACATATCGAATGGCGCCCGATGTCGGCAGTTGCGAAAACACCCAGTCTAAGCGCTCGATGAATACTTCTGATTCCCACAAGTGCCATTGCGCCAGCCAGTAGGCATCCTGCGGACTGCGTTCGCCCAAAATCACCCAATTGCGTTTGGCACCCACGGCAATGCGCGCTTCAAGCTGTGCCCTAATACCGGCCATGCCCGTGCCATTGGCGATGAAGAGGCAGGGTACAGTGGGATCGACCATCGGTAAAAACGAAGGATTTTGCCGGAGTTGAGCGGTGAGTTTCTCGCCCAGCGGTGCGTGCGCGGTAAGCCAACCGGAGGCAATGCCGAGTTCGCCCGCTGGTGTCTGCACTTGTCGAACCAGTAAACGCACTACGCCGTCGGTGGGCAACGAGGCAATGGAGTAACTTCGCGCGCCCAATCGGCGCAGTGTGTTAATCCAAGTGGGAATATCATGGCCGGGTTTGCCGGCGGAAATTGCCGGTAATTCATGGTGTCGGAGCGCCTCGGCCAAGGGCTGTTCAACACCATCTAATAGCACACGCTGAGAACCCTCTAAACCCGCAGCGTGCAGCCATTGCGCGACACGCTCAGTCGGTTGCAGCGGAACAATATCGATGAGCGCGCCCGCCTGCCATTCATCGCGCATGGTGTGCGTCGCGGTTAGCTCAATTTCAAAGGTCGGGAATCCCATGCCTGCAGGATTCAGGTGTTGCCTTTTACTGAGTATCCATGCCGGGCTTGGCGCCGCAGCGGTCAGAGTTTCATCGCCCCAAACCGACGCGAGTTGCGAGACCCACTCATCGAGCACGACCGGATCGGCTTGATCGGCCATCAGCATCGGAAACCATTCGGTCGCCTGTGCCGCTAATAACGATTGACGCAATTCGATGCCGAATCCACAAAATTGACGATACTGCCGATCGCCCAGCGCCAGAATGGCAAAACTCAATGTGGGCAGCGCTTGTTGCTTACCGAGCAGGGACTTAATCACACCCTGAGCCTGATCCGGCGCCTCGCCGTCTCCATAGGTGCTCACGATGAACAGGGCCATCGAGGCAGCGCTCAATTCCGCGTGGGTTAACTCATCCAATGACCGGAACAGCACCGGTTGCGCGGCTGCCTCCAGCCGTTGTGCAGTCATCTGCGCCAGCGTTTGCGCTGTGCCGGTTTGGCTGGCATAAACGACCAACACCGGTGCCGTATCAGGTGTTATTCCTGAGAATTTAACCAATTTCGACCGGGGTCGAACGCGACGACGCAGATACAACCACAGCCCACTGATGAAAAACAAGGGCAGCGACAAGCTCACCAAAAACATCATCCACATGCCGACCAGGCCGAAATATTCGCCCGAATGCAGAGCGAACATGCTGCGGATGATTTGCGTGCCGAATGGCAGGCTGACAAACGGCTGATCGGCAAGGATTTCTGCGGTTGTCGGTTGCAATTGCAGGGTATTGAACGCCCGCTGATGGGGCGTTGCGCTGTTTTGCCACAGCACGCGCATGGCCTCATCCGGCTTATTGGGCCAAAAGATTTGCACGCGGTTGGCCGATAAGGTGGCCAGACGATCCGCAATCGCTTGTAAATCTGGCGCAGAATGACTGACTTCAGCCATTTTGTACGGCGCCGGTTTGCCCTTGGGCGTACTTGTCGCTGCGAGCCATAGGTTGCGAGACCAATCGTACGACCAAAAAAGGCCAGTCGAGGTGACGAGTAAAAATGGTACCAGCAGCCACACGCCCACAACGGAATGCCATGACTGCGTTCGCGCAGCCAGAGCGCCGTGCCCGATTGGTTTAAACCAATATTTGAGCCCGGCTCGGCGCAATCGAATGATTACACCTGAGATCATAATCGCTAAAAAAACAAGGGCAGAAGCCCCGGTAATTGCTTTGCCGGTGTTGCCTGCCAATAAACGACGGTGCACATTTTCCACCGTGTGAAAAAATGCCTCACCGCGCGCCTTGCCCAGCAAATCCCCCGTATAAGGGTTCACGAATTCTCCTGCCGGTTTGCCTCGTGCACGAAAACCAACCCAAGCGCTCTCACCCGGCTCAGTCGATACCCGTAGGGTGGCAATCGGTGGGCTGGCTTTTTGTGCCTGAATTCGTGCCAGCAAATCGGGCAACGGCAGTACGGTCGCACCTTCGGGGACAGTAACCTGCATTATTCCGGCGTTCATCCAGCGTAATAGGTCGTCCTGAAAGGACATGATGGCGCCTGTTCCGCCCACAATGGCCAAGATCAGACCGGCGAACAAGCCAAGCCACCGGTGAAGCCAGCGAAATAAGGTGCGGGGACTCATGAAGAGGGATGGATTCAAGCGCGTGCGCGAAACCATCATACTTCCGCCCATTGCCGCAGCAGGTTGTGATAAAGATTGGTTAAATGAAGCACCTCGGCGTCATCGCCGATGCGTGTGCGCAGGCGTTGAATGGTCTGATCCAATTCAAATAACTGAACTCGACGGGCATCGTCACGAATCATGCTTTGCAGCCAAAAAAACGACGCCACTCGGGCACCCCGAGTCACCGGCATCACCGCATGAACGCTAGATGAAGGATATAAAATCAAATCGCCTGCGGGTAGTTTGACCTCGTGCTGACCATAGGTATCGTGCACCACTAACTCGCCGCCTTCGTACTCATTTGGTTCCGCCAAAAACAAGGTGCAGGAGAGGTCAGTGCGCAGCAAGGCACCATCAGCCTCATGGCGAACGGAACCATCAACATGAAAACCGTATTGTTCACCGCCTTCATATCGGTTAAACAACGGCGGCACAACACGCTTGGGCAAGGCAGCAGAGAAATAGAGGGGATGCTGAGCCAAGGCAGAAAGCACCCGTTGCCCCAACGCCATTGCGATGGGTGAGCGCACATCTAATTGTTGATTTTGCTTCACGCGCGCGCCCTGAGCGCCCACCGTCTGCCGTCCATCAACCCAGTCTGCTGCTTCCAATTGCGCCCGAAAATCGGCGACGGTTGCTTTATCCAGCACCTCGGCCAAATGCATCATCATCACGCGTCTCCTCAGAGGTACCCTTAATACAAAATTTGTTTCATTCCCTGAATAAATTGGTCAAGCGTCCCTGCCTGCCGAATTAATCGGGTTAGAACTTCACCGCCGCCGTCAAACGCACCGTGCGCGGTGCGCCGGGCGTATAGCGATAGCCGCTTTTATTTATGGCAGCGACATACTCTTTGTTGAACAGGTTGTAGACATTCAACTGCAACGACATCGCCTTGGTGAGCTGGTACGACGCCATCGCATCCACCACCCAATAGGAATCGGCATATTGCGGGGTGCCGACTGCGCCATCCTTACCGCGCTGCAACATGCTCGTGTATCGTGGCCCGCCACCGATGGTTAATTTCGGCGTGACGCGATAACTCGTCCACGAGGTAAATGCCGTGCGCGGTGTGTAATTGAGCTGATAATCATCAGGATCGTTACCCACAGCAGAGCCACTGGTGACCTTGGTATCCATCAGAGTCCAACCCGCATTGATCTGCCAATCTGGCGTGATGTTGCCCACGGCCGATAATTCAACGCCTTGAACCCGTTGTTTGCCTGTTTGGTAATACTGCAGGCTGACCGGATCTTGCACGATCCCATTGAGTACCTCGGTTTGGTACACCGCTGCGGCCAAACCAAGCCGACCATCCAGCGCATCCCATTTGGCACCGGCTTCGATCGTTTTGGTTTTCTGTGGCGCATAATCAGGGTTGTTCGCCGAATTGGCGTTACTGGATAACTGGAAATTAGCACTGCCCGGTGGCAACTGGGCGTTGGCATAGTTCACATACACACTGCTATCAGGCGTAATTTTATAAACCGTACCCAGTTTCCAACTCACGGCGTTACCGGAAGTTGATAAATCAGCGGCATTCACTAAAGTGCCGGTGGCTGCGCCCCCCGTGCAGGCAGGCGCGCCGCGGCCAACCCCGCACGCTTGTACCGAGTTATAACTGGTGCGGTAATGATCTAACCGCACGCCGCCTGTCACCAACCAACGATCCGTCAAATGGGCGGTATCAAAGGCATAAATTGCAGCCGTATTGGAAAGCCCTTCGGCATGGCCACCATTCAAATCCCAGGTTAATCCCGTGACATCGGGATCGGGTGCATACAGATTCGCCGCCGGCCATGCGCCTTGGGTGGCATAACTCAAGTTATTTTGCTTGGATCGGGTAAATTCCACACCCACCAAGGCATCGTGCTGAATCGATCCGGTTTGCAGATTGGTTTTCAGACTGGTTTGGTTGGTAAGAATCGTGTTTTGCTGATTCAAGAAGGTGGGCAAACTCCGGGCAATCGTCCACGTCGAAGGGTTAGACGGATCCGGTGTCAACCAATTGGCAGCCGACCCCATGAACGCGGTCAGCAAATAATCGTTTTGTGTTTGTGCCCAACGTGTGACATTGCGTAAGGTGGTGTTGGGATTGAAATCGTGCTCAAGCGTCAGCGTATAACGGCTGGATGTAACCTTCTGATAATCTGAATCTGTGCCGTAAAAATTGGACGGATCGACTGCCGGTGCATTGGCTAAAAAAGGCCGCTTGGAATCCGGTGAGGTATAACCCGGCAAACCAATGGTGGGCACCCCGCCATCTGGCACATTGTTTTGCTTCAAATACATGGCATCAAACCACAGACGATTGGCCGTGCCCAAACCTAAAGCGACGGATGCAGCAACCCCACCGCGATTATTTTCGATGGAATCGCGCCCCGCCACATCGGCCTTTTGGCCCATTACATTGATGCGAACAGCTCCACCTTTAACCCCATCTAACGCGCGATTCACATCGGCGGTGGCGCGCGCATAAGACTGGCCTAGCTCAAGGCTGCCCGCCGTGCTATCGCGCATATTCGCTTGCTTGGTCACAAGGTTAATCGAGCCGGACGGACTGCTCACACCATAATCTGTACCGGAGGCACCCTTAATCACCTCTACCTGCTCAATGTTGAACATATCGCGGGAAATTGCGCCCAAATCTTGCACACCATCTACATAAATGCTGCTCGATGCATCGTAACCGCGCATATAAACCGAGTCCCCGGTCGTGGTATTACCGTTTTCACCTAAATAAAAAGTAGAAACACCCGGAGTATTGCGTAAAGCCTCAGTCAGCGTTGTTGCGCCCTGCTGCTTTATGAGTGCTTGATCGATGATCGTGATTGTTTGGGGCGTATCGACCAATGGTTGACTAAATTTCGGGGAAGACAATTGATCGACTTTGATGTCGTTGCGCTCAGATTTCCCAGAGACATTCACTGTTGGCAATGCCACATTATCGGCATGAGCGACACCCAATGGTGCACTCCCCAGAGCCAGAAACACGACGGCTGCCTCATGTTTTTTACTGCGAATCATGCTTGTCTTTTCCTCAAGTTGAATGAACCACACATGCCGAGGACGAGTCGCTCAACGACATGCCCGGCGGATTCTATAGTATGTAAATGAGAACTACAATCATTCGCATGTTTTTTACGCTTAGCGATGTTTGTGCTATTCTCGCCTCCAATAATTCGACTTGGATTGTTTTTGTATTTTTATGGCGCCTTCACCAAAAAACGCCCAGCGAAGAACCTTCCGTTTTGGTAAAGGCATGAAGCAACTGACTTATCAACAAGAACCCGTTATATGAAAGCGCACTTACATCAACATACGGATCCTTCGCGACTACCTGGTCTTTCAAGGGGCAACAGCATTCTCTTGCTTGGCCTTGTTATTGGACTGCACGGAGTTGTGCTCTATGCCCTATTGCGGAGCGAATCGATATCGCAACCTGCGCAAGTCAGTGCGCCGGAAGCAGTGATGCTGGGTACATTGTTGACGCAACCTTCGCCGGTGATAGAGCCTGAACCAACTCCTGAACCAACTCCTGAACCAACTCCTGAACCAACTCCTGAACCAGCTCCTGCTCCTGCTCCAGAACCTGAACCGAAACCGGCTCCCAAGCCAGCTATCACTGAACCAAAAGCAAAACCAGAGGCAAAACCCCTTCCACGCCCAACGGTGAAAAAAAGTCCACCTCAAACCAAGGCTCGTCCGACCAATAAAGCAGTGGAGTCGTTAGCGACGGTTCAACATTCTTTATCGGATTCGTCCCAAGCGGAGAAAGCCCCAACAATCGCAACGAATCCCGTTCCGGTGCAAACACCGCCGCCCGTTGTTCAACCAAGATTGGATGCGCGCGCAGGCAACAACCCGCCGCCGGATTATCCTCGTGCTGCCCGCAAGCGGGGCCAGGAGGGTACGGTCGTGTTATCTCTTGTGATTGGGGCAGACGGCAGTGTGCAGGATGTCAGCGTGAAGCGCTCCAGCGGTTACCCGCTTTTGGATCAGTCGGCCGTTAAAGCCATACGGCGCTGGCACTTTCATCCGGCAACCCAAGGGGGTAAAGCCATCAGCTGGAACTACTTACAGCCCATCAAGTTTTCTCTCACCGATTAAGTACTTTTGAGGATTGACCATGCCCCACTCATTTGATCTTGCCTCACTCTGGCAACAAAGTGATCTCATCATCCGCAGCGTTGCGCTACTTCTGTTGGCCATGTCTGTCTTGACCTGGTTCTATGTTCTACAACGACTATCATTCATGTTGCGTCTGCGTGGCGTCAGTCGCCGATTCGAACAGTTCTGGCACACTCAAGGATATTCGGAAGGCTTGGCACTATTGGGGAAACCCGGTCACATCAATCCGTTTCGCACGCTTGCGGATAGCGCGGTTGAAGCGGTAGAACATTACTACAGCCACTCAACAGATTTGCACAGCCAACTTCCCTTGAGCGAGTGGCTCTCATTATCGCTGACGAGCAAAATTGATGACATTCAGGAGTTTTTCCGTCAAGGAATGAGCGCGCTAGCATCGATTGGCGCTGTGGCCCCTTTCATTGGATTATTCGGCACCGTTTGGGGGATTTATCACGCATTGGAAAATATTGGCCAAACCGGATCGGCCAATTTAGCCACCATAGCGGGGCCTGTCGGAGAAGCCTTGGTAATGACCGCATTCGGGCTGGCAGTCGCCATTCCTGCTGTGCTCGCCTACAACGCAATCAATAGGCAAAATCGACAACTCATTGCGCGCGTGCAGCGCTTTGCTCAACAATTACACACTTATCATGTCAGTGGCATCGCACCCACTGCTCGTGCCAAAGCTAACGTGCAACAGTGGCAGGAGTAATCAACATGGGTTTTCAAACAGCCAAAGAAAATTCGGATGAAATGAGCGAAATCAACATGACCCCGTTAGTGGATGTTATGCTCGTCTTGCTAATTTTATTTATGGTGACTATGCCGGTACTGACTCAAGAAATTCGAGTCACACTACCCAAAACCACAAGCCAAACGCCAGTCACAGCGCCTAAAGATCCCATCGACCTTGCAATTCGAGCCGATGGCAGTTTGCAATGGAATCAAGAAAATTTAAGCGACGAAGCAGTTACAAAGAGGTTGGTAATCGCGGCTAAGGAGCAGCCACAACCAGTTATCAGACTATATGGTGACGCAGCAGTACCCTATGGGAAAGTCATGAACGTACTGGCCAGCGCCAAAGAAGCGGGCATCACCAATATTGGATTTGTCACTGAGCCAATGCCACAAAAGTAAGTTATGTAATCGACACGGAGCAGCTGCGCTAGTATCGACACTCAGATTCTGGCGCAATTTGGATGGGTTCAACTTTTCCAATCGAAGGCATCAACCCGTGCGGGGGGGAAGTTTCGCCATACGATATGGCATTCGCTGCCGGAAAAGGGGCCGGTAAACGGCAGCTTGTTATCGTGCAGATGGTAGGTGAACTGGATATAGCGCGTGCCCGGTTGGGAAATCTGATTGATTTCCTGACTGATCTGCTGCACGACGGATGAGGGCATGCTTCGTAAAGGCAGGCTGGAGACGATGGCTCGGATGGGGGCCTCGATTCCACTCAGGAGTTGGGATAACCCGCAGGCATCACCGTGAATGATGTTGAGTCCAGGGAAACGCTGCCGCAGAAGCTGCGCGAAGGAATCGGTTCGCTCCACCAGAATCAGATCATCCGGCTTGATACCCCGTTTCAGAAGTGCCCGCGTCATCGGGCCACTACCGGGTCCGAGTTCGATGACTTTGCCTTCACCATCGGGCACAAGTGCAGCCATTTGCCGTGCAAGATAAACCGAACTGGGACACAGTGCGCCTGTGTGACGCGGGTTCTTGACGAATTCACGCGCAAAATTCAACCACTCACGGGTACGGATCATAAAACCTCAGACAAACGCGGTGCCGTAAATACTGTGTCATTCGGCACAGACTTTACCCGTCCGCGCCGAAACGTCATATTAATGCACGTTTATTGTGCGAAAATCAATTCAACCCAGCCAACAGGAACTCCCCCTTGCCCGATTTGATGCACCATGCCCTGACGGCATTCATGGCGTTTCTTGCCATGATGAACCCAGTCGCCAACGCCGTTATCTTTCTGGGGCTCACGGCTGATATGGGCTTGGCGACGACGCGCCATGTCGCTTGGCGCGCGGTGCGAACGGCATTTTTCATCGTGCTGACATTCGCCCTGTTCGGCCCGCTGGTGTTTTCTTTGTTCGGCATTACTCTACCCGCGTTAAGAGTGGCTGGGGGCGTGTTGATTGCCTTGGTGGGCTTTCGAATGCTGCACGGGGAAAATTCTCGCGTGTCGCATCCCAAGCAAATTCCATCGGAATCCGGTAGTGAGGTCGACAGCTCGCAGAATGACATTGCCATCACGCCGCTGGCCATCCCTGTGCTGGCCGGACCCGGCACCATTGCCACCGCCATGAGCTATTCCCCGAGCGGGCACTGGATGCAAACGGGTGCAACGATTTTGATGTTCACCCTCATTTGCGCCCTGACTTTTTATGCCTTTGTTTTCTCGGAACGGATTCTGGCACGCATTGGTCGTGGCGGTGTTGCCGTCATCACGCGTCTGATGGGTTTGATTCTGGCGGTGATCGGTGTGCAGATGCTACTGGATGGCCTTCATCAATCAGGCGTTTTCGGTTAATAAAAAACCGGAGACATTTATCTCCGGTTCTTCGATCTAACGCCCCGCTTAATGACTGGGTGCCGGCAAGGCCAGGCGGAGTTTCTTCAACGCCGCATTTTCGATCTGGCGCACCCGCTCTGCCGATACCTGATACTCGTCTGCCAACGTTTGCAACGTCGCTTTGGGCTCTTGCAGCCAACGACGTTCAAGAATATCGCGGCTTCGCGCGTCGAGATCGTGCAACGCATGCGTCATGGCGGTGACGCGATCATCTTCATCGCGCTGCGCAGTCATGTCCTCGACCGACACCTGATGCTGGTCAACCAGAATTTGCTCGTAGGACGGCCCGCTGCCTTCCTGCTCACTGTCGTAAACTGGCGCATCAATGGCGATGTCATGGCTATACAAGCGCGATTCCATGGTCACGACTTCACGTTCCGGCACGTTCAACTCGGCCGCAATGGCGCGTGTTTCATCCGCGGTCAACCAGCCCAGACCGCTCTTCATCTGACGCATCTTGAAGAAGAGTTTGCGCTGCGCCTTGGTGGTCGCAATTTTGACGATGCGCCAGTTTTTCAGGATGTATTCGTGAATTTCTGCGCGAATCCAGTGAACGGCAAATGTGACCAGACGAACCTTCTGCTCCGGCTCAAATCGCTTGACGGCCTTCATCAGGCCGATATTTCCTTCCTGAATCAGATCGGCCAGCGGCAAGCCATAACCACGATAACCGCGGGCAATGTGCACCACAAAACGAAGATGGGACATGATCAGCTTTTGCGCAGCATCGATATCCCCGGTGGATTTCAGCTGTTCGGCCAGTTTTTGCTCTTCGTCGGCAGTCAGAAGCGGAATGCGGCGCACTTCCGCCAGATACTGCTGCAACGAATCCCCAACCACCGGCAGGGTGCGGGGCATAACAGGATGTTGGGCGGTATTCATTAGGATGCGTACCTCAAATGTGGAAAACGTATTTTTTCAAATAAACTTGATTTTATCATCAGCATTCGACCGAAAGCCAACTGGAAAGTTCACTTAAAGAATCAGCGCAATCTAGCCTCGGAAGAATCAGCTATTGCCTTGCTCGACAGAGCCTGTAGCAGCAGCCGTTCCGCCTCTGATGAGCTAGCCTTCGGCACCGTGAGCCACGCCAAGGCAATGTCTTTGCTTCGACTGGTCTCCCCTCGCCGAATCTCAACCCGGTTTTTCGCAACCGAAAAGGTTTTGGCAATAAAGTCGATCACCGCCTGATTGGCCTTGCCATCAATAGGTGGGGTGGTCAGATACAGTTTGATTCGCCCACCGATGACCTCACCCCAGGCAGTACGACTGGCTCTGGGCTGCACCTTGAGCTTGAGGATCAGACGGTCATCCTGCCAGTGGAAAAAATCTGATTCCACCGAATCATTCATGCCTTTTGACGCTCGCTTTGTGGATCATTGTGTGGCCCGCGCCTCCAGATCGCCCCAGCGCGCCATCAATTCAAGAAGCTCTTCGTCAATAGCAGCCATGCGCGATAGAACGGGCGCGGTTTTGTCATCAGGCTGTGCATAAAAAGCCGGATCACTCATCTGCACGGTCAGTTGGGCCTGTTCGTCTTCCAGTTCGGCGATTTTTTCCGGCAAGGCCGCCAGCTCGTGGCGCTCCTTGAAGCTCAAGCTGTCTTTTTTAGCGGGGCTATTTGCTACGGGCGCGGTTTTTGCAACGGGTTTCGGTGTTGAGGTGCTTTGCTGAGCATTCTCCCGATCTCGGATAGCCAACCAATCCTCGTAGGTTCCGACCACTTCGCGTACACGCCCTTCGCCTTCAAACACCAGCAGGCTGGTGACGACATTATCAAGAAACGCTCGGTCGTGGCTGACAACCAATAGCGTGCCGTCAAAATCCAGCAGCACCTGTTCCAGCACTTCCAGTGTTTCAAGATCGAGATCGTTGGTGGGTTCATCGAGCACCAGCAAGTTGGCCGACTGAGCGAACAACCGCGCCAACAGCAGGCGATTGCGCTCCCCGCCGGACAGGGATTCAACCTTGGTGCGCGCCCGCTCCGGCGTGAACAGGAATTTTTGCAAATATCCGATGCCATGCATGTTTTGGCCGTGAACGTCGATGCGGTCGCCGCCGTCACAGATATTCTGCAAGGCCGTCCAATCGGGGCGCAGTTGCGCGCGATGCTGGTCGAAGTACGCGACTTGTAACTGACTACCCTGTCGGGCGGTGCCGCTATCCGGTTGAATTTCGCCGAGAATCAGTTTGATCAGCGTGCTTTTGCCCACGCCGTTCGGGCCGACCAAACCGATCCTGTCGCCGCGCAGGATGCGCAAGGCAAAATCTTTGAGAATGGTCTTGCCGTTGTAGGTTTTGTCTATGTGCTCACCATCGAACACGATTTTCCCCGAGGTGCGCGAACTGGCGACAGCGACCTCCACCTTGCCCTGCTTGTTCACGCGAGCAGCCCGCTCTTCTCGCAGGGCCTCCAGGCGTCGAACCCGGCCTTCGTTCCGCGTGCGGCGGGCTTTTACGCCTTGGCGTATCCACACCTCTTCCTCGGCCAGAAACTTGTCGAATTCGGCATTCTGGATTTGTTCGGCGTGCTCACGCTCTTCAACGCGACGCAGATAATTCTGGTAATCACCCGGCCAAGACGTAAGCTGGCCGCGATCCAACTCCAGAATACGGTTGGCCAGATTTTGCAGGAAGGATCGGTCGTGGGTGATGAAGATGACCGCGCCGGAAAAGCCGCGAATCAAGCCTTCCAGCCATTCGATGCTGGCGATGTCCAGATGGTTGGTGGGTTCGTCTAGCAGCAGCACATCGGGCTGCACCACCAGCGCTTGGGCAAGCAGCACTCGGCGTTTCGCCCCGCCAGATAACGATTTGACCGAGGCATCGGGGTCCAGATCGAGCCTTGTGATCACCTCGTCGATCCGCTGCGCCACCGACCAGCCATCGACCGCCTCGATTTGCTGTTGCAGACGCGCCATTTCATCCATCACCGAATCATCGCCCGCGCCCAGCTTTTCGATACAGGCATGGTAGGCCGTCAATGTGGCTTCAATGCCGCCCAAGGCTTCGGCCACCGTGGCATACACGCTCGCAGTCGAATCCATTTGCGGGTCTTGCTGCAAATACGCAATGCGCGCGCCGGGCTCAAGGCGCACTTCGCCCTCATCGGCACGCGTTAGGCCGGCCAATATTTTCATAAAGGTCGATTTGCCCATGCCGTTGCGCCCGATCAAGGCGATGCGCTCTCCGGGTTCGACCGTGAGCCCCACATGATCCAGTAAAACGCGGGTACCCAAGGCAAAATGCAAACGATCAACGGTAAGTAAGGGCATGGAACAATCAGACTTTCAGGAGAATGGGCGCATAGTGTAAGGGGTTTTGCACCGCCTTGCCGTTCTGCATGAATGAAAGCCTTTGGAAATAATTAGCTTTATTTCGGTCTATGATTCAACGGCACATCGAAATACCTGTGATTCGTCGTTCCCACGAAAGCGGGAACCCAGAAAATCAAGGCGCTGGATTCCCGCCTACGCGGGAATGACGAGTTTTTCGAGCTGCCCTCAAATCATTGCCAATCGAGGAAAAACCATGCCCCGAATTCGCCCGCTTTTTTTGCCGCTGCTTGCCTTGCCCGTCATCGCCCTGATGCTTTGGTTTATGCCACCGGCTGCCAATGCGTCGGGTTATCCGCCCTTCCCGGCGCAGACGCAGTGGTTCAATGTGAGTAAACCGCTGACGGGCGCCCAACTGCAAGGCCGGGTGGTTCTGCTCGATTTCTTTACGCCCGGCTGCATCAATTGCATCCACATGATTCCGATTCAACAGCAGCTCAAGCAAAAATTCGGCGATGATTTATTGGTAGTGGGCGTTACCTCACCTAAATTCACCGCATCGCAGCAAGCGGACAACATGACGCCGTTTTTGCGTCGTTATCATGTTGATGAGCCGGTGTTTATCGATTCCGGCATGACGTGGTGGCAACATTATGGCGTGTTCGCTTGGCCGACGATGCTGCTGCTCAACCCAGAAGGCAAGGTTATCCATAGCTTTGTCGGCGAACGCAGCTACACGGATATGGCAGCGGTCATTCAATCGGCGGTCGAAAGCGCGCGTGCTGCGAACACGCTGACGCACCCGAAGCTGCCGCTCAAACCTTTGAGCGCCGATAATCATTTCATGGTTCTGCCGACGAAAATCGCCGTCAACGACAACCGCGTGGCGATCAGCGATACCGGCCATGACCAGGTCCGCATTTTCGATCACGAAGGCAAGCTGTTGGCCACCATCGGCGATGGCAAAGCGGGCTTTGCCGATGGCAGTTTTGCCACGGCCGAATTTAATCGCCCGCAAGGTATCGCCTGGCTGGGCAATGATTTGTATGTGGCCGATACGGATAATCAGCGTATTCGCCGGATCGATTTTGCCAGCCAGACGGTATCCACCGTGGTTGGCAATGGGCAACGCGTTTTCCTCAATGAAGTGACTGCAGCGGCAAAGGACACGCCCCTCAATTCACCCTGGGGGCTTGAAGCGGTGGATGGCGATCTCTTTATTGCCATGGCAGGCGATCATGCAGTCTGGCGCTACGATCCCAAAACGCGAAAGCTCGACGTATACGCGGGCACAGGGGACGAAGGGCTGCACGATGGTGAGCGCCTGCTGGCCCAATTCGCCCAATCAAGCGGCTTGGCCTATCACGATCACAACTTGTATGTGGCCGATCCTGAATCCTCATCCATTCGACAAATCAACATGCAAACCAGCTTGACGATCACACTGGTTGGCAAGGGCTTGTTCAGTTTCGGTGATCGCGATGGCGCGGCCGATCAGGCCCTCTTGCAGCATCCGCAGGGCTTGGCTTATCTCAACGGTGCGCTGTATATCGCCGATACCTTCAACAATGCCATTCGCAAGCTCAACCTCGACACCTTGCAAGTCAGCACCGTGGCTAAAAATCTGGCGCAACCGAACGGACTGGCGGTATTGAACGATCACACGCTATTGATTGCCGATACGTACCGTGATCGCATCGTTGCCTTGAATATCATCAATGGCGAAACCACAGCCTGGCCGCCCAAAAAGTAAATGCTGACAACAGAGCGAATCGATTGGGATATTTTTTGCCGCGTCATCGACAACTACGGCGATATTGCCGTCAGTTGGCGGCTGGCGCGGATTTTGACGGAAGATCACCGGCAAGTCGTCCGGCTGTGGGTCGATGATCTGAGCGCACTCGTGCATCTGATACCGGAAATCGACGCGACAGAGGAGCAACAGAGCCACCACGGAATCACGATCATTCACTGGACCGATGCATCCGCAACCCCAAGGCCCGCCCGTTTCGTGATTGAAGCGTTTGGCTGCACCCTCCCGGAGGGCTATCAGCAGCGCATGCACGAACAGACCGTTGCATGGTTCAACCTGGAATACTTCAGCGCCGAGAGCTGGATCAGTGATTATCACGGCCGGTTCTCGCCACAACCCAATGGCTTGCAGAAGCAATTCGTGTTCCCGAGCACGCGCCCCGATTCCGGCGGATTGTTACGCGAGGCGCATCTGTTTCTGGCGCGTGATCGCTTTCTTCATTTGGAACAAACGAAATGGGCGCATGATTGGCAAATTCCGCTGCCAAACGGTTTATCGCTGCTTTTGTTTGGCTATGAAAACCGGGCGATTGGCGAGCTGATCGACGATCTCGCTCAAACCACCACCGAGGCCGTCACCATCTACCTACCGGAAGGTCGCCTGCTGAGCAGCGCACGCGAACACCTCCGCTACCCCGAACTCATGGCAGGCGACCAGTTTCAACGGGGAGCGGTGACCTTGCATGTGTTGCCATTTCTGCCACAGGCGCAATTCGATCGTCTGCTGTGGATGTGCGACATTCTGTTCGTGCGCGGGGAAGATTCGCTCGTACGCGCGCTCTGGGCAGGCAAGCCGTTCATCTGGCAGATTTACCCCACCGACGATCAGGCGCACTGGGAAAAACTGGATGCCTTGCTGGATACTTGCCGCGGCGACCTCCCTGCGCCTGCGTTTGACGCCTGGCGGACCTTGACGCATGACTGGAACCGGCAGCAACTCGCACCCGAAAGCTGGCAGAACTTCATCGAGCACCACGCCCTTCTGGCCTCGGCCGCCGAAAAAAACCGGCTCACGCTCGCCAGTCAAACAGAACTCTCCAACTGGCTGGTCAAAACCGCATATGAGCGGTTACAATGCCGCACCATTTAATGTAAGGCTTGGTTTTTCAGGCTTTTTTCAATTAATTTTCAACCAAATTTACAAGCACACTGGGTAGTTTCCATGAAAACCGCACAAGAATTTCGCGCCGGCAACGTCATTATGGTCGGCAAAGATCCTATGGTCATTTTGAAAGCCGAATTCAACAAATCCGGCCGCAACTCGGCTGTTGTCAAAATGAAGATGAAAAACCTGCTCACTGGCAGCAGCACCGAATCGGTGTTCAAGGCCGATGACAAGTTCGACCAGGTCATTCTCGACAAGAAAGAATGCACCTACAGCTACTTCGCCGATCCACTGTATGTCTTCATGGATTCCGAATTCAACTCATACGAAATCGAAGCGGAAAACATGGGCGACACCATCAACTACATCGTTGACGGCATGACCGATCCCTGCGAAGTGGTGTTCTACAACGACAAGCCGATTTCCGTTGAATTGCCGACCATCATCGTTCGTGAAATCGCCTATACCGAACCGGCTGCACGTGGCGACACCTCCGGCAAGGTCATGAAGGACGCCAAACTGACCAACGGTCATGAAATCCAGGTCGCCTCGTTCATCGAGATCGGCGAGAACGTGGAAATCGACACACGGACCGGCGAATTCCGTCGTCGCGCTTCAGCCGCCTGATTTCAGACTCGTAACCCGCCTTTTCAGGGTGGGCCGCAAGAAAAAACCGCAGCCAACGTGCTGCGGTTTTTTTATGGCTTCAATTTTGCTTAGAACTCATTGGGTTTGCGGAGGAGGAACCCTCAACCATGCAAGAGCCACTCGATCTACGCGATTCCGATATTGTCCTGCTGTCCATTCTGGCACGGGAAACTAACCTGCCCCGCTTTTTCCATATCGCGGCCAACGCGGCAGCAAAAATCGTCGGCGCCGATGGTGCCGGCCTTATTCTTCCTGAAGGAGAAAAATTAAAGTATCGCTTTTTCGAGGGCTTACCGCCGCAATTTGTTGCACTATCTCAACACGCGTTTGATCGCAGCACGGGCGTCGCTGGAGCCGCTTTGGCCCAAAACCACCCGCTTTTTATCGAAGACTATCCCAATAGCGACCTGGCCTTACCCCATTTTGTCGAATCCGGCTTGAAGGCCAGCTTGAGTATTCCTATTCGCATTAGCGACCAAATTGAAGCAGTGCTTGCACTGTCTTGGTTCAAGCCTGTCGGACAATCAATGTCCATGCGCCAACTCAGCCTGGCAACGCTCTTCGGTGATTTTATCGGGACCGCCCTGTATCGCGACAAGATCGAGCAGCATCTCAATCGGTTGGCGCACAGTGATCCACTTACCGGCCTGCCGAATCGCGCCGGTTTTTATCCCTTACTGGATCAAGCGATACTTCGGGCTCAGGACGGAGATCGGCATGTGGCACTAGCCATCATCGACATCGATCACTTCAAGACCGTCAACGACACGCTGGGTCACGAGTTCGGCGACCGCCTGCTGATGGAAATAAGCAGCCGACTGGCAGAAGCCTTGCACCGCGAAGACAAGATTGCCCGTTTGGGCGGTGATGAAATCGCCATACTGATCGAGTCGGCGCGACACCTCAAAGATCTTCAGGATATCGTTCGCCGTTTATCGCAAGCGCTCTATCTTCGCATTGGGCGGGATGGCGAATATGTGCGCATTTCCGGCAGCATCGGCGTCTGCGAGATCCATCCGAAGGAAACACGCAACCAGAATACCTTGATGTGCGCCGCCGACTCGGCCATGTATCAGGCCAAACGTGCGGGTGGCAACTGCGCGGTATTCTCAGCCCCGCCACAACCGGATTTCTAAACGAAACAACCCGGATAATTCACGGACGAGATGCCCGACACGCGCTGAGACGACAGGTTAGAATGATGCTTTGTCGTTTCCCAGCGGTGCGCCATGCCCCCGACCACACCCATCACGGATGAGATTACCCCCGGTTTCCTGCTGATTCAGGGCAACCGGCTGGAGCTGTTGCAGCAGGTTCTGATCGACTGGCTCAAAAGGCATCCGCTGGCCCCGCTGGAGAACGAAACCTTTCTGGTACAGAGCAACGGCATGGCTCAATGGCTGCGCCTTGGTTTGGCACGCCCGCGCTCGGCCCAAGATGGTGGATTGGGCATAGCGACCGGCATCGAAATGATTCTGCCTGCCCGCTTGCAGTGGCAATGTTATCGAGCGGTACTGGGTACCGACTTCGTCCCCGCCGAAGCACCGCTGGATAAGGACAAGCTGGTATGGCGCCTGATGCGGTTACTGCCGAATCTCATCCATACGCCCTCCTTCCTGCCGTTGCGCCACTACATAGTCACCGATCAGCGGCCCGACGACCGTCGCCTGTATCAATTGGCACTGCGCGTTGCCGATCAGTTCGACCAGTATCAGGTGTACCGAGCGGATTGGCTGCGCCATTGGCAGGAAGGCCATGATGACCTCCCCGCGCACGAAACGCGCCTACCGGACGAACAACGCTGGCAGCCGCCGCTGTGGCGCGCATTGCTGGCAGACATTCGCGAACGGCAGGACGATCGAGACGGCATCGAATTCGCGGCAGGACGCGCAGACCTGCACACCGCCTTTCGAAAAGCCGCATCGGAGCAAAAGGCGCGCCCGGAAGGCCTGCCCCGGCGGATTGTCGTGTTTGGACTGTCGTCGATTGCGCCTCAGGTTTTGGACGTTCTGGCAGTCGCATCGCGTTGGTCACAGGTGATTGTCTGCTTTCTGAATCCCTGTGAATATTATTGGGGCGATATCATCGACGGACACCAGTTGTTCGCACAACGCTATCAAGGCCGAAGACCCTACAAATCCGCGCCAAACGAAACAGCACATGCACATCCCTTGCTGGCCGCCTGGGGCCGACAGGGGCGCGATCTGATGCGCCTGCTGGATCAATTCGAGGAAAATGCTCAGCTCGCCGCCAATCCATTGACACTCACGCCCTTCGAATCAACGGTTGTCGACTCTGCAAAATCCTCGCTGCTGACGCTCATTCAAGATGACATCCTCAAGCTGCGCACCCCAGATGAACTGCGCGCACTAAACCGTCGCCTTGAGCCCGACCAAGATCACTCGCTGCATTTCCACATTGCGCACAGCCCATTGCGAGAGGTCGAGATTCTGCACGACCAGTTACTCGCTGCATTCGAAGCCGATACGTCGCTCAAACCGACGGACATCATCGTGATGGTGCCGGACATGAGCCTATACGCTCCGGCCATTTCCGCCATTTTCGGGCGCTTTGGCCGCGATGATCCGCAACACATACCGTTCAGCATTTCCGATCAAGCAGCTTCGGGTCAGGTCGCTCTGATCAATGCACTCGAACAGATACTGAACTTGCCGACATCACGTCTGCTGAGAAGCGAGCTGCTTGATCTGCTGGGCAGCCCCCTGCTTCTTGCCCGATTCGGAATTTCAGAAACGGATTTAACCACCCTGCATGACTGGATCGATTCGGCAGGTATTCGCTGGGGGCTAAATGCCCAGCATCGTGAAGCGTTTGGCGTGCCACCGGGCATGGAGCAAAACACCTGGGCATTCGGGCTGAATCGGCTCCTGCTCGGCTATTTGAGTGGCGACGAAAACGCGATTTGGGATGAAATAGAACCCCATCCCGTCATGGATGGCATCAGCGCGGAACTGGTCGGCAAACTGGCACAATTGGTCCAGCAACTCGACAAGTACACCCAACGCCTGTCTGAAAAATGCACACCAACGGAATGGGTTGCGCGCTTACGCCGACTGATGACCGATTTTTTCTCTCTTTCCGATACTCAAAATCATCTGGACTCACCCGAAATCCAGATTGAAATGGATACGCTGGCGCGTTTGCACAATGAGCTCGAACGGTGGCTCGCCGACTGCAGCGTGGCTGGGTTCGAAAATGAAATCGACATCGAAACCGTTCGTCATGCCTGGCTCAATCGCCTTGAACCACATCGCCTGCATCAACGGTTCATTGTCGGCGGCGTTAACTTTGCCACCCTGATGCCGATGCGCGCCATTCCCTATCGACACATCTACCTTCTAGGCATGGACGACGCGAACTACCCACGGCGTCAAACACCCAACGATTTCGATCTCATGAACGGCCGCTACCGCCCGGGTGATCGCGCACGGCGCGAGGACGACCGATACCTATTCCTCGAAGCCTTGCTGGCCGCTCGGGAACGGTTATCCATCAGCTGGGTCGGCCGCAACATCAACAACAACAAGATTCGCCCGGCTTCCGTGCTCGTCAGCCAGCTGCGCGACTATCTCGATCAATTCTGGGCAGTGCCAGAGCCACATTCCTGCAGCGAGATTCAGACCACAGAGCACCCGCTGCACCCATTCAGCCGCCGTTATTTTTCGGCAGACAATACTGATCTGTTCACCTTCGCCAACGACTGGCGAGCCGTGCACGACAGCACTCAAGGCACTTCAAAGACCGAGCTACCAATCTGGCTCCCCAAAGAACCCCTCACCCTGAATACTTTAAGCGATTTCCTGCGCACGCCCGCGCACACGCTGCTCACAAAACGGTTTGGCGTCTATCTAAGACCCACCGCGACCGAACTGGAAGATCACGAACCCTTCGAATTGGATGGCCTGCAACGTTGGCAACTCAAAAAAGAGATCAACGACCGTGTGCGTCACCAACTCGCCATACAAGCGCACGCTACAAGCCAAATGACGACGCCCACAATCGAACACATCAGCGCGCTCATCTCGACACAATATGGTCAGGCACGCCTCGGTGGGCGATTACCCATTGTCAGCCCCGCATTCGAGTACAGCGAACTTCTGCCGTTGATCGACCAATGGCAACGCTGGCTTGAATTAAACCTGCGATTCCATCAAACCGCAGCTAAATCACCGGTACTGAGCATCCGAAGTGATCGAGGTATCATGCTTGAAGCATCAGTACCAGATGTATATTCCACCGAGTCATCAATCCCGAACGACACCCTGGCGCGACTGATTTTCATTGAAGGCAAACTCCATCGAGGTCAGGATATCGAATGGCACAAATGCGTTGCCCAGTGGCCGGCTCATCTGCTCGCCCAGCTCACGCACGGATCAGTGGAAACCTATCTCATCGGCGAAACTGGCACCTTGTGCTTCACCCCCATTGAAAAAGAGATGGCAAAACAGCATCTATTGACCTTGCTCGACGCCTGGTTTGATGCCGTGCAGGCCCCCTATCCGCTGGCCTGCAAAACTGCGTTCTGCTTGCTGGCTCAAGAAATGACTCCGGAAAATACAGATTCCGCGCTCAAAAAAGCCAGAGAATGCTTTGAGGGCAACATGAAAGTTCCGGGAGAAGTCACGAACAGCCCAGCACTCGCCCGGCTCTGGCCGGACTTTTCGACGCTCATCAACGGCCAAAGCTTTGCCAAAAAACAATTTACCGAATTGAGCCAGATCATCTACGCGCCCATCAAAGATGCCATCGAAGCCCGTTAGCGCATTTCACATCTTCCGATTCGAGCGGACACAAAAAAGCCGCCCGTAAAGGCGGCTCATTTCAAACGTCAGTCCGTCAATCGACGAAACGGAACTTCTTACTTGCCGTAAGCCAGATCAGCGCGACGGTTTTTCGCCCAGGCCGCTTCGTTATTCCCTTCGACAGCCGGACGCTCTTCGCCATAGCTCACGACGTCCACCTGAGAGGGCGCAACACCATCAGCCAGCAAAGTATCACGCACCGCTACCGCACGCTTCTCACCCAACGCGATATTGTATTCACGGCTGCCGCGGTTATCAGTATTGCCTTCTACCAAAACATGACGCTGTGTGTTTTCTTTAAGGAAAGCAGCGTTCTGTTGCAGCATCGGACGATAAGAAGGGTCAACATTGTACTTATCGAAACCGAAGTACACAGTTGCAGCGTCGCCCTTCGGGGCACTCGCATACAGTACAGATTCATCCGTACCGGAACCGTTCATGCCCGAAGACTCCGCACCCGTTGCTCCACCCGCTTGGCCCGCGCCCGCAGGCTTAGTTGGCGTAGAGCTGCACGCAGACAAAGATAATGCCAAAACACCCATAGAAACAGCGACAAACGCACGCATGAAATGTACCTCAATCATAAACACCAAAAACACAAGCTCAATCTACCATAAAGTATTTTTTAACTGTTGGAAGAATGAATGCTCATCAGTATCATGAAAACAACACAGTCAGCAACCATGGATATCATAGCTTCGGCGAAGCCCAACTCTACCCTTACTCCAACAAAAGAATTGACATCTAGACCAGATTTATACAAAATTCGCCCCCTCGCGGAGGGTTGGCAGAGCGGTTGAATGCACCGGTCTTGAAAACCGGCAAGGGTTTATCCCCTTCCAGGGTTCGAATCCCTGATCCTCCGCCACTATTCAGTGATATCCGCTTGATTCTAAAGCGAATTTCAAACAAACAAAATGTTCATGCCCACAACTATGCCTACACTTTGATGCTTGGTAGGAAAGTGCGGTTACATGACCACCTGAATTCTTCTGATTTTCTTCGACGACAAAACATCCAAGATCAGAGTTAGCCCGTTGATATCCCCAGAATGACTGGGCTGCAATGGGATGACTTGAAACACTACAGGCGTAAAAAAACCCGCAAACCTAGGGTTCAATGCGGGTTTAGTTAAGATTTTAGAACTCTGCTGGACGTTTTAAAATCTTCGATTGGTGGAGCTAAGCGGGATCGAACCGCTGACCTCCTGCATGCCATGCAGGCGCTCTCCCAGCTGAGCTATAGCCCCGTTATTTACGGGTGGCGGGTATAATACCTTTCAGTTTTTTTTTGTCAAGAATATTGGACGTAGTGTCAGCGCAAAGTAGTAATGTCCCCTTTGTCCCAAATATAAATACTCCCTGAGTGAGTAAGCTCAGCGTCTGTGTATAAAAGAGACGGATGTTTTTGGATGGGCATGATGAATCAAAAGAAAGCGCTAAGAGCACAGGTGATGGCGCTGCTGACGGCGGATGAAATCGATTAACCAGCATTTTGATGGTCACTAGGACTTATTCTGGCGCAAACGGAAAATGGCTTTTACAGTCATGACAAAAAGCACGAAGGCAGGCGGTTAATGCACGGGTTTAAATGGCGCTTGCAAAACAGATCAAGCCAATCAGAGGACATGCAACAGCAGCGAATCACTCTTGAAAAGGCGCCCATCGGCAAGTCCGCTACTGATGGGAACAATGCGATCCGGTAACGGAAACGAAACAGGAAAAAGGGACATTTCTACTTCGCGTTGACGCTAAGTTCAACGGTGGCTTGTGAGACAAGTGATAAAAGCCTAGAATTACTGGCTTGGTTTTTGTTGAATCAGGGATCTTATTCAATCAAAGTTGGCATGCTGCAAGGCCAGTGGGCTAGCTTTGATTCAATAAGATTTTCAATTTGTTTTATTAAGGAGAAGCCATGTCTGTTAAGCATCCCGTTGTGGCTGTCACCGGTTCGTCCGGCGCTGGCACCACCACTGTTAAGCGTGCTTTTGAGCACGTATTTCGTCGCGAATCGCTCTCGCCTGTGGTGATCGAAGGCGATAGCTTCCACAGCTTGTCACGGATGGAATTCAGAGAAGCAGTCAAAAAAGCGGAAGCCGCTGGCAATTTCTCCTTCTCCCACTTCGGCCCGGAAGCCAACCATTTCGACAAATTGGGTGAGCTGTTCAAAACCTACGGCGAGTCAGGCACGGGCAAAAAGCGCTACTACATCCACAGTGATCAAGAAGCCGCCGAACACAATGCTCGCTTGAATACCAATCTTAAACCCGGGGAGTTTACCCCTTGGGAAGATATCCCAGCTGGCTCGGATTTGCTTTTCTATGAAGGTTTGCACGGTCTGGTCAAAACCGACTCGATCGATGCCTCGGCACATGTGGACCTGGGTGTGGGCGTTGTCCCCATCATTAACCTGGAATGGATCCAGAAGATCTTCCGTGACAACGCTGAACGTGGCTATTCTGCGGAAGCGACGGTGGATACCATTCTTCGCCGGATGCCGGACTATGTAAACCACATCACGCCGCAGTTCTCGCGCACGGATATCAATTTCCAGCGCGTGCCGACTGTCGATACTTCAAACCCGTTCATCACGCGTGACATTCCAACGCCCGATGAAAGCTTGGTCATCATCCACTTCAGTAATCCTAAAAAAGCCGGTGCCGATTTCCCGTACTTGCTGTCGATGATCCCAAATTCGTTTATGTCGCGCTACAACACCATCGTCGTGCCCGGCGGCAAAATGAGCTACGCAATGGATTTGATTCTTACTCCAATCATCCACAACATGATTGAAAGACGTAACGCCTGACAAGTCAGCCTGCCGTCGATAAGAAACTAAAAACCCGCTATGCTCAGCGGGTTTTTTATTACTCAACTCATTGGCGAATTTGCAGCAAAAGAAAAGCGCCCGGAAAAGGCGCTTTTTTAGTGTCTCGACAAAAATACCGAGTTATCTGGTGATTATTTTCCCAGCATAGCTGGGTCATTCATCTTGGCGCCATCGTACATGCTGTACTCAACGATAGAGCCGTCATAAAGACGGGCTTTCTTATCACCAACGATTTCATGGGTCACAAACCAGAGACCAGATGCCAAGTGACCTGTGTTGCAATAGTCGATGATTTCTTTACCTGAATTTAATCCAACCGTTTTAAACATGGATTCATAACTGGCTTTAGGCAAAAAGCGGGCAGAGGCGCCATCCGCCGTTGTCAACAAATCAGGTGGTACATTTTTTGCGCCAGGCAAGTGTCCAGGTAGCTCTTTTGGCTTGGTAAAAACCCCCATATACTGGTTAGTTGGACGGGCATCAGCAAACTCGACTGCGCCTGGGTGCTCAACAGCCTTTTTGACTTCCTGATAGGTTGCCAGAATGTTTTTTCGTTCCGCTGATGCAACCCAGTTACCAGCCGAAACAGCGGGCGCATCCGTGGCAGCAGGCATGCCATCAGCCAGCCATTGAGCCATACCACCGTTCAGAATGGCCATATTGTCCTGACCGTAGTACTTCAATTGCCAGTACAAACGTGTCGCTTCGTCAACATCGGGGGTGGAAAGCCCCTTGGGCACGATGACAATCGGCTGGCCTTTGTTAACACCCCAAGATTGAACCAGCTTCTCGAATGCTGCTTTATCGGGGATTACACCTTTGACCATCTTGCCATCAATATCACGACTGACTCGAACCGTCTTGAAATCGACGAACGATGCGCCCGGCACGTGGCCGCTCACCGTAACAGCAACATTCTTGCCTTTGATTTCTTTCATTTCAGGTGCGGTAGTGAACGACTTCATCGTTCCACTGACCTGCAATACCTTCACATCTTTTAAATGGGCGTTTAGCCAAGCCGGATCAACGAGCGGTCCCGGCACAGTTACTGCGTATGCAGCTTGCGCCGCAAAAGATGCCGCGATCACGGCAGGCACAAACACAAACTTCTTGAAATTCATTCGTCTAAACTCCTTCTTTACAACAATTAACTGTCAGATAGCCTACGGCGCATCCAACTACCCTGTGAGATGCAAACCAGAAAGTTGCATCACCTATCAAAACACATTGACCCGATAGTGACAATGCGCGTTTTTTTATGCCGAATAACGCTGCAGTCCAACCTGTTGCACCAACGTTAATACCGCATAGATATCAATAAATTCTTCGCTCAAAACGTTCTTCGAGCGATCTTCGGCAACATCGACGGGCAGTTCGCCATCGCCCGTCCAGCCCAGAGACTCATCCCGAGCGTTGAGTAACCGTCGAATCTGTGGCTCGCACAATCGAACCAACATCATCAACCAACGGGAAACCAACCAGGATGGGCGTGCACGATTAACGACAAAGGCGTCAGGCAGCATTGAAACCAAATCAACCGCAGGTCGAATGTACTCGTCCGTCACCCAACGATTGGTTGTGAACAGGGAGCGCACGGCACCACGCGCATCGATTGAAACACCTACGACATGGCTGAATTGGGCACTCGGCTCAGGGCGAATGAACAAATGAAAATGGCCATGCTCATCCTGCGGGCGCTCGTCAGCGGCATGGGCATGATAGTAATACATCGCCCCTGTATCCGGATCTTGAACATCATCCGCTGGGTAGTGCTGCCAGCGAATTACAGGCGAGTCGTCCTCATATTTGAGCAATTCATCTAGAATCGTTTGGTGATCATTACTCAGCGACCGATTGATATCGAAAAACTCCTGGGCAACCGATACGAGCTCATCGAAATCAGGCTCAGAAAGCTGAGTCATCCAAGCTTGATAATCGTCCAGACTGCTCAGGGTAGAGTTCATGACACGGAGCGCCCTCGAGCATGTACCGATCTAGCACTCATATGAGTCGCTCGGATTCAATCCGAATTATCGGCCACCGGGGGCGCAAGGATTCCCGCCACGGCTTGCCGGCGCACAGGGATTGCCACCACGACTCGCAGGGGCGCAGGGGTTGCCGCCTCGGCTCGCTGGTGCACAGGGATTCCCACCGCGACTGGCTGGTGCACAAGGGTTGCCACCACGGCTCGCTGGTGCGCACGGATTCCCACCGCGACTGGCTGGTGCACAAGGGTTGCCACCACGGCTCGCTGGTGCGCACGGATTCCCACCCCGACTGGCTGGCGCACAAGGGTTGCCACCACGGCTTGCCGGTGCGCAGGGATTCCCACCGCGACTGGCAGGCGCACAAGGGTTGCCACCACGGCTGGCTGGTGCGCACGGATTTTCACCTCGGGCCTGAGCTGCGGGAATAACAGACAGCATACTCACCGGTGAAGGCGCCACAGCAGCCGCGGTAATAGCTACTGCCAGCGCTGGAACAGAAGCGGACAGAAAACGTCGTGATTTTGAACGCGTCATTTTTTTATCCTGTTGAGTCATTATCCAAATCCCCTCTTAAATTATTGTTCAAATACAATGAGTTCAATCCACTAAGCTTGAGCACGATCGGTGGATGCTTAAGCCGCACGCGAACCGAGATTACCTTGTACCGCGCTTCCCTGCTCATCAGAGGAAAGAGTCGGATCAGTACCATCCACGATATCTTCGGCAGTAATTACGCCATGAGCGCGCCGCTCAAGCACTCGACCCAACGCGAAACCACCCACGGCGACCAACACCATAACGACCCAGATTAACCAAGGCGAAACACCGAGATACTGCGGCAACGTTTTTGCAGTGAATTGCGCCGAATGCAGGATAAACTGAATAAGTGCACTATCGTAGACATAAGCAAAGCCGAAAATCCCCAGCACCATACCCGCCATAAAGACCAGACCATCGATACGGCCCGACATGAAACCGACAACCGACGTGCCAGGGCAGTAGCCCCCGATTGCGAAACCGGCACCGATCAGAGCAGCGCCGGAAGCCGTTGCCCAGAGGAACGTGGTTGGCACGAAGAATCCCTTGGAACCGAAGTAATTTCCGGTTTGCAGGAGAAGAATACCCAGAGAAGCCACGATGATGGCCGTAAACATGACTTTGAAAACAGACCAGTCAGTCAGACGGAACTGGGCCGTCAACTTGCACGGCGATCCAAAGCCCGCCTGTTCTAATACATAGCCAAACAAAATCCCGGAGGCCAATGCAGTACCCGCTACCCCATAATCCATTACCAGACCCTCCGCAGCAGTGCGCTCAAACCAAGGCCGACAAAAAAGAAAACCACAAGGAATATGAAGCCACCTATTCCCAGCATCGTAGTACCGGACAAACCCACACCACTGGTGCACCCCGCGGCCAGACGTGAACCGAAACCAGCCAGCGCGCCACCGATCAAGGCGAGGGCAAGACGCGGCCAAACCCCGATTTTGCCGGCGCCCGTATCGACTTTCAGTTTGAACCGACCTGCGCTGACAGCCGCCAGAAGCGCGCCGATGGCCACCCCGACAACTTCCACGACGATCCAGCTCGCGAACGGATTGGCACCATTCGCAACCATGCCGCCGAGATAGCCATTGGATTCCGTTGCCGCCGGTGCAATCTGCATCCCCAACCAGGCTGCAATACTAGCGAACGTGCCCGATGCACCCACGCCATTCCCGACAAGGACAAAGGTAAGGATAAGGACCAATCCGAGCACCAACCCGGCAACCAAGGGCGGCCACAGCGGGCGCACCAACGTACCATCAGACATGTATCACTCCTTTTCTCAACTATTTATGCCATTAGACCTTTTAGCCTAAGTAAAGGGGAAACGCCCAATCGATATGTTTGATTGAAGCATTCGCCCCCTCTATTCATGCGCCAAAGGTCTTATCATTCAATGGCATTTCAGAATGATGCCGACTCAGCTTCCAGGTAAGCAAGTGAAGTGTACTTCCCTATGTTTTCGTCGAAGCCTTTGGTTACCGGTGCGTATTTTTTCACACGGGGATCTTCAAGTGCCAAAGATTTGGCCAATTCCTGCCCGCCCATCTGCTCGACAGCCTTTTCAGCGGACTGGTAAATTCCCTCGAACAATTCCCGGTTGTGTTCAAGAACCTGCTTGCCGGGATGCCCGTGCGCAGGAATCCACAATGCATCTGGCACCGCTGCTTCCAGCGCATCGTAATTTTTGAATGTCCCGCGGAAACTGCCATCGTCCATGAATGCGATTCGATTATCCATCGCGACATCACCGACATGAACGAGATTCTGCCCCACGATCTCTAGGCTGATGTCGGAGGGCGTATGTGCCGTACCGTAGAAATGCACCTTGATTTTTGTATCGCCGAAATCGAGTACGTCGCCATGGCTCAATGCCAGTGTCGGCGGAGTGACTGCCGTACCAATGGTGGCGTTGTCGGTCGAGCGTTCCATCAGGTTGCGCCAGAACTCACCTTGCCCGGTCTTGATGGCCGAAATGGTTTTCTCGTGCGCATAGAGCGATACGTCAGGATTATCGGCCACGAAGGCATGATTACCCAACCAGTGATCGCCATGATAATGCGTATTGATGACCGCCACCACGGGGGCCTCGGTCAACTGACGGATCTGACGCAATGCCATCTCGCCAATTTGTCGGGAAGCGCCGCTATCGATAATGACCACGCCTTTTTTCGTGTTCACAAAAGTCACGTTACTCATCATCCCCTGATTCTCAACAGAGGGAAAACCCCATGGCGAGACAATGCAGAATACGTTCTCAGATAACGGAGTAGGCTTGATATCAGGCACTTTCGGACCGGCAATAACCAGATTCTCCTCTGCAAAAACACGTGCGGAAAAAGCAGCTGGCAACATGGTCGCTCCGGCCACGAAACCTACGGATTGCAAAAAGCGTCGACGGGGCATACGTTCTGTATTTGATTTCATCTTTACTAATCTCTTTATTTTGCGCTCTCTCTTGTATAAGAAAGCAATTGGGTCCTATGACAGACCATGACTCCTGCTATGATCTTGGTGAGTGGAATGAAAAACTTCAATACCATGATCATTATTTCTTTGAATAACGCCCTGGATTTGCTTATCTGTTTGCAACAATCCTGATGCCACCGTCAGTACTCTACCCTCTCAGGGCTGAGTCACTGCCGCTTCACACGAAGGACACGACTGGTCTCCATGATTTGTCAAAATCATCACGTCTGCGCCACCTCCGCACTTGCTCACGCTGAAGCGGTATGTCTTGCGCGGGGTGCGCGACTAACACCTATTCGGCGCGCCGTGCTGATGGAAATCTGGGCGAATCACGAGGCGACAAAAGCCTATGACTTGATTGCACGGCTCTCAAGCGAAGGCAGTCTGATCAAGCCGCCCACCGTTTATCGCGCACTTGATTTTTTGCTGGCACACGGGTTGATTCACCGCATCGAGAGTTTGAATGCATTCATTGGCTGTCATCATCCGGACACGCAACATCAAGCCATTCTAATGATCTGCGACCGTTGCGGCACAATTAACGAAGCCGCCAGCGAGGCCCTCAATGGTATCCTGAGCGCGCTCACGCATGCGGAGAAATTCACAGTGACACACCAGTCCATCGAACTGCATGGTCTGTGCGCTTCCTGCCAAAAGCTTGCATGAAAGAAGTCCGCATCACGGGTGACTTCAAGCTAAAATAGACACCGTAATTCCCGCCACATCTGGTCTTGTCATGCTTACGTCCCAAGAAATAGCCCAACTTCGTGCCGATCTGGTTCAAACCACCACGCTGATGGATAAATCGCTCACGCTGCATTCCACCTGGGGTTTATTCTCTCCGCGTGAAATTGATGAGGGCACGCGCTTACTGATGGGGTTTCTGGATGCGCCGGAACCCGGCCAGACTATTGTGGACTTAGGTTGTGGCTATGGCCCGATCGGGCTGGCCCTCGCGAAGGCCCAACCCAAGGCTGACGTGATTTTGCTCGACAAAGATTTCGTCGCCTGCGAGTTTGCGGCAAGCAATGCCAAACGCAATCAACTGAACAACGTTGTCGTCAAACCCAGCAACGGCCTTGATGCCCTGCGCGGTCAACACGTGGATCGCATCGTATCGAACGTACCCGCCAAGGTGGGCAAGGAAATGTGGTCAATCATGCTCTGGGATGCTGCCGAGGCGCTCAACCCTGGTGGAGATATCTGGTTTGTGAGCATCAATGGGCTTCGCGACTACTTCAAGCGAACTTTCAAGGAACAGTTCGGCAACTACGAAAAAATAAAGCAAGGCCAGAACTACACCATTCACAGGGCAGTCAAATCTTAGCTTTCCCGGGTTTATAGCCCGTACCTTGGCTTCTAACTGCCATTCATCACCCGATTGAGAGCATTCCTAGTGACTACCGATTTCTATACCTGGCATTTGCAGGGCGACGGCACAGCGCGCTTGCTTACCCTCTCAGATGAAACACCATGCGCGGGGCCTGTCTGGATTCACCTGAACTACACACGGCCAGAAACCCAGGAATGGATACGCAGCCGAATCGATTTGGACAGTACGGTTCAGGACACCCTGTTGGCAGAAGTGACTCGGCCACGCGCCCTGATTCTCGATCAAGGACTGCTGCTGACGCTGCGCAGCATCAATCACAACCCGGGGCAAGAACCAGACGATATGATCGGCATCCGGCTCTGGATCACGCCGAAACTGATCATCAGTACTCATTTACGCAGCTTGCGGGCAGTCAATACCTTGCAGCGCGATATGGAAACCAACAATGCGCCCAAAGATGCCGGTCAATTTGTCACGCGGCTTGTTGAATTGTTGAACGAGGACATGCTGGATACGATCGAGGAAATTGACGAACTCACCGACAATTACGAAAAAATCATGCTGATCAGTGAGGATGTCGAACCGGTATCCGACCGTGACTTGGCTGACCTTCGCACCATGATTCTCACGTTACGTCGCTACCTTGGCCCGCAAAGGGACGCCCTGCTTTCCGTTATCGGCAGCCACCTGATCTGGATGAAGAAAGGGCCTATCCAGCGCCTTCGAGAGGCGGAAAACAGACTGACTCGCTATCTTGAGGTACTGGACGCCTCCCGCGACCAAATGCGGATTATTCAGGAACAATTGCAGACCCGCTCTAACAATGAACTGAACAAACAACTGACCTTTCTGACTGCACTGTCAGCTATTTTCCTGCCATTGACA
Source organism: Halothiobacillus neapolitanus c2 (assembly GCF_000024765.1). GTDB lineage: Bacteria > Pseudomonadota > Gammaproteobacteria > Halothiobacillales > Halothiobacillaceae > Halothiobacillus > Halothiobacillus neapolitanus. Next base: position 587,230 of record NC_013422.1, on the reverse strand, counting down.
TTCATTACCGGCCTGTTCGGAGTCAATATTGATGGCATTCCCGGGAATGATGGGCATCCGTGGGCCTTTAGTATCTTCACCCTGTTTCTGGTTTCACTGGCTGCCGTTCTCATCTACCTGTTCAAGCGCGCTCGATTGTTCTGACCGCTCACGCCGCTCGCTCAACTCAAGAGGCACGGGGCACCCACTTGGAAAACCCCCGAACACCAGGGGCTCGTAGCGTGATTTTTTTATTATCAAAACGGGCCATCGAAACCTTAGGAACAGGCTTTGGGGCATCGATTTCCTGCCGAACCTTCGCTTGGGCGGGCAACAACGGCAGAAACCCGGCCGCCATAATTTCCAATGCGTCATGCATCCCCAAACGATTCAAGGTTTCTTCTGGTGCCTCAATAAAATGCACATAAGGAATGCCGACAAGATGCAGACGACAAGCTTCATAAACTGCTGCCCAGTCAATCGAAGTGGTACGTGCAGTGGTATCAAGTACGTGATTCATGATCAATCTCCAAATTATGTCTACTTAATTTACACGAATAGATAGTAGACACTTTATCAAGGTGCGTCAACATTATTTAGTCAAGTTTATTGACACATGTTGCGTTTACGGCACAATGACGCGCAAATCACCTTAAGGCACACACATAAGACTATGGTCAATCACGCTGAAATCGCGGCTCTGAAATGGGATGTACGACAACGCCTCACGCTCTTGGAAAGCACGCTGTTGCTCACGGGTTGGGTACGCACGCAGGCACTCGTCGAGACGTTCAGCATCAGTCGAGCTCAGGCATCCAAAGATTTCGCGGTGTACATGAGCCTTCGCCCCGATAACCTCAAGTACAACAAATCGCTGAAATATTATGAAGCAGGAGACGCGTTCACCCCGCTATTGCTCACCGGTTCGGCCACGGATGTACTCAATGCCCTGCAGGTGGTCAATCCACAACAAACACCCGTGGTTACCCTGTCTGCCGCACTGCCAGCCATACAGGTGGTACAGCCACTGGATCGGCAATTGGATTGGTCGGTTTTAAGGGTAGTGAGTCAGGCCATCTACCAAAAACGAAAACTCAAGGCGGCGTACCAGTCCATGAATCGCAATGAACCAACCGAGTTGACGCTCTCACCGCATCATTTGGTGTTCAGTGGTTTTCGCTGGCATGTACGCGCATTCAGTGACACGCATCAGGCATACCGTGATTTCGTATTGGCACGATTCAGGGGAGAGCCACCCCAATTGCTGAATGAAACTGCGATCTCGGGTGATCACGATGAGGCATGGCATCAAACTATTGACGTTATCATCGAGCCGCATCCGGGCTTGCCGGAAAGTCAGCGAAAGATTCTCGCCGAAGACTACGGAATGATCGATGGAACACGTTGCGAGCCCGTTCGTCAGGCCTTGCTGCCCTACTTCTTGCGGTTGATGCAAATTGAACCCGAACGACAACACCCCGACCCAAAAATCCAGCAGATCATCCTGAAAAACCCGGAACAGGTTCAACCGTTTTTGTGGCGTAACAATTAGCCTACAGAAAATGAGCGTTAATTCGGGCGGGTGCTAGCGACTGGGCAAGTAGGCCATGGGATCGACTGGTTTACCATCCCGACGTATCTGAAACAGCAAACTGCCGGTTTTATCCTTTGCGCGGCCATCTCGCCGCCCCATGGTCGCCACGACTTGACCTGCCCGAACGGTCTGCCCCTCTTTGACCAGAAGACTGCGGTTGTAACCGTATGCCGATAGCCAGGTCGAATTGTGCTTGATAATCAATAGATTGCCGTATCCAGGCAGACCATTGCCCGCATAAACCACTTCTCCGGCTGCACTGGCACGAACGGGTTCGCCAATCGCACCCCCCAGGATCAAGCCTTTTTGCTGGTTACTCTGGTCGATGAAATGACTAAGAACACGTCCGTTAACCGGCCACTTCCAGATCACGCCTTGCGCCGAAACGGTGGTATTGGATTGGGTTGAGGCTGATCGCGAGGCCGGTTTCGCGGCCGGAGGTTTACGCGGAACGGCTCTCGTCGTCACCCTCGTGGCGGCACGCGCAGTTTGCCCCGGTGGGGTCAGTCGCAATATTTGCCCCGCTCGCAAATCACGCGGATTGCGGATGCCGTTCCAACGTGCAACGTCACGCCAATCCAGATCATTCGCAACAGCAATGGAATACAGCGTGTCGCCCGGTCGAACGCGTATGGCCGAAGCATCGTGCCCTGCCCATCGGTCAAAATGAGACCCTGTGGCACAGCCGGACAAGGTCATCACGCCAAGCAGCAACCCGACCCATGCCAAACGGTACAGGGGCCTTACATGGGCAGCAAGACACGATAACTGATTCACGATGGGATAATGCACTCCATCCGTTCAGTGTTTCATCCATCGCCATAGAATCACGGCGATGACCAGTAAAGCGACCGTCAACCAACCCAGCCACTCAATATAGTGACGAAGTTTAGGGGCAATCTTCGGTCCGGCCCAGGCGATCAACCCGGCGACCAGATAAAGCCGCCCGCCGCGACCGACCAAAGAAGCGACAAAAAACAAGGCTGGATTCATGGTTAATGCCCCGGCCGTAATCGTGAACGCCTTGTAGGGAATGGGCGAAAACCCCGCCACGATGATCGCCCAGAATCCCCATTCCTGAAACCACAGTTTGGCTTTTTCAAAAACCGAACCATAGCCCCATTGCTGGATATAGGGCATCAGCCAATCAATTGCCAGCCAGCCGATCAAATACCCGAACAGGCCGCCCAAGGCAGAAAAGACGGTTGCAATGGTTGCAAATTGCCACCAACAGCGCGGGCGGGCCATGGCCATTGGAAGCAGCATGACATCGGGTGGAATCGGGAAAAACGAAGCTTCAGCGAAACTTAACCCGCCCAGTGCCACCGGCGCATGTCGATGCGCAGACCAGGATAAAACTCGATCGTAAAGAGCGCCGAATAGTCTCAAGACTGTTCTCCAGGAAGCATGGGGACAAAACTGACCGCATCAAAAAACTGACTTCTAAAGTCATTTTCGGTACGGGTAATCACGGTGAGTCTCTGAGCCTCACCTTGCGAGCCAACGGGTACAATAAGCCGCCCGCCATCGACCAGTTGTGCTTTGAGCTCATCGGGTATGTTCGATGGCGCGGCCGTCACGATGATCCCATCAAATGGGGCTTGCGAAGGCCACCCCTTGAAACCATCCCGATGCAAATAACGAATGTTCAGTAGCCCCAGACGACGATGCCGAGCCTTGGCGACCTCCAGAAAGGTCCCGATCCTTTCGATCGTAAACACCGCACAACCACATTGAGCAAGCACGGCGGCCTGATACCCCGAACCGGTGCCGATCTCCAGCACCCGTTTCACTGGGATACTCGCCCCCAGAAGCAACTCGGACATCCGCCCCACGATATAAGGCTGAGATAGTGTCTGTCCCTGCCCGATGGGCAATGAGCAATCGTCATATACCCGCATACGCAGGGCCTCATCGACAAATGCCTCGCGTGCCAGCGTATTCATCGCCGCCAACACCTTCGCGTTGGATACACCCTGCTGCCGCAATCGTTCAACCATGGCTCCGCGTGCCCAAGTGTAGTCTGGGCCTTGCTTGGAAAAAGAGGGAAGCTCGTCTTCAACACGACGCGCTGTTTTCTTTAGCGTCTTCTCGGGCACACGCAATTCTGGCTTGTCTGAGGAAGACAGTATCTTCTTCAGACGTGGAAAATCGGATGATGTCATTTGGGCAAGGCACACACGGGTTCAGCCAACCAATCGGCGACATTGTGTATCGCACTGTGCCGCGTCATATCGAATTGTACTGGGGTAACCGAAATGTGTCCGGCGGCGACCGCGGCAAAGTCCGTACCTTCGCTTGCATCCGCACCTTCGCCAGCGGCACCAATCCAGAAGATTTCCCGATCACGAGGATCCCGATCGCGAACGATCCCCGATGAAGGATGGCGACGACCCAAACGGGTGGCGAGCATGGGTTTGATTCGATCAGCCGGCAAATCCGGAACGTTGACATTCAGCAAAGTGAACGCGGGCAGGGGATGATTTACCAGGCGGCAGACCAAATCTACGACCGCATCGGCGGCGACACCCAAATGCTCCGGGTGATGTGCCGCGTTGGAAACGGCAATTGCCGGCAACCCAAGCGAACGGCCCTCTGTAGCCGCGGCAACCGTACCCGAGTACAACACATCATCACCCAGGTTCGAACCGTGGTTGATGCCGGAAACAACAATGTCCGGCACCACGGAAAGCAAACCTTGTATCGCCAGATGAACACAATCCGTCGGCGTGCCATCTACCGCCCAAACATCCGGCTCGACCAGTCGGGGACGCAGCGGGCGGCTCAACGTCAGGCTATTGGAGGCGCCACTACGGTCTCGATCCGGTGCCACAATCGTGACATGCCCCAGCGCTTTGAGTCGTTCAGCCAAAACCCGTATACCCGGCGACAGGTAACCATCGTCATTACTGACCAGAATATTCATGAATTTGCATCCAAACGATAACGAGGGCATAAGGATACCGGTGCGGCGGCTGCTTTACACCTCGCACTTGAACTAAAATCAAACAAAGTTATTTCATGGCATGAGCAATGGCGAAAAGCAGCAAAAAAACAGCACCACTCGCCCCCGAGGATATCGCCTTGTTTCACGAGGCAGTAGGCTCGGTTGAGCCGGTTTCGAATGCTTGTGTTGTGGTTGATGACGCACCGCCAAAACCCAGTCGCAGGAAGGCGATTCCAGAGCGGCTCAGCGATTACATCGATCAGCACCTATCCGATGGATTCGCGCTGGAAGAGCCCATCGAACATGGCGAGACCCTGAGTTATCTTCGACCAGACAGCCCTCCTCCGTTGTTGAGAAAGTTAAGGCGCGGCCAATTCAGCGTTGCGGCCAGTCTCGATTTGCATGGCATGAGCATCGATGAAGCCAGAAACAGCATCGCTCGGTTTTTCCTTGAGCAACGCCGGGACGTGCGCTGCTGTGTCCGTATCGTTCACGGCAAAGGCAACCGATCGATTGGGCAAGTACCCGTACTCAAACGCATGGTGAACCACTGGCTGCCTCAGAGGGATGATGTCATCGCTTTTTGCTCAGCACCGCCGCATGATGGCGGCACAGGCGCAATTTACGTATTGTTACGGAAGTCTTAACAGGCCGTTGAAAAACGGGCTGTTAGAGCGAGGCATGGATGCCTCACGCGCAAATCAAATATGCAAATATTTGATTTGACGAAGCCACGCACGGACATGTGCCGGGCGTGGCGCGTTGAAAAAGGGCAGGAAAGGCCTTTTTCAACATCCTGTTAACCCAGAAAGTCAGACCAAATGCCAATAACGAACTCTCTTGCTCAGGCCGTACGAGCCATCCCCGATTTCCCCAAACCCGGCGTCATCTTTAGAGACATCTCGCCGCTACTGAACCATCATTTCCGCGAGACAATCGATATGTTGTCCGCCCAGTTCTCACCAGAAGAATGGGCAGAAATCGATGCCATCGTGGGGATTGAATCCCGTGGGTTCATTCTGGCTTCCGGAATGTCCTATGCCCAAAACAAGGGGCTCATGATCGTCCGCAAGCCGGGGAAGCTGCCGCCGCCCAGACACAGCGTGCGCTACACACTTGAATACGGTGAAGACGAACTGCAAATGGCTACAAATCTGAATCCACAGCGCGTATTGATCATCGATGACGTACTAGCCACGGGCGGCACGCTTCTGGGCACGTGCGAACTCTGTACGCAGTGCGGACACGAGATCAAAGGCATCGGCACCTTGATCAACCTCCCGGGCCTCAATCAATTCGCCTGGCCAAACACACCGGTTCGCAGCCTATTCACCTACTGAACAGCGAACAATACGATGAAGAAAAACATACTCCTCGTCATGGCACTCCCACAGGAGAATGTTGGGAACCGTCTGGATCAGTTCGGCCTACCCATCCTTTACACTGGCGTTGGCAAGATCAATGCGGCTATAAAGTTGGGCGAAATCCTATCGACGACGAATGAACATACCATCGTGATCAATTTGGGCTCGGCAGGATCACACCAGTATCCAGCCGGTGAAACAGTGTGTATCACCCGGTTCTTTCAACATGACATGAATGCAACGGCGCTGGGTTTTGATCTGGGTCAAACGCCCTTCGAAAAAGAAACACACCTAACAGGCAGCCTTGCCATACCGGGGATGAAGCAGGCGACTTGCTTCACCGGAGATAGCTTTGTCAGCGAACGGCACCCTGAACTGAGCTTTGAAGTCATCGATATGGAAGCCTATTCGCTGGCGAAAACATGCCTGCATCACAACACGGAGTTCATCGCGCTGAAGTTTATTACCGATGGAGCGGACGGTCAGGCCGCACGGGATTGGCCAGAGGCGCTCAATATGGCCACCGATCATCTGAGTGTAGCGCTGGGTGAAACTTTGAAGCATCTCGAGCGTCTTCAACTGGCAAGCAAATAAAACACTATCCAGTTGACAGTTACAAGGAACTTATCAATGAACAATCGAAAGTGGGTTATCGCTGCCCTATTCATGTTGTCTGCCGCTCCTCTGGCTATTGCAGGGACATCGACCAATACAATTGGCGAAAAAATAGCCAGAAAAGGAACAGGTGACGTTCCAGCCTGTGCGATATGCCACGGCGACCACGGCGAAGGAAATCTAAAAGCTGGCTACCCGAGATTGGCTGGCATGAATGCAGAATATCTAGATCAGCAAATGACGTTGTATGCACAAGAAGAGCGAACAAACCGAATCATGCAGGAATATGCACAAAAGCTGAGTATCGCGCAGCGACGGGCTGTATCGGAGTACTACGCGAATCAGACCGCGCATTCACCACACATCGATCTGCAGAGCCTCCCACCTCAGGCGGCGAAATTATTGCAAGTGGGTGCGCCGAATCGGGGTATACCTAGTTGCTTCAGCTGCCATGGAGACAACGGACAAGGTGATGCGGATGGAATCGCACCCATTGCTGGGCAACCCGCTATCTACTTTATCCACCAAATGAACGCGTGGCGATTTAATGCTCGCCCGGTCACAGAGGGCAACCCGATGGGCGTCATTGCGAAATCATTAACTGTGCAGGAAATTTCTTTACTAGCGCATGCTCTGCAATAGAGTGCGAAGAAATTAACAGATTACCGGTGATCGACAACGAAAGGTATTTTGGCTACGAAAGTACCTGCCGTCGTCGTAAAGCTAAGATCAGCCACCCAATCCGTTCGTGTCGTTGTGCACACAGGCAGAATGATATTCTGAGCATAATTCCCATTATTGGTACGGGTCAGTGGATAACGGTTGATGCCCATATCCATCCCCACCATCTGAAAATCCACAGAAACCGCGCCCATTGATTTCGAGGCCTCACCTTGCGGTTCAACGACAAGTGAAAACTTCTCCAGAGGCTTGATCACGATAGGTGCCCGTACAAGCACGTGGCCAATGTGACCTAATGCCAAGTCGCAACCAGTCCCCTTCATCGTGCAGTCATTAGGAATAACCACCGGAATAACAGGGCCCGAAGCCGTATCCTTGGGGCGAACTTCAGCAGGGTTATGGCCCCAAATAAAACTCAAAACAGCAAGAGCGACAAACGTGGCAACAAGCCAGCGGGCTTGATTCATCGACATATTCAGACCTCACTTTAGGGAACCTCTGATTGAATCCCTCGTGAGCCGAGTTGCTGATCCAAAAGCCGCAAAACGAGGCAGAGGCCGAAGGTCGTAGTTTACGCTACGATGCCAAGGCCGATAACGAAGTGTTGTGTCTTTTGGGCGGCAACCCGCATAGGACGGGCTTTTGAGGGCGATTTTACGCGGGCTTGCGCCTGCTTCGCATTAAACTGGCGTAAGCCCGCTGTGTTGCGCCGCTCACGAATGGAATAACCATTAACGCGAAGCTGGCGCAAGCCCGTTTCGCGCCGCGCCTTGCGACTCATCCCTCAAAAGCCCGTCTCGGCCACGAAGGATTCAATCAGAGGTTCCTTAGGCCACAGACTCTATCATTAAGGCCTAAAAAAGAAAGCCCCCCGCACAGGATATGTACGGGGGGCTTTGAATGGGGAGCCTGGCGTTGACCTACTTTCACATGGGGAGACCCCACACTATCATCGGCGATGCGGCGTTTCACTTCTGTGTTCGGGATGGGAACAGGTGGTTCCACCGCTCTATGGACACCAGGCAAAGGGGTTTGCAAACAGAGTCATTGCTCTGTCTGCGTGAAGTGAATGCGGTTACAAGTACACTGATCTTGTTTGTTGTCAGTCGACAAGCTGTTTTGGCGTTATATGGTCAAGCCTCACGGGTCATTAGTACTGGTTAGCTACACGCATTACTGCGCTTCCACACCCAGCCTATCAACGTTGTGGTCTTCAACGGCCCTTCAGGGGACTCAAGGTCCCAGCGAGATCTCATCTTGGGGTGGGCTTCCCGCTTAGATGCTTTCAGCGGTTATCCCATCCACACTTAGCTACCCGGCAGTGCCACTGGCGTGACAACCGGAACACCAGAGGTGTGTCCATCTCGGTCCTCTCGTACTAAAGACAGCTCCCCTCAAATCTCGAACGCCCACGGCAGATAGGGACCGAACTGTCTCACGACGTTCTGAACCCAGCTCGCGTACCACTTTAAATGGCGAACAGCCATACCCTTGGGACCTGCTTCAGCCCCAGGATGTGATGAGCCGACATCGAGGTGCCAAACACTGCCGTCGATATGGACTCTTGGGCAGTATCAGCCTGTTATCCCCGGAGTACCTTTTATCCGTTGAGCGATGGCCCTTCCATACAGAACCACCGGATCACTAGAACCGTCTTTCGACCCTGTTCGACGTGTCTGTCTCACAGTCAAGCTGGCTTATGCTCTTACACTAACCGTACGATTTCCGACCGTACTTAGCCAACCTTCGTGCTCCTCTGTTACGCTTTCGGAGGAGACCGCCCCAGTCAAACTACCCACCATACACTGTCCCCGATCCGGATAACGGACCTGGGTTAGAACATCAAACATACCAGGGTGGTATTTCAAGGTTGGCTCCACCCGAACTGGCGTCCGGGTTTCAATGCCTCCCACCTATCCTACACAAGTAGGTTCAATGTTCAGTGCAAAGCTATAGTAAAGGTTCACGGGGTCTTTCCGTCTAGCCGCGGGTACACTGCATCTTCACAGCGATTTCAATTTCACTGAGTCTCGGGTGGAGACAGCGCCGCCATCGTTACGCCATTCGTGCGGGTCGGAACTTACCCGACAAGGAATTTCGCTACCTTAGGACCGTTATAGTTACGGCCGCCGTTTACCGGGGCTTCGATCAAGAGCTTCGCTTGCGCTGACCCCATCAATTAACCTTCCGGCACCGGGCAGGCGTCACACCCTATACGTCCTCTTTCGAGTTTGCAGAGTGCTGTGTTTTTGTTAAACAGTCGCAGCGGCCTGGTCACTGCAACCCGCTTCAGCTCCACGAGCAAGTCGCTTCACTTACCACGGGCGCACCTTCTCCCGAAGTTACGGTGCTATTTTGCCTAGTTCCTTCACCCGAGTTCTCTCAACGCCTTGGTCTTCTCGACCTGTCCACCTGTGTCGGTTTTGGGTACGGTCGCTCATAATCTGAAGCTTAGAGGCTTTTCCTGGAAGCTTGGTATCAATCACTTCGTCTCCGTAGAGACTCGTCGTCATGCCTCAGCATTGACCCCCCGGATTTGCCTAAGGGATC